>NZ_CEEDFC010000021.1:0-147522 GCF_979254005.1 Variovorax sp. AC103 | reverse complement strand
AAACCCCCACACGCGGAACAAGACCGTCGGATCGCTCGAGACGTCGTCAGAGCTCTGTAAACGCGATGCTTCGGCATACTGGATGCACCGCTGGAGTTTCCACACAGCCTCGGCCGCATTCTGCCGGAGACCGACGCCGTCCAGCAGGCCCGGGCGGCCGCCCGCTTCAGGTGTCGGTCTGCTCCGCCAGCTCCAGCGCGCGACGCACCTCGTGTTTGAACGCCGCACCCGCTCCTTGGTAAAATTCACCATCAGTTGGAGAGACTCGATGCGTGACGTTGTAGATGGATTCCTGCGGTTCCAGCGAGAGGTGTTTCCCACTCGCAGGGAACTCTTCCAGAAGCTCGCAACCAAGCAGGAGCCGACGACGCTGTTCATTTCCTGCTCGGACAGTCGCATGGTCCCTGAGCTGGTGACGCAGCGCGAGCCCGGCGATTTGTTCGTCATCCGCAACGCCGGCAACATCGTTCCCTCCTTCGGTCCGGAACCTGGGGGCGTGTCGGCAACGGTGGAATACGCAGTCGCCGCCTTGAAGGTCACCGACATTGTCATATGCGGCCACTCTGACTGCGGTGCGATGACAGCCGTTGCCACCTGCGCGTGTCTGGAGCACATGCCGGCGGTGAAGAACTGGCTTCGCTATGCGGACGCGGCCCGCATGATCAACGAGTCGAAGCACCACAACAGCGAGCGCGCGCGCGTCGACAGCATGGTGCGTGAGAACGTCATCGCACAGTTGAACAACCTGCGCACCCATCCTTCCGTGGCGCTCGCGCTGGCGCAAGGAAAGCTGACGATACACGGATGGGTGTACGACATCGAGTCCGGCTCCATCGTGGCCCTGGCACCCTCCGGCGATTCCTTCGTGCCGCTCGAGGACCACCCAGCGGCGCTCTAAGTCGAAAGCCCTTCGCCAACGACGGCTGTTGGCCGATGGGTGCCTTATGCAACCTTGTTCAGCAGGGGTCGCTCGCGCGCCGAACAAGCGCCATTCCAATCGACTTTGGTGCAGTGGCGGCAAACCCGAAGCCGGCGTATAGATTTTGGGCGAGTCCATCAGCAATGAGGCTCACGTACCCGCTTGCTGGCACGTTGGCTTCAACGTAGCTCATGATTTCACGCATGATGACCTTGCCGAGGCCCTTTCCCTGGTGCGAGGGAATGACCGCAATGTCTACAACCTGGTAGAAGCAACCCCCGTCGCCCACGACCCGGCCCATGCCGACAACCTCTCCATCGAAGACGACCTGAACGGAGAAGAGGCTCCCTTGCAGACCTCGACTCGCTGCTTCTTCGGTCTTTGAGCTCAGACCAGCTGCGGCTCGGAGCCGGCAGTAGACAGCGACAGAGGGAGCTTCGTTGCGAACCGAGTATGAATTTGTCATGCCGATGATGGCCTCTGTAGCGTCTCTAGAAGCGACTGCCTTGGTCGCGTTGTGCCGGCGAGGAAAACGGCCGGTTCTGGCTGATTCTGCGGCAGCCCGCAAAGGACCCTTGTGGCCGGCTGTAGCCACACGACCCATCAGCGCAGAAGACCGTGCGCTGTCTCGCGACAGCGGCCTTCAAGTGACGTGTTGACCCGCGTGTCGACGCTGTCCGATAGCCGCATCTGGGAATGGCCGCCGCACAACTGGGCATCGGCCGACCATCCCTTGCCATCATGGGAAGGTCAAGTCCAAACCGAGCATGCTGCTGAGGCCTAAGGTGAGAAGCGAGAGGCCCAGGAGCGACAGCACGAAGATTGCGGCCACCTTGCCGCCCGCGCGCAGCACCGCGCTCTGCTTCTCCTTGTGCTTCTTCCCTCGCTCATAGTGCCACTTGATGGCGAAGAACATGCCCGTGCCGAACACGAGAACCTTGAAAGCAATGAAGACGACAGGGACCCAATCCATCATTTTGAGTATTTCCAGACCATGACTTGACACTCGCTATTGTGACGAGCACTGGTCTGCAACCCGTCTGCAAGCAGACATCGAACGCAGCCACGCCAATCTCGGCCGGGGCCGACGCCCGCCCTGCGAAATCCCGCTTGCCTGCCCGTCTCAAGCGCACGCTCATCAGCGTGCCGGCGCATATCAACGACCTGTAGTCCGTCACAGCAATTGAACCGCCAACGCCACGGCAGCACTCACCGTGCGCAGGGCGTCGGGTGCTTCACGCAGCGAAATAAAGGAGGAGGGGCGAAGCCCCGGGGGACATTCGCGGAGGGAAGTACCCGGCGGCTTGTGCACGCGCCCTGAACAGAGGGGCGATGCACAGGGAAAAGAAATCAGCGCAGTGCTTCGACCAGATCGAGAACCATCCGGTCCCCACCAAACTTCTCGACACCTTGCGTCAGCAGCGCATCCACAGCCTGCGCAATGCCATGACTGGAAGAAGACTGCTCCGCCATGTCGTTGTAGTACCCCAGGTCCTTCTTCGCATTGGCCATAGAGAACTTCAGCGAATCGGTGCTGCCGGTGAGCAGCTTGGGCTTGACGCGTTCCAGCGCCACGCCGTTGCCGCCGCCCTTGGCCAGCACGTCGACGAACACATCGGGCTTCACGCCCGCGCGTTCGGCACACGCAGCCGCTTCGCACAGCAGCGCAACAGTACCCAGCGACACGAAGTTGTGCAGCAGCTTCATCGCGTGGCCCGCACCGGTGCCGCCCACGTGCGTGATGTTCTCGGCAAAGCAGCGCAGCAGCGGCAGGCAAGAGTCGAGCACGTCGGCATCGCCGCCCACCAGCAGGTTCAACCGGCCTTCGGCCGCTTCCTTCGCGGTGCGCGTCATCGGCGCATCGAGAAACTTGCCGCCCTTGGCGCCCACCGCCTCGGCCACCTTGGCGGTGGAGGCGGGCACGGCCGTCGAGCAGTCGATCACCACCGTGCCCGCGCGCAGCGTGCTCAGCGCGCCCTTGTCGCCCAGCATCACCGCCTCGACCTGCGGCGTACCCGTGACGCACAGGATGAGCACGTCGACCTGCGCGGCCAGCGCGGCCACGTCTTTCACCGACGTGGCGCCCGCCTTCAGCAGGCCGTCCATGGGCTGGTTGCCCGCATGCTCCAGCACCGTCAGCTGGTGGCCGTGCTTGACGATGTTGCTGGCGATGCCGTGGCCCATCAGGCCGACGCCGACGAGGCCCACGCGGCGTGGAGTTTGTTGTTCAGTGGTGGTCATGGTGTCATCCGTGCTTGATTGCGATCGTCTTGAGGGTCGTGAAGCCGAGCAGGGCCTCGAAGCCCTTCTCGCGGCCGAAACCGCTCGATTTCACGCCGCCGAAGGGCAGTTCTACACCACCCGCCGCACCGTAATTGTTCACGAAGACCTGGCCGCAGCGCAGCTTGTGCGCCATGCGCAGCTGGCGCGCGCCGTCGCGCGTCCACACGCCGGCCACCAGGCCGAAGTCCGTGCCGTTCGCCAGGCGCACCGCCTCGGCCTCGTCCTTGAACGGCATCACCGCCAGCACCGGGCCGAAGACCTCGCGCTGCGCCAAGTCGCTGTCGTGCGGCACATCGCGAAACAGCACCGCCTCCTGGTAGAAGCCGGTGGCCGACGCATTGGGCGACACCGTGCCGCGCGCGGCCACCTTCAGGCCGCTGGCCTCGGCGGTGGCGACCATGTCGCGCACCTGGCGGAACTGTTTTTCGTTGATGAGCGGGCCCATGTCCAGGTCTTCCGCCGGCGTGCCCGCCTTCACGGCCGCGAAGCGCTTGGCCAGCCGCTGCACCACCTCTTCATACACCGACTGCTCTACCAGCACGCGGCTGCCCGCCGAGCAGGTCTGCCCCGCGTTCTGGATGATGGCGTTCACCAGCACCGGCTCGGCCGCGTCCAGGTCGGCATCTGCGAACACGATCTGCGGCGACTTGCCGCCCAGCTCCAGCGTCACCGGGCAGTGGCGCTCGGCCGCGGCCAGGCCTACGCTGCGGCCGGTCATGGTCGAGCCCGTGAACGAGATGTGGTCGATGCCGGGGTGCGCGCACAGCGCCGCGCCGGCTTCCTTGCCGTAGCCCGTCACCACGTTGAGCGCGCCCGCCGGAAAGCCCACCTCGGTCGCGATCTCCGCCAGGCGCAGCAGCGAGAGGCTCGCGTCCTCGGCCGGCTTCACCACGCAGGCATTGCCCGCAGCCAGGGCCGCGCCCACGCTGCGGCCCGCGATCTGCATCGGGTAGTTCCAGGGCACGATGTGGCCCGTCACGCCGTGCGGGTTGCGCACCGTCAGCACGGTGTAGCCGCGCTCGTAGGGCAGGGTGTCGCCGTGCAGCTTGTCGCAGGCGCCGGCGTAGTACTCCATGTAGCGCGCCAGCGCGGTGGCGTCGTTGCGCGCCACGCGCAGCGCCTTGCCGGTGTCGCGGGCTTCGAGCTGCGCGAGCTCTTCGTGGTGCTCCAGCACGGCGGCGCCCAGCTTGGCGAGCAGCCGGCCGCGCTCCAGCGCGGTCGTCGCACCCCAGGGGCCGTCGAAGTTGTCGCCGATGGCCCGGCGCGCGGCGCGCACGGCGGCATCGACGTCGGCGGCCGTGCCGCGCGCGATCTCTCCGAATTTCTGGCCGTCGCTCGGGTCGATCACGTCGATGGTGGCGTTGCCTTCGGAGGGCGCGCGGCGCCCGTCGATGTAGTGGGTTGCGTTCATGTGTCTTGTCTCCTTGCGGTCGGCGTCATTGGACGCCGAGCTGTCATTTCGGTTCCGGCCAGGGTCTTTGCGCGTCGCGGATCTGCTCGAACGCACGGCTGAACTGCAGCACGCCCAGGTCGTCGAAGCGGCGCCCTGCAATCTGCAGGCCGATGGGCAGGCCCTCGGCCGAGTAGCCGCAGTTGATCGACGCGGCCGGCTGCTCCGACATGTTGTACGGCACCGTGAAGCCGATGTGCTCCAGCGGGCGCATCGGGTCGTTGGTAGGCGAGGCATGGTCGGCGGGCGCGGGCAGGTTCGGCGACACCGGCGACAGCACGAAGTCGTAGGCCTTGGTGGCGGCCACCGTGGCCGCGCGCGTGGCCACGAACTGGCTGTAGCCGTCGAAGACCTGGGCGCCCGAGAATCCGGCCGCGCTCTCGGCCCAGTCGCGGATGTACGGCAGGATCTTCGCGCGCTGCTCGGCAGTCATGGCCTGCATGTCGAGGCACGAGCGCATGCGCCAGAAGTGGTCCATGCCCTGCAGCATCGCCGGCGTCATGAAGGCCGGAATTTCTTCGATGTGCGCGCCCGCGGCCTCGATGCGCCTGGCGGCACGGCGAACGGCCTCGGCGATCTGCGGGTCCAGCGGCAGGCCGCAGCCCGCGTCCATGTGCAGCGCCACGCGCTTGCCGTTGAGAAACGACGGGTCGACCTCGAAGGCGTTCCAGTCGATGGTGGGCGCGGGCAGTTCCGAATAGTCACGGTCGTCGGGCTGCGCGACCGAGGCCATCATCAATGCGGAATCGGCCACGGTGCGCGTCATCGGGCCGGCGCAGCGGCCCATGTAGGGCGAGCTCAGCGGAATGCGCCCGAAGCTGGGCTTGAGCGTGTAGATGCCGCACCAGCTCGCCGGCAGGCGCAGCGAGCCGCCGATGTCGGTGCCCACGTGCAGCGGGCCGTAGCCCGCGGCGGCCGCCGCGCCGGCGCCCGCGCTGGAGCCGCCGGGCGTGCGCGACAGGTCCCACGGGTTGCGCGAAAGTTCATGAAAGCTCGACAGGCCCGACGACAGCATGCCCAGGTCGGGCATGGTGGTCTTGGCGACCAGCACCGTGCCGTCTTCCTTCAGGCGCGCGGCCGGGGGCGAGTCTTGCGTCTGCGGCACGAGCGCGTAGGCGGCGGTGCCCAGGGGCATCGGGTCGCCTTCGGTCGCGAGGTTGTCCTTGATGGTCACGGGCACGCCGTCGAGCGTGCCGCGCGGGGTGCCGGCCAGCCAGCGTGCCTCGGACGCGCGCGCCTGCTCGAGCGCGAGCTCGGGGCGGAACAGCCATGTCGCGTGCAGCTCGGGCTCATAGGCCGCGATGCGTTCGTTGACCGAACGCGTCACCTCCACCGGAGACAGCTCCTTGGCGGCGTAGGCGGCGTGCAGTTCCTGCACGCTCAGTGAATAAAGAGGCTTGGTCATTGCATCAGCTCCACGAAATGGCGGCCAGGTCGTTCACCACGATCGGCATGCTCGGCCACAGGCCCTTCACTTCCTTGCGCGCGATGGTCGGGAACACGGCCTGGTACAGGAAGCCGTTCACTGCATCGGTCGCCAGCTGGCGCTGCGCTTCGGCCAGCAGGTCGGCGCGGCGCTTCTTGTTCTCTTCGTTCTGGATGGTCACGAACAGGTCCCGGAACTTCTTCGAGTCGTAGCCCCAGTAGTAGTCGGGCTCGGTGTACTTCACCAGGTCGAAGGGCTCCACGTGGGCCACCATGGTCAGGTCGAAGTCGTGCGCGCCGCCGAAGGTGCTGTTGAGCCACTGCGCCCATTCGACGTTCTGGATCTTCACGTTGATGCCGATCTGCGCCAGCTGCGCCGCGATCATCTCGCCGCCCTGGCGTGCATACGAAGGCGGGGGCAGTTGCAGGCGCAGTTCGAGCGGTGTCTTCACGCCCGCCTCGGCCAGCAGCTTCTTCGCCTTCTCGATGTCGAAGGGGTTGATCGCCGTGGTGTCGATGAAGCCCGGCGCGCCCATGGCGTAGTGGCTGCCCAGCGGCTTGCCGAAGCCGTCCGCCGCGCCCTGGATGATCGCGTTGCGGTCGATGGCCGCCAGGATGGCGCGGCGCACGCGCACGTCGTCCAGCGGCTTCTTGCGGTTGTTGATGGTCAATATCACCTTGCCGCGCGTGCCCACCTCGATCACCTGGAAGCGCGGGTTGCCCTTGAACTGCGCCACCGAGCGCGTGCCCGCGCGCGGGAAGATGTCGATGTCGTTGGCCATCAGCGCGGCGGTCTGCGCCGCGGTGTCCGACATGAAGCGGAACACGAAGCGCTCGGTCTTCGCCAGGTTCGGGTCGCGGTAGGTGGGCGACTTCACCAGCGTGCACGAGGCGCCGCGTTGCCAGGCCGCGAGCTTGTACGGGCCGGTGCCCACGGGCGCGGTGGCGTTGGTGTCGGCGCTCTTGGGCTCGACCAGGCAAGCGGTCGACTGGCCCAGCATGAACGGCAGGTCGGGGTTGGGCAGCGTGCTGTTCACGCCCACGGTGTATTCGTCGAGCACCACGGTGCCGATCTCGCTGAAGAAGCGCTTGTCCTTGTTGGTGCTCTTGGCGCCGCCCGCGCGGTCGAACGAGAACTTCACCACCGCCGCGTTGAAGGGCTGGCCGTTCTCGAAGCGCACACCCTTGCGCAGCTTGAAGACGAAGGTCTTCATGTCGGGCGACGACGACCAGCTCTCGGCCAGCATCGGCGTGACGGAGCCGTCGGCGTTCACCTTGGTGAGCGTCTCGAAAATGTTGTATTGCGTGATCTCGGCAATGGCCGAGGCGGCGCCCGTGGTCGGGTCCAGGCCCGGCGGTTCGAGCGGCATGCCGATCGTCAGCGTGTTCTTGCCCGCCTGCGCGCGCGCCTGGGGCAGGAAGACACCCGGGATTGCCGCCGCCATGGCGGAAGTCATGAGTGTGCGTCGCTTCAACATTCGGTAGCTCCTGGAGGTGGGATGGAAAAGAGAGCGCCGGCCGCGGCTAGCGGGACGGCGTGTGCAGCACGGCGGACAGCAGCGTGCGCGTGTACTCGTGCTGCGCATGCGCGAACAGGTCGGCGGGGCGGCCGCGCTCCACGATGCGGCCCTTGAAGACCACGCAGACTTCGTCGCACAGGTGGTTGACCACCGCGAGGTCGTGGCTGATGAGCAGGTAGCTGATGCCGAACTGCTGCTGCAGGTCTTGCATGAGGTTGAGCACCTGGGCCTGCACCGACACGTCGAGCGCGCTCACCGGCTCGTCGGCCACGATGAGCTTGGGGCGCGTGATGAGCGCGCGCGCAATCGCGATGCGCTGTCGCTGGCCGCCCGAGAACTCGTGCGGGTACTTGTCCATGTCGGTGGTGCGCAGGCCCACTGCGGCGAGTGCTTCCGAAGCGCGCTCGCGCTGTTCGGCGCGGCTGGTTTCGGCCAGCGCCTCGAGCGGCTCGGCGACGATGCGCGCCACGGTCTGGCGCGGGTCGAGCGAGCCGTACGGGTCCTGGAACACCATCTGGAAGTCGCGGCGCGCGGTGCGCAGCTCGTTCTTCGACAACGTGTGCAGGTTGCGGCCTTCGAGCGACACGGAGCCCGAGGTGGGTGTGTCCAGCGCCATCACCAGCCGCGCGATGGTCGACTTGCCCGAGCCCGATTCGCCGACGATGCCCACGCTCTGGCCGGCCCGCACGTCGAAGCTCACGCCGTTGAGCGCCTTCACCGTGGGTGGCGGGCCGAAGAGCTTTTCGCGCGGCAGCGCGTAGTGGCGGTAGAGGTTGTTCACGGCCAGCAGGGGCTGGCCGGGGGTGGTCGTGGACTGGCTCATGCGGAGAGAACCGTGGTGGCGGCCTGGGCGGTCCTGGCCTCCAGGGATGCAATTTCACCCAGCCGCAGGCAGCGCACGGTGTGGTCGTTCGGCAGCAGCGTGGGTTGCGGCCGCGTGCTGTGGCACAGGTCGATGGTGTGGGCACAGCGCCCTGCGAAGGCGCAGCCGCGTGGCATGTCCACCAGCTCGGGCACGCTGCCGCGGATGGTGGGCAGCCGCCCGGCGCGCACGGCGCCGAGGGCAGGGCGGGCCGCGAACAGGCCGCGCGTGTAGGGGTGGGCGCGGCCGGCGAAGACCGTGTCGGTCGGCCCGCTTTCCACGGCGCTGCCGCCATACATCACGAGCATGCGTTGCACGCTGTTGGCGATCACGCCGAGGTCGTGCGAGATCAGGATCAGCGCCATGCCCATTTCCTTGACCAGGCCCTGGATCAAGTCGAGCACCTGCTTCTGGATGGTCACGTCGAGTGCGGTGGTGGGCTCGTCGGCAATCAGCAGGTCGGGGCCGCAGGCCAGCGCCATGGCGATGCCGATGCGCTGGCGCTGGCCGCCGGAGAACTGGTGCGGGTAGGCGTCGAGCCGCGAGGCCGCATCGGGAATGCCCACGCGGTCGAGCAGGCCCAGTGCTTCCTTGCGCGCCTGTGCTTTCGTCAGCCCGCGGTGCAGCTGCAGCGGCTCGCCGACCTGGCGTGCGATGGTGTGCACCGGGTTCAGCGCGGTCATTGGTTCTTGGAAGATCATGCCGATGCGGTTGCCGCGCACCTGGCACATCTGCTTCTCGGGCAGGCCGACGAGTTCCTGCCCGTCGAGCTTGATGCTGCCCGTGACCTTTGCGCTCGAGGGCAGCAGACCCATGAGCGACATCACGGTGATCGACTTGCCGCAGCCCGACTCACCGACGATGCCCAGCGTTTCGCCGCGCTCCAGCGAGAACGAAATGCCGCGCACGGCCTGCGCCGGCCCGCGCTGGGTCTGCAGGCCGATCTGGAGGTTGTTGACTTCGAGGAGGGGCATCGTGTTCTCAGCGTGCGCGGGCAAGGCGTGGGTCGAGCAAATCGCGCAACCCGTCGCCGAGCAGGTTCAGCCCCAGCACCGCGAGGGCGATCGCCATGCCGGGGAAAACGGCCAGCAGCGGCTGCTGGAACATGAGGGTCTGCGCCTCGCTGAGCATGCGGCCCCACGAAGGCTGCGGCGGCTGCGTGCCCAGGCCCAGGTAGGAGAGCGCGGCCTCCGCGAGGATGGCGATGGCGAAGCGGATGGTGATCTGCACGATCAGTACGGCCGAGATGTTCGGCAGCACGTGCTGCATGGTGATGGCGAACGGCCCCTTGCCGCAGGCGCGCGCCGCGGCCACGTACTCGCGCGACCAGATGGCGTTGGCCGATGCGCGCGTGATGCGCGCGAAGGTCGGGATGTTGTAGATGCCGATGGCCACGATGGCATTCACGATGCCCGCGCCGAACACGGCGGTCATCATGATGGCCGACAGGATTGCGGGAAACGCGAGCGTGAAGTCCGACAGGCGCATCACCGCTTCTTCGACCCAGCCGCGCTTGGCAGCCGCCAGCAGGCCCAGCGCCGTGCCGACCACTAGGCCGATGCCGACCGCGATCACGCCCACGAGGATGGACGCGCGCGCGCCCACCAGCAGCAGCGACCCCACGTCGCGACCGAATGCATCGGTGCCGAGCCAGTGCGATGCGGAGGGCGCCTGCATCTTGTTGGCCATGTCCATCGCATACGGCGACCACGGTGTCCACACGAAGGACACAAGTGCGGCAATGAGCAGCAGGGCGGCGAGCACGCCGCCGATGACGAAGCTGCGATGCTGCAGTGCACGGCGCCAGAAGCCCGGCACCTTGAGCGCGGCGGCGCTTGGAGCTGTGATCGCGTTCATATGTCGCTGGCCTTGATGCGCGGGTCGATCACGGCGTACAGCACGTCGACCACGAAGTTCACGATGACCACCATGGCCGCGAGCAGCATCACGCAGTTGCGCACCACGATGAGGTCGCGGTTGCTGATGGCCTGGAAGATGAGACGCCCGAGGCCCGGCAGGTAGAACACGTTCTCCACCACGATGGTGCCGGCCAGCAGCTCGGAGAACTGCATGCCCATGACGGTGATGACCGGGATCATGGCGTTGCGCAGCACGTGGGTCCACAGCACCATGCGCTGCGACACGCCCTTGGCACGCGCGGTGCGCACGAAGTCTTCGCGCATCACTTCGAGCACCGCCGAGCGCGTGATGCGCGCGAGGATCGCAGCCTGGACCACGGCGAGCGACAAGGCAGGCAGCAACAACGACTTGATGCCCGCGAAGAAGCCTTCGCCCCAGCCCTCGAAGCCGCCGGCGGAGAACCACTGCAGCTGCACCGAGAACACGAGGATCAGAAGAATCGCGAACCAGAAATTGGGAATGGCGATGCCGACCTGGGCCATGCCCATGAGGCCGACGTCACCCAGCTTGTTGTGGCGCGCGGCGGCGGTGACGCCGACCAGCAGCGCGATCACGACCGTGAGCACCATCGCCATCATGGCGAGCGGCACGGTGAGCGCCAGGCGTTCGAGGATGAGGTCGAGCACGGGCGAGCTGTAGGCGTAGCTGTCGCCGAGGTTGCCGGTGAGCAGGCCGGCGATCCAGTGCCAGTAGCGCGTCCACGCGGGCAGGTCGAGGCCGAGCTTGGTGGCCAGGGCCGCCACGGCCTCTGGCGAGGCATCGGGGCCCATGAGCATCTGCGCGGCGTTGCCGGGCAGGATCTCGAGGACGAGGAAAACGATGACCGAGGCGCCGACCAGCGTGCCGATCAGCGTCAGCGTGCGCTTCAGCAGGAACAGGCCCATCTCAGTCTCCTCGGCCGCGAAGGGATGAGGGGCGTCGCGTCATGCGGAGTTGCCGGCCGAAATGCATTCAGCAATCGCCCGGCCCACATCCACCGTGTTCGCCGTGCCGCCCATGTCACGCGTACGCGGACCTTCGCTCAGCACGGTCTCGATGGCCGAGATGACGGCGGCCGAGGCCTGGGCATACACCGGGTCGTTGTTGCCCAGATGGTCGAGCATCAGCGCGGCCGACCAGATCTGGCCGATGGGGTTGGCGATGCCCTTGCCCGCGATGTCGGGCGCCGAGCCGTGCACGGGCTCGAACAGCGACGGGAACTTGCGCTCCGGGTTCAGGTTGGCCGACGGCGCAATGCCGATGGTGCCCGTGCAGGCCGGGCCCAGGTCGGACAGGATGTCGCCGAACAGGTTGGAGGCCACCACCACGTCGAACCAGTCGGGGTGCTGCACGAAGTGCGCGCACAGAATGTCGATGTGGTATTTGCTCGTCTTGATGTCCGGGTGGCGCTTGGCAATTTCGGCCAGGCGCTCGTCCCAGTAGGGCATGGTCACCGAAATGCCGTTCGACTTGGTGGCTGCCACCAGGTTCTTGCGCGGGCGGCGGCTGGCGAGTTCGAACGCGTATTCGATGATGCGGTCCACGCCCACACGCGTGAACACCGACTCCTGGATCGCCATTTCGCGCGGCGTGCCTTCGAACAGGCGCCCACCCACCGAGGTGTATTCGCCCTCGGTGTTCTCGCGCACCACCAGGAAGTCGATGTCGCCCGGCTTGCGGTGCGCCAGCGGGCCGGGCACGCCCGGCATCAGGCGCACCGGGCGCAGGTTGACGTACTGGTCGAAGTCACGGCGGATCTTGATCAGCAGGCCCCACACGGCAATGTGGTCGGGCACCTTGTCGGGGTCGCCCACGGCGCCGAAGTAGATGGCGTCGTGGCCCTGAATCTTCTCGGCCCAGTCGGCCGGCATCATCAGGCCGGTGCGCACATAGTGGTCGGAGCCCCAGTCGAAATGGTCGTACGAGAAGTCGATGCCGAAGCGCCGGCCCACCGCGTCGAGCACGCGCAAACCTTCGGGCATGACTTCGACGCCGATGCCGTCCCCGGGAATGACGGCAATCCTGTGCTTTTTCTGCATTCGCTCAACCTGTTCCAAATTCGTTGCATGACCGTTGCGGGGGGCGCCCGCGCTCGTGGCACGGGGCAGGTGAAAAATTCTAGGAGCGGGCAGTGGGTGGATCGATGGGGTTGGCACCCAAACGGCCTTGACAAAATCAGAAGGCTTGGAAGGCAATCGTCTCTCTGCAGGGCGGTGATTTGCTGTCACGAAACTGACTTGGACTTCGCAAAATGAGAAGGCTAACGGCGAGTCGATGCGCTTGGCCACACCCGCCGCCTGCACGATTCATGGCCGTGCCGGCCCGGCCATCGTGCCCCTGCGGCTGGCGTTGTCGACCGGCTGACACGGTCTTGCGCCGCCCGTACCATGGGCCGATGCGAACACTTCCACTCCCCACCGGCGGCGAGATGCCGGTTCTCGGTCTAGGCACCTGGCGCATGGGCGAAGACCCGGGCCATCGCGCGGCCGAGGTGAAAGCGGTGCGCGAGGCCATCGCGCTGGGCTACCGCCTGATCGACACCGCCGAGATGTACGGCGAAGGCGGCGCCGAGACCGTGGTCGGCCAGGCCATCGCCGAGGCGCTGCGCGCGGGCGACGTGCGGCGCGACGAGCTCTTCGTCGTGAGCAAGGTCTACCCGCACAACGCCAGCCGGCGCGGCACGCGCGAGGCCTGCGAGCGCAGCCTGCAGCGGCTGGGGCTCGACGCCATCGACCTCTATCTGCTGCATTGGCGCGGCAACCATTCGTTGCGCGACACCGTCGCGGCGATGCATGCGCTGGTGGCCGACGGGCGCATCGGCCACTGGGGCGTGAGCAACTTCGACACAGACGACATGGAGGAACTGGCGCAGCTGGTCGGCAGCGGGCCGGCCTGCGCGGCCAACCAGGTGTATCTGTCGCTGGGCGAGCGCGGTCCGGAGTTCAGCCTGCTGCCCTGGCAGCGCGAGCGCGGCATGCCGCTGATGGCCTACAGCCCCATCGACCAGGGCGCGCTGGCCGGCGACGACGGGCTGGGCGAACTGGCTGGTCGCCTGGGCGTGACGGCGGCGCAATTGGCGTTGGCGGCGGTCATTGCGCAGCCCGGTGTCGCCGCGATTCCGAAGGCGGTGCGCAGCGCGCACCTGAAGGAGAACCTGGCCGCCGTCGAGCTGCAACTCGATGCGGCGGCCCTGGCCGAACTGGACCGTTTGCACCCACCGCCGCGACGCAAGTCGCCGCTGGCGATGATCTAGGGGCCCTGGCAGGAACTCAGTGCGCCTCGGCCTGCTTGGCCGCCGCAATGACAGCCTGCTCGTCGTGCTTGGCGCCGTTCAGGAACAGGTTCAGCAGCACCGCCGCAATCGACGCCAGCAGAATGCCCGACTCGATCAGCGAATGGATCGCGTGCGGCATCCACTGCTTGAAGTTGGGCGCAATGAGCGGGATCATGCCCACGCCGATGGACACGGCCACGATCATCGCGTTGTGGCGGTTGGTCTTGAAGTCCACGCCCGACAAGATGCGGATGCCGGTGGCGGCCACCATGCCGAACATCACGAGGCCCGCGCCGCCCAGCACCACGGTGGGCAGCGACTCGATCAGCGCGGCCATCTTCGGCAGCAGGCCCAGCACGATGAGGATCGCGCCGCCGGCCACGCACACGTAGCGGCTCTTGATGCCGGTGACGGCCACCAGGCCCACGTTCTGCGAGAAGCTGGTGTACGGAAAGGTGTTGAAGACACCGCCGATGAGCGTGCCCAGGCCGTCGGTGCGCAGGCCGCGGGCCAGGTCCTTCTGCGTGATCTTGCGATCCGTCATGTCGCCCAGCGCCAGGAACATGCCGGTCGATTCGATCATCACCACGACCATGATGAGCGTCATGGTGAGGATCAGGATCGGGTCGAACTGCGGCATGCCGAAGTGAAAGGGCAGCACGATGTCGACCCACGCGGCCTTGCCCACCTTCTCGTAGGTCATGAGGCCGGTGATGGACGCCACCACCGCGCCGATCACGATGCCCAGCAGCACCGAGATGTTGGCGATGAAGCCCTTGGCGTACTTGACGATCAACAGGATCGACACCAGCACCAGCGCGGCCACGCCGAAGCCCGAGAGGTCGGCGTACTTGGGGTTGGGCACCGTGGGCATGATGGCGAAGCCCTTGGGCACCGCGGGAATGGAGCTGCCGGGCGAGGTGACCTCGGCCAGCCACTTCGCATACACCGGGTCGACCAGCGCCGGCGCCGTGGGGCCCACCGGGTTGCCGAAGATCCAGTTGATGCCCACGCGCATCAGGCTGATGCCGATCACCGCGATGATGGTGCCGGTGACCACCGGCGGAAAAAAGCGCAGCATGCGGCTCACCAGCGGCGCGATGAGGATGGACACCACCCCCGCGCCGATGATGGCGCCGAACAGCAGCTGCGCGCCATTCTGGCCGGGGTTGGCGTTGGCGATGGCCACCATGGGCGCGACGGAGGCGAAGGTCACGCCCATCATCACCGGCAGCTTGATGCCGAAGAACTGCGTGGCGCCCAGCGCCTGGATGAGCGTGGCGATGCCGCAGCAGAACAGGTCGGCCGAGATCAGCAGCGCGACCTCGTCGGGCGAGAGCTTGAGCGCGCGTCCGACGATGAGCGGCACCGCGACGGCGCCCGCGTACATCACCAGCACGTGCTGCAGGCCCAGCGCGGCGAGCTTGCCTGCGGGGAGCCGCTGGTCCACGGGATGCACCGCAGGGACTGGGGAGGAAGTGTCGGCCGTCATCGTGTATCTCCAGTGAGAGAGAAGGCATGGGCAGCGCGTTTCAGGGCGGCGTCCACACATCGTGTACGCGAAACTGTATACAGTTTATGGTCACAACTGCTTCAGGAAAACCCGAGGGGGCGGGCTCCTGCAGGCGCGGTGGCCGGTGCATGCCGCACCGATGCAAGGATCAGGCCGGCCGTGCGCGCGCCTCGCGCACCGTGAGGCCGGACGGAGCCTGCTTGGCCTCGTGCTTCGCGATGGCCGCCTCGCCGGCCACGTCTTCAGCGTGCTGGAACATGCCCGGCGGAATGCGCACCGCCCCGATGGCCAGCGTGGAAAAAGGCGTGAAGCGCACCACGCCCTGGCGGTCCTCGCCCTCGATGCCGCCGGCCTGGCGGTCTGCCTCGTCGTAGAGGTCGCGCGCCTGGCGGTTGAAATCGTCGATCACGGCGCTGCAGCGCCGCTGCCAGTCGGGGCTCTGGAACAGCATCAGGAAGTCGTCGCCGCCGATGTGGCCCACGAAGTCGCGGTGCGGGTCTGCGTGCTGCGCCGCCACGCGCGCAAGCAGCAGGATCATTTCGTCGCCGCGCCAGTAGCCGTAGTGGTCGTTGAACACCTTGAAGTGGTTCAGGTCGGCGTAGCAGGCGGCAAAGTCGGCGCCGCCGTCGAGCAGGCGGGCGATATGGATGTTGATGGGAATGTTGCCCGGCAGGAAGGTCAGCGGGTTGGCATGCCGCGCGGCCTCAATGCGCGCCTCGGTCACCGCGCGCACCAGCTGGTCGCCCCTGCCCAGGCCGATGTAGCGCTTCTTCTGCGTGACGATGAAGCCCTCGCTCAGGTAGCGCTGGTCTTCCGACATCAGGATGCCCATCAGGCTCTCGACGTTGTCCTCCCGCTCCACGATGCGCGGCGACTGGCTGCCGTAGGACAGGCAAGGCCGGCGCCCGTGCACCTCGCGGAAGTACATGCGCGCATAGTCGTTCATGAACGACTGGCGGTTGATCAGCGCCACGGGGCGGCCCTTGTCGACCACCGCGAGGGCATGCAGCTCGGGGTGCTTCTGGAAGAGGGCCGAGACTTCGTCGATGGGCGTCTGGGGGCTGAGTGCCGGTGCCTGGATCACCGACAGGCTGCGCAGCACGTGGGGCTGCGAGGGCTGGGCGGCGTGCGGCATCACCGCGATGCGGGTGTCGCGCACGAGCTGCGCCACGGCCGCGGGCAGCGACGGCTGCAGCGCCGGCGCCGGCTGGCCCAGCAGAAATCCCTGGCCGTAGGCAATGCCCAGGTCGCGCAGCACGCGCAGGTCCTGGGCGTCTTCCACACCTTCGGCAATGAGCTCGGTGCCCATGGCGTGGCCGAAGGCGACGATGGCGCGCACCAGTTCCACGCTCTGTGGGGAGCTCGCGATGCCGCGCGTGAGCTGCTTGTCGAGCTTGACCAGATCGGGCTGCAGGTCTCTCCAGCGCCGAAGGTTGGAGTGGCCCTCGCCGAAGTCGTCCAGCGCAATGCGCGCACCCATGGCGTGCAGCGCCTGCACGGCGCGCTGCAGCGCCTCGGCGCTGCCGGTGGCGCGCTGCTCCGTGAGCTCGACCGTGATGTCGCGCGCGGCGATGTCGCAGCGCGCGAGCATGCGTTCGAGCCAGCATGCCGAGCCCACGCCGCCCATGGCCGCGGTCAGCGCATCGGGGCTCAGGTTCACGAAGAGCCGGCCCGGCTCGTCCAGGCGGCTCCACTCGGTGAGGACGATCTCCACGCAATGCAGCTCGAATTCGGTCAGCCTTGACTCGCTCGCAGCCAGCGCGAGCAGCGCTTCGGGGTTGTGCAGCGCCGTGCTGGCAGGCCCCCGCACCAGGGCTTCATGGCCGAAGATCGTGCCCTGGCGCAGGTCCACGATGGGCTGGAAGAACGGAAGGATCGCGGGGTGCGGGGCGGGCGCGTCGCTGGGCCGAGGGTGCCGGGGCATGGGTGTGAGTCGGTTCAACGGTGGTGTGTCCGCGGGAAACTCGGGGCCCATCCGGGGTGCAGCATGACGGGATTGTGTGACGGTCGGGTCGGCTGCCGCTGCCGCTCAGGCCAGCAGTGCCTTGACGAGGTCGAGCTGGCGGTCCGGCTTGCCGGTGCCGAGCTCCAGGCTGGCCTCGATGCGCAGCAAGTGCTCGTTCATGTGGGCGACCGCGCCGTCCACCTCGCCCTTGCGGCACAGGCGCAGGAACTCGGCGTGCTCGTCCGACGAGCAGTGCGGGTCGTTCGACGAGTGGTACAGCATGGCAATCAGCGAGCTGCGCGCCACCAGTTCGCGCACCAGTCCGGCCAGCGTGCGGTTGCCGGTGGCCTCGGCCAGCGCCACGTGGAAGTCGCCGAGCAGCTTTTCGCGCACGGTGCCCGTGGTGGTGGTCTGGCGCAGCGCGCTGCGCTCGAACTTGATGTGCTGCTCCAGCGCCTGGTAGTCGCGTGGCCGCGCCGCGGCGATGAACAGGCGCACCACTTCGCTCTCCAAGATGCGGCGCACCGCGAACACCTCGCGCGCTTCTTCCACCGAGGGCTGGCAGACGAAGGCGCCCTTGTCGGGAATCATCTCGATGAGCTTGTCCTTCGACAGCATCAGCAGCGCGGCGCGCACCTTGGTGCGGCTCACCGAATACACCCGGCCCAGGGCTTCCTCGCGCAGCCAGGTGCCGGGCGGCAGGCGCTTTTCGACGATCGCGGTGGCGATGTCGTTGGCGATGCTTTCGATGGAGCTGGTCTTGTCGGCAACGACCGCCCCGGTGTCTGCCGGGACGGAGGCGGCCGGTTCGGCAGGAGGAGCGGAAGATTTGGAACTGGCGCGGGGCATGCGGGATTGTGGCCTAGCGCGGGAGGGTAAAGCCCTCCAGCGCGCCGATCATCCGTTTGGGCAGGGGCGTTGCCAGTTCTCCGCGCTTGCTGGTGCGCAGCTTCAGGGTGACGAGCGACTCGATGAGCTTGGTGCCCGCGGCCACGCCGTCGATCACCGGCACGCCGAGCACGCGCTCGATGTGTTCGCACAGGTCGGTCATGCCGGCGCAGCCCAGCACGATGCAGTCGGAGCCGTCTTCTTCCAGCGCGCGCCGGCATTCCTCGACGATGCGCTCGCGGGCGTTGGAGCCGGGTTCCTCGAGCTCCAGCACCGGCAGTTCGCAGGCGCGCACGTTGGCGCAGAAGCGCTCCATGCCGTAGATCTCTGCCAGGTGCCAGGCCTGGCCCATGGTGCGCCCCAGCGTGGTCACCACGCTGAAGCGGCTGCCGACCATGCTGGCCAGGTGCATGGCCGCCTCGGCGATGCCCACCACGGGGCCGCGTGCCAGTTCGCGCGCGGCCTTCAGGCCTGGGTCGCCGAAGCAGGCGATCACGTAGCCGTCGATGCCGTCGCGCTCGCCCGCCGCAATTTCCTGCAGCAGCCCCGGCACGGCGAGCGCCTCGTCGTAGTGGCTCTCGATGGAAACCGGGCCCATGGCCGGGCTGACCGCGACGATCTCAGTGCCGGCGTGCGCCACCGCGCGGGCGCAGGCACCGATCTTCTCGGTCATGCTCCAGGTGGTGTTGGGGTTGATGATCTTGATGCGCACGGGGCGTCCCTTTCTCTTTCAGTGTTTCAAATCTTGTTGCCGCGGTTCAGCAGCGCGTAGAGCACGAAGCCCAGGCCCATGCCGATGAACCATGCATAGTTCGCGCCACCGCGCAGCGCCGGCACCATCACGCACAGGATCGGCACCAGCGCCGACGGCACCAGCGCCATGATCGCCTTCGGGTTGTAGCCCCCGCTGTACCAGTACTCGCCCTGCGGGCTCATGGTGTAGAGCGCGTCCACGTCGATGCGCTGCTTGCGCACGATGTAGTAGTCGGCAATCAGGATGCCGAACAGCGGGCCGATGAACGAACCCAGCACGTCGAGCGTGTAGTGAATGACCTCGGGGCTGTTGTAGAGGTTCCAGGGCGTGAGGAAGATCGAGCCCACCGCGGCGATCATGCCGCCCGTGCGCCAGCTGATGTGCTGCGGTGCCACGTTCGAGAAGTCGAAGGCCGGCGAGACGAAGTTGGCCACGATGTTGATGCCGATGGTCGCGATCATGAAGGTCAGCGCGCCCAGCACCACCGCGGTGGTGCTGTCGATCTTGCCCACGGTGTGCACCGGGTCGGTGATGAGTTCACCGAACACGGGCAGCGTGGCGGCCGTGGTGATCACGGTCAGCAGCGAGAAGAACACGAAGTTCACCGGCAGGCCCCAGAAGTTGCCCTTCTTCACGGCGTCGAAGCTCTTGCCGTAGCGCGAGAAGTCGCCGAAGTTGAGCATCGGTCCGCTGAAGTAGCTCACCACCAGCGCAATCGCTGAGAGCATGACGGGCAGCGCGTCCCAGCCCTGGAACTTGATGCCGCCCAGGTTCAGGTCGATCTTGCTCCAGCCCGCCTTCCACACCAGCCAGCCGCACAGAACCGCCATGACGATGTACACGGCCGGTCCGGCCCAGTCGATGAACTTGCGGATGGCTTCCATGCCGTGCCAGAACACGAAGGCCTGCAACACCCACATGACCATGAAGGCGACCCAGCCCAGGGCCGACAGGCCCACGAAGCCGTGCTGCGACACCTCGGCATACGGCGCGAGGTTGGGAAACATGTGCAGCGCCAGCACCATGAAGGCCGCCGAGGCGAGGTACGTTTGCACGCCGTACCAGGCCACTGCGATCAGCCCGCGGATGATCGCCGGGATGTTGGCGCCCAGCACGCCGAAGGACGCGCGGCACACCACGGGGTAGGGTACGCCCGTCACCTGGCTGGGCTTGGCCACGAGGTTGCAGAAGAACTGCACGATCACGATGCCCACGAGCAGCGACACCAGCACCTGCCAGCTGGACAGGCCCAGCGCGAACAGGCTGCCGGCGGTGATGTAGCCGCCCACGCTGTGCACGTCGGACATCCAGAACGCAAAGATGTTGTATTGGCCCCAGGTCTGCTTCTTCAGCGGCGCGAGGTCCTCGTTGGTCAGGCGCGGGTGGTAGCCCGGCTTGATGAGGGCGTTCGATGATTCCGCGTGCGGCGCAATGCCGGCTTCGCTCGCCCCCGCGGGGGCCTGGCTGACGACTGTGCTCATGGTCTTTCCTCGTGCGGGTGAGTTGGGTTTGGGAACCCGTTTTGACGCAAATCTCGCGCCGGATTGTCGGATGCGATATTTGTATACAAAAACTGCACGCAATCAAGGCCATTCGGGGAATCATATATCCGTAGATTCCCTGATGCGCTGCTGGTGCGCAACAAGGTGCGTCGGGGGAATAAAGTCCGTCGCCAGAAGGTTCAGCCGAAGCAGTTGCCTCGTCCTCTCGTTTGGGTGCGATGCCCAGATGGATGTTCCTTGGCGACTCGGAGGTAGTCAGGAAATCAAGCGGCTCATCCCACGCAGATCACCGACCTATGAGACGCTTGGCCACGGCCGCCGCCAGCTATTTGGCAAGCGGATTCGCCACCTGGTACAGCCCACCGGACGGCCCTGCCGCGTCTTGCGAGAACGTGCCGAACACCTGTCGCTCGTCCGGCGACAGGGCCAGACTGGTGTGGTGCGCACCGGGCAAAGGCACGGTGACCAGCAGCCCGCCGCCGGCTTCGAAGACAGCAAATCCGCCGCCGTTGTAGAGACTGACGAACAACCGGCCCTCGCGGTCGGTGCGGATGCCGTCGGGCGTGTGGCGCGGTGCCGGCGTGGCGGCCAGCGCCGTGTCCAGCACCAGGAAGTCGCGCCGGTTGCGCAGCGATCCGTCTCCCGCGATGTCGAACAGCAGGACCTTGTCGGTCGTGCTTTCTCCGACGTAGAGCAGTTGGCCGTCGGGCGACACGGCGATGCCATTCGCGTTGCGGATCGAGGTGGCCACTTCGCGCGGCGCGCTCGTGCCGTCGGGCGCGATCCGGTAGACCTTGCCCGGCGTGCCGTTGTCGCCGCCGGATGCCGTGAAGTAGACCGCCGCCCCGGCGAGACCGCCGCCCCGGCGTTGCCGCTGCCGTTGCCGCGCGCGAGGTCGTTGGGGCGGTCGAAGGGCGCGCCGCCGCTGTCGCGATCAATGGTGCGCAGCGTGTGGCCGTCGGGCGCAATCTGCACGATCTCGCCGCTGTCGTAGCAGGCCACGAGCAGGCTGTTGTCCGCGAGCACGACAAGGCCGTTGGTGCCGCTGCCGGCACGGTGCCAGACGGGCACGGCGCGCCGGCCGCCGTCGAGGCGATAGACCGTCGATGCCGCGTAGTCCACGAAATGCAGATCGGCACCGACGAACACCGCGCCTTCGCCGAACTGCAGTCCAGTGGCGACGATTTTTGCAGTTGCAGTTGCAGTTGCAGTTGCAGTTGCAGTTGCAGTCGCAGTCGCAGTTGCAGTTGCGGCGGAGGCCGTCCCCTGCAGACAGAGGATGAGCAAGGCAAGGAGAGCGGGAAGAGTGCGTATACGCATGATCAGAGATCCTCATTGCGGCCCAGCTGAAGGGTCACTCGGACGTGCCTGCCTGGGCCGAGCGGATTCGAATTCGTGCACCAGCAAGAGGGTCGCCTTCTGCGGCTGTTCGACGGCGCGCAGCGCAACCAGCTTGTGGCGCCGATTGCGCCATGACTCGCTCGGCCTCTTCGTGCTGACTGCATAAAAAAGGAACTGAACTTGAGTTGCTGACCTAAGGCGACGCGTGCGCTACATCAGCCGTTCGAGGACAGGTTCGGCACGCGTGATGCGCCGATTCAGGCATGCAGGTGCTCGACCGACAACTGGCTGGTCACGATCGCGGGCGCTTTGCAAATGGGGCTCAGGCGGCATTGGCGTGGAAGCGTCGTGCGGCCCAGTACGTTGCGCCATCGACGCCGTAGCGTTCGGAGTGCACGGTTTCATGGTCCATTTCGAACGTGTCGCCCACCACGAGATGGCGCGTGTCGCCGTTGACCGTAAGCCACATCTCGCCGCGAACCACAAGCGCCTTCACGGCGAAATGGTGCGTGTGATTTGGAGCTTCGGTGGCCTCGGGATAGTCGCGCACACCGATGTCGGCAAAGCCCGCCGCGCGCATGGTTGTTTCAAATTCAGAAAAGGTCGCAAGGGTCATCGCGGAACTCCGTCTTGGGGGGAAAACGATGCTAGCGAGATTCGGAACAATTAGCTGTGGCTCGCTCGAAGTCCTGATGCGCGTGCACGGCTTTGGCGAAAGCAGAGTGAAAGGCGTTGCGTTCCTTGCCGGTTCGTGCGCGCCACGCGCCAGAAGACTCGGCCGCGCCAGCATGGCCAGTGGTCATGGGTTCGCTGGCAGCTTGCATGTCTCGCTAAGCACGGTCGGCCCGTTTGGATCGCGCGCGCGGAAGAAGACAATTTTTCGGCCGACGCCAGGCAGGGCGCGCGGCGCTTTGCCTGGTGCTCAGTCCCGACGATTCCGCGAGCGTTGCCCATGGGAGTGCTTGCGATGTCGATCGAGGTCGCACCGCTTCCAGCGGTGTTTAAGACTTTCGATTTGCCTTCCAAAGACCGCGTTTTCTTGTCTCTTCCGATGTGATGCGTGACGCCAACAGAAGCGCGCAAAAAGTGATGTTGCTGGAAGCATTGCTACCAATAATCCGCGCTCCTAAGACCGAGAGGAGACCTGATGAACCGCATTCACCGCGTCGTGTTCAATCGCAAGCTGGGACGCGCCCAGGTCGTCTCCGAAACAGCGCGCGCGTGCCACGGCAGCGGTGCATGCAGCGGCAGCAGCACTGCGGGTTCGGCCAACGCGTGGCAGCACAAACCGAACACCGCCGCTTCGTTGATCGCACTGGCTGCGCTCGCAGCGCTCCAGTTGCACAGCGGCGATGCGGCTGCGGCGTGCACGCCCGCGGCACCGGTCGATGGCGACACCGTGAACTGCACCGGCGTGCCGATCCTTCTTCCGCCGAACACGAACAGTTTTCTCAGCAACGCGAACAACCTGAACGTCACCGTGGAGACGGGCGCGATCATGAGCACGTTGCCGGGCGGCACGGCAATGACGCTCGGCGGCACCGGCATCACGCTCACCAACAAGGGCAGCATCGACTCGAATGCGGCGGGGTCTCTCGTGCTCACGCGCGCTCTGGCCATCGGCAACCTGGGCGCACCAACCAGCGGCAACGTCATGGTCAACAACCAGGGCACGATCGAAGGCACGTTCGACGGCACCTTCGGCCTGGTCGGCGCGGCGGCGGTCATCGCCAACAGCGGCACCACGACGTTCAACAACAGCGGCACCATCGGCATGAGCGCGCTGGGTAAATTCGATCCGTTCAACTCGATTTCCGTGGCCATCTACGGTGGCGGCAACGTCAACTTCACGAACACCGGAACGATCACCGGGCGCGTGGCTTTCGAGAGCCCCACAGCCGGCGGCAACACCTTCACCAACGCGGGCACGATCAACGGCAGCGTCACGCTGGGCACCACGCTCAGCAACGACACCTTCACTGCGGTGACAGGTTCGTCGATCAGCGGCGGCGCGACGCCGCTGCCTGGCGTCACCATTCCCACGCCCACGCTGCCATCGGGCGCCCTGACTTTCGCGGCGGGGGGCACGGTCGATGCGGGCGTTGGCGGCACCGACACGCTGGTGCTGCAGAACTCCGTCAATCCGCCCGGCTCGGGTAATAGCGGCACAGGAAGTGTCTCCGCACTGCAGTACCTCAACTTCGAGAACCTCCTCGTCAACAGCGGCACCTGGACCTTGCAGGGCGCTTTGGTGAGTGGCTCCGCCGTGCTCAACGGCGGCACCGCGATCTTCGACAACGCGCTGTCTTTCGGCACCGGCACGATGACCGGGAGCGGCGGCGCCATCGAGGCGTCCGTGGGAGGACTCACGCTCGCACAGAACGTCAACCTGACCGGTGGGCTGTTCGTGCAGGGACCCAACAGCCTGACGCTCGGTGGCACGATCAGCGGGGGCGGCGGTCTCATCAAGAACGGTGCCGGCACCCTCACGCTGTCGGGGAACAACGATTTCAGCGGGGGGCTCGCGCTCAATGCGGGCGGCCTCACGCTCTGCTCGGCCGCCTCGCTGGGCACGGGCCTCTTCATCGTGGGCGGCCCGTCGTCGCTCAACACCGCTTTTACCGGCACGGTCACCAACCCGGTGCAGTTGAACGGCGCGCTCACGCTCAACGGCGCGGGCACCCTGACACTGGGCGGCAACGTCAGCGGCGCCGGCAGCCTCACGCTCGCCAGCGGCAACCTGTCGCTGGCCGGCAGCAACAACTACGGCGGCGGCACCACCTTGCAGGCTGGCGCGATCGATGTGGGCAGCAGCGGTGCGCTCGGCACGGGCGACCTGACCGTCGACGGCGCAGGGTCGCTGACCGGCGCGGCCGGCGTTGCGCTGGGCAACAACATCGTGCTCAACAGCACGCTGAACTTCGGCGCGGGCGGCGGCGGTGGCGCGCTCACGATCAACGGCAAGATCAGCGGCGCGGGCGGCATCAGCCTGGCCGGCGCGCCGGGGCTCACGCTCAACGGCGCAAACACCTTCACCGGCGGCATGAACCTGGGCGGCGGCGCGCTCACCGTCGGCAACGACACCGCGCTCGGCCAGGGGGCCGTCACGGTCAGCGGCGCCAGTTCGCTCTCGGCGAACACGCCGGTGAGCGTGGGCAACAAATTCAGTCTCAACGCCCAGCTGACCGTCGGCGGCGGCAGCGACCTGGCAATGAACGGCGCGATGAGCGGCCTCGGCGGCATCGTGAAGACCGGCAGCTCGCGGCTCGCGTTGGGCAATGCGAACAACTTCTCGGGCGGCGTGAACCTGCAGGCCGGCAGCGTGCGCCTGGGCACCAACACGTCGCTGGGCGTGGGCGCGCTCACGGTCAACGGCAATGCGGCGCTGGACAGCGGCGCCAACGTGGCCGTGGGCAACGCGGTGGTGCTCAATGCGGGCCTGGCCATCGGCGGCGCCAGCAACATCGCGCTCGGCGGTACGGTGTCGGGCACCGGCGCGCTCGGCTACGACGGCACGGCCACGCTGGCCCTGAACGGCCCCAACACGTTCAAGGGCGGCGTCAACCTCGGCAGCGGCACGCTCAGCGTGAGCAACAACGGCGCGCTGGGCACGGGCGGGCTCGCCGTCGGTGCCAATGCGACGCTGACCGCAGGCGTGCCGGGCATCGCGCTCGGCAACAGCGTCGGGCTGGGCGCGAGCGCCACGCTGAGCCTGGCGGGCCCGAACGCGCTCGCGCTGAACGGCGGCATCGGCGGCGCGGGCAAGCTCGCGATCAGCGGCGCGGACGTCACCTTGGGCAGCGCCAACAACTTCGGCGGCGGTGTGACGCTGGCGGGCGGCAAGCTGTCGCTGGGCACGGGCACAGCGCTGGGCACCGGCACGCTCGGCGTGACCGGCAATGCCACGCTCGCGAGCACCGGCGGTACGCTCACGCTGGCGAACGCCGTCTCGCTGGGCGCCACGCTCACGGTGGGCGGCGCACCGGACATCGCGTTCGACGGCGCGGTGACCGGCGGAGGCTCGCTCGTGAAGAACGGCACCGGCACGCTGGCGCTGAACAACGCCAACAACTTCGGCGGAGGCATCGACCTGCAGGCCGGCACGCTCAGCGTCGGCAACAACGCGGCGCTGGGCACCGGCGCGCTGACGGTGGGCGGCACCTCGACGCTCGCCGCCAGCACCGACGTGACGCTCGCGAACGACGTCGTGCTCAACGCCAACCTGGGCATCGCAGGCGCCAGGAACATCACCCTGGGCGGCACGATCAACGGCACCGGCGGGATTTCGATGGGCAGCACCGGCACGCTCGCGCTGAACGGCGCCAGCAACTACACGGGGCCGACGGTGGTCAGCAGCGGCACGCTGCAGGTGGGCAACGTGGCTGGCAGCGCGACCGGGAACGGCGCGGTCACGGTACAGAACGGCGGCACGCTTGCGGGCAACGGCCGCATCGGCGGCGACGTCACGCTCAACGCGACGGCCGTGCTGGCGCCGGGCAACGGAGCCGGCGCGATGGGCACGCTCACCATCGGCGGCAAGCTGTCGCTGGCCAACGGCAGCGTGTTCGACTACCAGTTCGGCGCGCCCGGCCCCGACTTCGCCACGTCCGGCCAGAGCGACAGCGTGAGCGTGGGCGGCGACCTGCTCATCGCGGGCAACACCACCCTGAACGTGACGAATGCCGGCGGCTTCGGCCCCGGCGTGTACCGGCTCGTGGACTACGGCGGCGTGCTCACCGGCGGCGGCACGCTGACGCTGGGCGGCGTGCCGGTCGGCAGCGCCCTTTCCCTGCAGAACCTGGCCGCCGACAAGCGCTTCATGCTCGTCAACACCACCGGCATGACGCTGAACTTCTGGAACGCGAACGGCCTGGCGAACCCGACGCAATCGGGCGGCGGCACCGGCACCTGGTCGACCACCGCGCCGGTGTGGACCGACACCGTGGGCACCGTCAGCGCGCCGATGCAGCCGCAGCCGGGCTTCGCGATCTTCACCGGCGCGCCGGGCACGGTGACGGTGGACAACACCGGTGGTGCGGTACAGGCCGCCGGCATGCAGTTCGCGCGCAGCGGCTACACGCTGGCCGGCGATGCGCTCATGCTCACCGGCGCGGGCGGCGGCGCGCGCGCCGAGATTCGCGTGGGCGACGGCGGCGCAGGTTCGGCCGGCTACACCGCCACGGTGAACAACGCCCTCGCGGGCACCGCGGGCATCGCGAAGACCGGCGACGGCACGCTGGTGCTGGGCGGGGCCAACACTTATACCGGCGGCACCGCGGTGCAGGCCGGCGTGCTCTCCGTGGCCGCGGACAACAACCTCGGCGCGGCCGCCGGCAACGTGGTGCTGGAAAGCGGCGGGCGCCTGCGGGTCACGGGCACCGGCTTCACCGGCACCGCGCGCAACCTGGACTTCGGCGCGGGCGGCGGCAGCATCGAGATCGCCGACGCGGGCTTGGACCTGGTCGCCAGCGGCGCGCTCAGCGGCAGCGGCAACCTGGTCAAGTCGGGCGCGGGCACGCTCACGCTCGCAGGCACGAGCAGCCGCACCGGCGCCACCGCCATCGCCGAGGGCACGCTGCGCCTGGGCGCGCCGGGCCTGCTGAACGCGGCGGCACCGATCGCACTGGCCGACAAGGCAGGCGCCACGCTCGACCTGAACGGCTTCGACCAGAGCATCGGTTCGCTCGCGGGTGGCGGCAGCGCGGGCGGCGAGGTCAAGCTCGGCAGCGCCACGCTCACGACCGGCGGCGACAACACCAGCACCACCTTCGCCGGCGCCGTGACGGGTGCCGGTGGCGTGGTCAAGCAGGGCACGGGCAATTTCAAGCTGACGGGCGCCAACACCTATGCGGGCGCGACGCAGGTGAACGCCGGCACGCTGAGCGCGGGCGCGGCCAACGCACTGAGCGCGGCCTCGGCGCACAGCGTGGCGGCCGGCGCCACGCTCGACCTGGGCGGCTTCAACCAGACGGTGGCCTCGCTGGCCAACAGCGGCACCGTCTCGCTGGCGGGCGCCGCACCGGGCACCACGCTCACCGTCAACGGGCCGTACAGCGGCAACAACGGCGTCCTGCGGCTGGCCACGGTGCTCAATGCCGCGGGCCCTTCGGACCGGCTGGTGCTCGACGGTGCCGGCGCCACGGCGAGCGGCCGCACCACGGTGCAGATCGTCAACCTGGGCGGCCTGGGCGCGCTCACGAGCGGCAACGGCATCGAGGTGATCAGCGCGCAGAACGGCGCGACCACCACCGCGCAGACCACCAAGGACGCCTTCGCGCTTGCCGGCGGGCACGTCGATGCAGGCGCCTACGAATACCGGCTGCACGCCGCGGACGCCAGCGGCGCCGGCGAGAACTGGTACCTGCGCTCCACCACCGCCAGCGGCGGCACACCGGGCGGTCCCGGCAACCCCGGTGGCCCGGGCGTTCCCGGCGGCCTGCCCACCTACCGCATCGAAGTGCCGATGTACGCCGCCCTTGCGCAGCAGCTGCGCCAGGGCAACCTCGCGATGCTGGGCAACCTGCACCTGCGCGGCGGAGAGGATGCGCGAAGCGTTGCGAGCGACGCCGCCGACCGCCTCGAAGGCACGGCCCCGCGCGGCCGCCGCGCCTGGGGCCGGGTGATCAGCACCGACATCGACGTGAGCCAGCGCGGCACCGCGAACGCGCGCAGCGATGGGCGCCTGCACGGTTTCCAGGCCGGCACCGACCTGTGGGCCGATGCGGACTGGCGCGCCGGCGTCTACGTCGGCCAGCTTCAGGGCAACATCCGCGTGAGCGGCTTTGCGCGTGGCATCCAGGGGCTGGACGCGGGCACCAACGACCTGCGCAGCCGCTACATCGGCGCGTACGCCACATGGAGCGGCGACAGCGGCTGGCACGCTGACGCCGTGCTGCAGGCTGGCGAGCACCGCTACAGCGTGCAGCCGATCGCGAGCTTCGGCAGTTCGGGCAAGGGCAGGAGCCTGCTGGCCTCGCTGGAGGTGGGCAAGGCCTTCGGCATCGGCGGCGGCTGGACCGTGGAGCCGCAGCTGCAACTCGTCCACCAGAGCCTGCGCATGGACGATGCGGGCATCGCGGGTGCGCTGGTCACGCAGGACTCGAACGACGGCCTCATCGTGCGCGCCGGGGTGCGCGTGAAGGGCGAGATCGCCACCGGCGCCGGCACCCTGCAGCCCTACGGCCGCATCAACGTGCTGCACGCGTCGGGCGGTGCAGACGTGGCGCAGTTCCTGAGCCTGGGCGGCAGCACGGCCATCCGCAGCGAGACCGGATCGACCAGCACCGAAGTGGCCGGCGGTGTGACGCTCGCGGTCGGCGAGCGCACCGCGATCTACGGCGAGCTCGGCAAGCTGTGGGCCTCAGGCGGTGCGGCGCGCGTGAAGAGCTCGGTCAACGCGTCGGTGGGCGTGCGGGTGCGCTGGTAGCGGTGGGGGAGGCGAGTGTCGCAAGCAGACCCTCAAGATCGCTTCAACGTCACTCAACCAGTCTGCCTTCTTTAAGAGTCGTGGCTCGCCGCGCTCAACTTCTTGCCAGGCCTGCATTGCTGGGTTTGCCATTGCGGCCCTTGAAAATCGCGCATTGAGCATCCCGCTTCAGAAAGTGTGACGAAGACCAACGTCCATGCCGCGAGACGTCCCACCCGCCGTTTGCCCGGCCGGACCGCCATTGAACGAGATCTTGGAAGCACCCTTGTTTTCGATTCGGGCAAAGGTGGTGTAGAGCGCGGTGCGCTTTGACAGGTAATGGATATAGCCCACCGCCAAGCGTTTCGCGTCGTCGCCATTGGCCAATGCTTGACCTCGAACCGCAGGCCCGCTCAGCTCGCTGAACGTGTAGCTCGCCCGCAGAAGACCCACTCCCACAGGGACTGTGACACCCAGCAGGTAGTAGTTCTGCTTGGACGCCCTGAATTTCCCCTGAACGGCCTCTGCCGACACTTTGGCTGCTCCAAAGTCATAGCTCGCTGCGAGCACCGCTTGTTTGTATTTGTCGACAACGATGGTCGTTTCGGCATACGACGCGTTCACGAGGAATTTGTCGTTGCGCCAACCAAACATTCCCCCGCCGTACCTGGCGCCGACAACGCCTTCCCCCGGCGCAATGCCGATCTGTCCGAAGAATCCGCCCAAATTTTCTGGCAGCGAGTACGTGACGAGATTGTCTGCGCGGGTCAAGGTGAGTGCGCCGCTTCCAAGAGCGCTCAACAGTGTCGAGATCCCGCCGATGCCGTTGTCCCCAAACGGATCGACAGTGGCGAATGCGATGTAGCTTGGCGTGATGTCTCGTCCAAGCTTGATCTCGCCAAACGTGCCACTTGAAAGGCTGACGGTGGATCTTCGATTGAAGGAGCGCGAGGGGTCAGTCGGTTCGCCCGAATCGGGGGCGAAGCCGTTTTCCAGCCAGAACGATGCCTGAAGTCCACCTCCGAGGTCCTCGGTGCCTCGGAAGCCGAACCTCGAACTGTTCATTCCGCTTGTCGTCAGCGATGTCAGCGAAGCGGCTCCGTTGTCGACATGGCGAATCGTCACATCGGTGATGCCGAACAGGGTCACCGAGGATTGAGCATTCGCGCCGCTCATCAGGAGGAGCGACGAGGCGAGTGAAACAGCAGCTTTGCGCATGAGAGTTCTTGGTGACGTTGTGAACATGCACGCATCCACTACGCGACGTCAGCCGCATCGACAGCTGCAGTGACAATGATTTCGATCAATATCTCAGGCAGGCCCAGCGCGCATTGGACGGTCGCGCGCGTCGGAGAATTGCCTGGCGCAGTCCACGCATCCCAGATCTCGTTCATCCCCGCAAAATCATTGCCGATGTCCTTCAGCCAGATCTGGGCACTGAGCAGACGACTCTTGTCGGTCCCGGCCTCTGCGAGCAGCCTGTCGATCTTTGCAAGCACCTGGCGGGTCTGCCCGCGTATATCCAGGGTGCGGTCCTCTGCCGTCTGCCCTCCAACAAAGACCATCCCGTTGTAGACCACCGCACTGCTGCGTCGCGCAGTCGTGGCGTGCCGGCGAATTTCCTTCATGCATTCCCTCTTTTCAAAAATTACAGACGAACCCATGCCCGACTCGCTGGAGCCGTGCTTTCCCATTGCGGAATTTCGCGAGTTGCGAAGTGGTCAGATCACCGCGGTCGTGACTCTGGACAGCGGCAGAAGGGAGCCGCGGCGCGATGAGGCGTTTCGGTGTCGAGCGAGAGCACGTGCGCAGACCGATGGGTCATCAATGGCCTACGCAGCGCCTGCGCACTGCCGCCTGAGGTGACCGGACAGTCGACGAATACCACGACGCTCATGCCTCTTCCTGCCCGATGTTCAGCGACGCCAGTTCTGCCAAAGTGACCGGCTTGAGTGGTGAGCGAATGCGGTAGAACCCGACTTCCGCCACATGCCGCTTCTGCTGTGCCGCCAGGATGTGTGAGACCGTGTAGCCACACTGACGGCCTTGACAAGGACCCATCCCCGCGCGGGTGTACGACTTGAGCTGATTGGGTCCGGGCTGACCGATGGAGGCGGCCTTGCGGATCTCGCCGGCCGTCAGCTCTTCACAGCGACAGACGATGGTGTCGTCGGACGGCGCAAAGATGTCGGCCCGCGGTGGATAAAGCGCATCCAGCATCGGACGCAGGCGGAGCAACCCTTTCAGCTTCTTGTGCAGCGGCGCAGCATGTGCGGTCGCCTCCTCTGGCGAAAGTTGCCCGGCATGCATTGCAACGCCCAGCCCGACCAGCTCGCCACGCACCCACGCGGCCAGCGCGCCGCCGATGCCGGCGCCGTCGCCCGCCACGTACACGCCTCGTTTGCTGGTCTGCCCCCATGCGTCGAGGTCGGGCGCGAGGCACGCCTGCTGTGCATTCCAGCTGTGCGCGCAATCGAGCGCACGCGTCATGTGGATGGATGGCACCATACCCTCGTGCGACAGCAGGACGCTGGCCGGCGCACGCGTCGTCTTGCCGTCGGCCCCCGAGTATTCGATCTCCTGCAAGCGCCCCTCGCCCAGCGCCCGCAACGTGGTCACACCGCGCACACGCATCACGCCGGCTGCCCTGAGTTCCTGCAGCCAGGCCAGACCCTTGCCGATGTCCCCCCAGCCCGCCAGCGCAGCACCGAGCCACGGCACAGTGCGCAGCCAGCCCCCTGGGGGCGCCGTGTCGAGCCAACCGGCAATCTTGCCGCCGGCGCGCAGCAACTGCGCCATGTACAGCAGCGGCAGGGGCCCGCTGCCTGCGACCCAGACCGGTTCCGATGGAACCTGGCGCGATGTCTTCAACATGATCTGGCCCGCGCCGACCGTGAGCACGCCGGGCAAGGTCCAGCCCGGAAACGGCGCTGGCCGCTCCTGAGCACCCAGCGCCAGGACGACGTGCGTGGCACGCACCATTTCGGCCTGCCCATCTCTCGTCATGTACACGCGCCAACCAGGCTCGATCTGCCAGACCTGTGTCTCCGGCTCGTAGAAAGCACCGCAGGCACGAAAGCGTCCGGCGAGAGCGGCGCCCGATCGGTACTCGTCGCCCAGCAACGCACCCGTCGGCGTGGGCGCCATCGCCTCCACGCCGCGCCAGATCTGCCCCCCTGGCGCGGGCTGCTCGTCCACCACCAGCACAGACATTCCGTGCTTGCGCAGGCTGATGGCCGCACTCATGCCTGCGGGGCCGGCACCGATGACCACGGCATCGAACCCGCGCGTCATGGCGTGAGGCTCCGGCGGCCGAACTGGCGCTCCACGCGCATGCCTTCGCGCACCGTGACCAGGCACGACTGCGTCGACGCTGCGCCGTCCACGATGGCCAGGCAGTCGAAGCACACGCCCATCATGCAGAACGGTGCGCGCGGGCTTCCGTTCACAGGGGTGCTGCGGCTGGCCGGCGTAGGCTGGCGCAGCAGCACGGCGGCCACGCTTTCGCCGGCCTCGGCGGTGACGGCTTGTCCGTCGATCGTGAAGGTCAGCACGGGGCTGCCGGCATCATTGATTTTTCGGAACATTGAAACGCTCATGGTGAAAGGTCCGCAAGGTGTCTGGCAGCCCGCCGCTGGCCAACGCCTCGGCATAGGCGCTGGCGTGGAACGAGGCCAGGGTGACGCCGGAATGACAGGTGGCGATGTCCGCGCCGGGGTGACTGACCGAACTGGCGTACACGGGATTGCCGTCCGGCGACATGACCCGCAGGCACGCCCACTGCCGCACCAGCTTCGCGCTGGCGAGGTCGGGAAGGATGCGCAAGGCCTTGTGCGTCATGCGCACAGCACCATCGGTTGTCGTGGCCAGGTCGTAGCCCACGTCTTCCTGGGTCACGCCGATCATCACGGTGCCTTCGCCCGTCTGTCGCAGCCCGCTGGCGGGCACGGGCAGCAATGGCGCCACACGCTCTGTCACCAGGATCTGGCCTCGCAGCGGCCGCAAGGGGACGTTCAGTCCGACCATCGGGCCGAGCGCAGCAGCGCCCAAGCCCGCGGCAATGACCACGCGCTCGGCGCTTGCGCGAAACGCACCCGCCGCCACCTCGAAGCCGCCGCCCGGCAGCGCGCGAATGGCGGTCACGGCGTGATTGCTTCGCAGCGTTCCACCTCGACGCAAGAACGCTGCGAGCATGGCCGCCAGCAAGCGCATCGGGTTGACCTGGCCGTCGAGGTCTCCCAGGGTCGCGCCGGCCACCTCTGCGCCGAGGCGCATGGAGGGGAAGCGGCGCATCAGTTCGTCGCGATCCAGCACGTGCACAGATGGCGCAAGCTCCGGCGTCTGGGCGTGCCACACCTCCATCTGGGCCGCGCGAGCTGACAGCTCCGCGTCGGTCAGGCAGAAGTGCAAGCCACCGTTCTGCTCGTAGGCGAGTGCCATGCCGGATTCTTCTTCCAACTGGGCCGCGAACGCCGGCCATGCCTCGCAGGCTTGGATCGTCAGGCGCTGGTACGCCGGTTCCTTGATTCCCTTGCCATGCGCCCACACCAGCCCGAAGTTGGCTTTGGCGGCGCGGAAATCGGTGTCTGAGCCGTCCAGCATCAGCACGCGCCGTTTCAAACCTGCCAGTCCGTAGCCGACAGCAGCGCCAACCATGCCGCCGCCCGCGACGATCACGTCGTAGTCGGCCATCATTCCGCCGTGATGTTGTTTTTCTTGACCACCGCGCCCCATTTTTCGTTTTCTGTCTTGATCAGGTCGGTGAACGTCGAAGCGGTTGCGGGTGTCGGGTCGCACCCCAAGTCGGTGAGTCGCTTGATCACCTTGGGGTCGTTGAGTGCCGCGTTGAAGTCGGCATTGATCTTCTGCACGATCGGCGCGGGCAACTTTGCCGGCCCCATCACGCCGCCCCAGGTCAGCATTTCCGCCGCAGGCATTCCGGCTTCCGCCATCGTGGGCACGTTGGGCAACAACGGGGACCTTTTCGGACCGGTAACGGCCAGCGCGCGGAGACGTCCAGTCTTGACGTTCGGCTCCATGGACGTGATGTTTCCAATCATCAGTTGAATCTGGCCTGCGGCCAGATCCATCTCCGCTGCCGGATTGCTCTTGTAGGGCACGTGCGTGAGGTTGATGCCGGCACTTCCACGGAACAGTTCGGTCACCACGTGCAGGGCAGAACCCGACCCGGAGGAGCCGTAGAAGAGGTCGTTCGGATGCGCCTTTGCGTAGGCGATGAGTTCCTTGACCGACTTGACGGGCAGGCCAGGTGTCACGCTCAGCAGATTGGGACTGGTGCACAGCATCGCGATGGGGGTGAAGTCATCGACAGGCTTGTAGGGCAGCCGCTTGGCGACGACGTTGGCCACCACAAAGGTCGAAAGCGTGGCCTGCCCCAGCGTGTATCCGTCGGGCGCGGCCTTCGCCGTCGCTTCGTTGGCAATGAGGCCTGTGGCGCCCGGCCGGTTGTCGATGACGATGGGCTGTCCCCAGCGCTCGCTGACCGCGGTGGCTACCACGCGCGCAATGGCGTCGGCGGCGCCGCCGGCAGCACCGGGAACAATCAAGCGCACGGGCTTGTCCGGATAAGCCGCCTGGGCGGACCGAGCCAAGGCTGCAATACACAGCAACGTGACTCCACCCGCGCGACGCATGGTTGAAAGATTGAATTTCATGATCGATGAGAACGAATGATGCGATGTCGATGTGTTGCCGAAAGACCAGCCTGCCGGCTCCCATGTTAGTGAACCAAGGCCTGCTGAGAAACCGTGTGAACCACTAGCGATGTTGTTCTGCAATAGATGGGCCATCGAAATCTAAGTCACTGTTTTTATTGATGTTTTATTTGATGCGCGATGCCTACAATAGCAACTTGAAATCAACTAATGTCATTTTGCTATGGACAACCGAATCACCCTTCGGCACCTGGAAGCTTTTCGCGCTCTTATGGTGCGACGCACAGTCACCGGCGCGGCTCAGATGCTCGAAGTCACGCAGCCTGTGGTGACACGCTTGATCGCCGATTTCGAGGAACGCATCGCGATCCCGCTGTTCAAGCGCTCCAATGGACGTCTGTCACCGACGCCCGAAGCGGCTTTGCTGTTCGAGGACGTGCACCAGTCGCTCATGGCCATCGAGCGCATTGCGAACGCAGCATCCAACATCAAGTCGATGAAAGTAGCGCGCCTCGAGATCGCAGCTGCGCCTGCCATGGCGCTTTCCTTCCTGCCTCACACCATCGCGAGCTTCACGAGTGAACACCCGGAAACGCTCGTCTCCATGCACACGCACAGCACTGCCACCGTGATAGATATGGTTCAAAGTGGCCGCTGCGACCTCGGCTTCGCGATGTTGAACATGCGCAAGACACTGCACGGCAACAGCGAGTTGCTGGTGTCTGCAAAGATGGTGGGCGTGGTGCCGATCCACCATCGGTTGGCACGTCGCAAAGTTCTTCGCCCCGAAGACTTCGAAGGCGAGAGCTTTGTCGCCCCTTCCGCCTTGATGGAATCGCGCACGCAAATCGATGCCGTGATGCTGTCGCACGGCGTCAATCGCCGCATCAACGTCGAGACCCAGCATTCATCTGCCATCATCAAGCTGGTCGAAGCGGGCGCGGGCCTGGCCCTCATCGAACCCCTGACAGCGAGCGCGTATACAGGCGGATTGCTCAAGTTCATTCCGTTCGAGCCCGAGATCGTCGCGGACTACTCCATCGTCATCTCGCAGCGCATGTCATCGACGCTCATTCTCAAGCCCTTCATCGACCATGCGCGTCGGGAAATCCGCAAGATGCTGCCGCGGCACCTGATCGTTCATGGCCAATAGTCGGCTTTGTCGTGACGTGTCGAGAAGTTCTTCAGAGACATCGAGAAACGTGAGGCAGCCGCCACAAGGTTGATACCGTAGAGGTGGCTCTGCCCGCCTCGCGCAGTGCATATCGCATCTGCTGGAATTACGACACTCTTCTTCAGCGGGATTCCGAGCGTATCGACGTGAAGCACGTTGCCGGACACTTCGCTCCCCGTCTTGGGGTTGACCCCGCTGAAGGAGTGCTCGTGGACCCATCGAAACCCGTCTATACCATTCTGTCGTTCGTCGGCGGAGGCATTCGTGGTCTGATGTCGGCCACCATCCTGGAGCGGCTCGATGCCGTGCACAACGGCGTTCTGAACCGGACCCAGATGCTGGCCGGATGCTCGACGGGCGCGATCATCACGAGCGAGCTGCTTGCTGGCAAGTCGCCGAAGGACCTGGTGGACCTGTTCACGGGCGGGGAACTTGGCTTCTACGACGCCATGAATCCCGATCCGAGTACCCCCGCTTACTCCATCGACAAGGTTCTTGCCTCCCAGGAAGACGCCTACCTGAAACTGGGTCGCAAGGTTCCGACAGTTGCCGAGCTCGGGCGGGATGTACTTCTGGTGTCGTTCAACGTCGGCAAGGTCACGACCGACATCGACAACAAGATGATGCCCACGCCCTGGGGTCCGATGATGTTCACCAACATGCTCGGAACCGAGCGCGACAAGCTTGACGGCCTGTTCGGGAACAGCGACACGACGATTGCGAAGGCGGCAACGTCCAGCGGCGCGATGCCAGGTCAACTCGGATCGATGGACGGCAACGTCGATGGGGCGTTCTTCAACCACGATCCGACGGTCGCTGCGATCTGCCTGGCAGTACGCAACGGCCATCCGCTCGAGAACATCGTCGCCATCACGATCGGCACCGGACTCATGCCCTACTGGTTGCAAAGCGACACGCACGACTGGGGCGCCAGGCAGTGGATGCAGGGCGATGGCAACCCGTTCGACAACGTGACGCCCTTTCTCATGAACCAGAGCGTCTCTTCGCCGGTTCTGGACCTCAGCCTCAACGGCACATCGGCGGAGGTCATGCCGAACCTCGCCAAGATGCTGCTGGGCGAACGCTACGTCAACATCAACCCGCGGCTGCCCTGTTTCATTCCCGAGAATTCGACCAACGCCCAGGCGATCGCCCTGCTGCAGCGCCACGGCAAGGAAGTGAACATCGACGATGCGGTTGCGTTGATCGGGACGTACTGGAACATCGACAGCCAGACGCCGTCGAAGCCTGTGACCAGGTCGGTTGCAGGTACCCCCGCGCCGGCGGCCAGAACGCCATCCGCTCCTGAGAGCGATGTGAAACCCAAACCGACTCCCGGCCATGGGCAGCAGTTCTTCATCCAGCACAAGGGTGGAGACAACCAGGTGCTCGACGTCGACGCTGCCAGCAGCAAACCCGGCGCGGACGTCATCCTCTACGCCAAAAAAGGATTGGGGGATCCCGGCGTGCACAACCAGCTCTGGGAGTTCATTCCCTCGCTCGAAGACTCCGGGTGGTGGTACCTCCAGACCACCATGGGCTCGGGCCTCGTCATGACCATCCAGGCCAGTGACGCACAGGCAAGCGACGCACTGGCCGAACCGAAGATCACGATGGAGTCCGCCGCGGAGGCCATCAAGGATCGGCAGCTCTGGAACTTGGTCTCTACAGAGGAACTCGGCTACTTTTTCATCCAGAGCAAGTACTTCGCCAGCAACACGCCGATTGCCAATCCGGATTCCTACGTTCCCAACGTGATGGGCGTCCACGGGAAGACCCAGCCTCCGCGCATCGTGGGGCTCCCGCTTGATTTCGAATTCGATGCGCCCATGGCGTTTTCTTTCATCCCGTACAACTGAATCGAGTTGCCGAACGTCGCAGACGGTGCTGCGCATCCCGTTTGGACTCGCCGCTGCAGCGTGTTGATTCCGGCGGGCGAATTTTGCTGTAGCAATCCCTCGGGGCCAGCTGCCGTGTAGCGTTCCGCAAAGGGTCAAGTTGATCCCCCCGCAGCCCAGGGACCTGCTGCGTCAGCGTGTCGTTCTCGGCTTCCTGCGCACAAGGGAGCTCCATCCCAATCTGCTCGCCTTTCTCGCCGTGTGTCGCAGCATGAGGGCTGCGACCCGCTGAGTGCGCCGCGCACGGGCGGCGCTTCGCGAACGCCCGAACCGTTTCTCTCAAGCTAACTTTCCGGCCGGGACCGATATTGATGGCATCGCGCCGGGCCGGCACGATCGTGTTCAGGAAAAGCCAACTGCGCCGCGTTGCCGGCGTTTCCCAAACCTCAATGATCGTGAAGGACGAGCAATGACCACCGAAGTCGAAATTTTTCGCAACATCCGATATGCGCATGCCGAGCGATTCGAGCAGCCCGAAGTCCTGGCCTGGGACGGCAGGCGTCACACCGAACGCGGTCCGATCTGCCCGCAGTCGCCTTCGCGCCTGGAAGTCGTGCAAGGACCGCTTGCACCCATGGACGTCGACGAGCACTGCCAGGTGCTGTCGGTGTTCACGCCGGGCGCCGTGGGCCGGCGCCCGGTGATGGTGTTCATCCATGGCGGGGGCTTCGTCACAGGGGGCGGCGAGTTGCCGTGGCACGACGGGGACAAACTGGCCGCGGAGCAGGACGTCGTCGTGGTGTCGGTGACCTACCGCCTCGGCGTGTTCGGTTACCTGCAGTTTCCGTCGAGCACCGGACCCAGCCCCGCCATGGCGGACCAGGTTGCGGCGCTGCAATGGGTCAAGACGCACATCTCGCAATTCGGTGGCGATCCGGACAACGTGACGGTGTTCGGGCAGTCGGCAGGCGGGTTCTCGATCGTGGCGATGCTGGCCTGGGGCCACGGAGGCAGCTTGTTTCAGCGTGCCATCCTGCACAGCGGAGCCAACGGCGCCGCCCGCACGCGGGAAGAAGCAGACCGGGTGTCGGCGATGTTCCTCGCCGAACTCGGGCAGGACCCTCGCGCTGCGGGGGTCGACGACCTCATTGCCGCCCAGGGCCGGCTCGCTGCAACGTTGAACCAGCTGATCGTCTGGGCCCCTGTCTCACCCGACACGCCTTCGGGGTCTGCCGTCGACACCATCGCTGGATGGTGCAAGGACGACGCGCTGCCTTTCGTTCTTCTGAACAAGCACGTCGCCGCGGCACCCGGGACCGAAGTGCGCTACGCGGCCGAGACGACCCGGATGAACGTGCTGTTCGAAGGAGGCGCGCGCAGCCTGGTTCAGGAGGTCGCCGCAAGGGGCCGCAATGCCTACCTGTTTCGCTTCGACTGGCAATCGCCGGAGACCGGATTCGGTGCCTGCCATTGCATCGATCTGCCCTTCCTGCTCGGCAGCGCGCAAGCCTGGTCGGCGGCACCGGAACTTGGCAAGGCCCGCTGGACAGACATCGAAGCACTCGGCAGGGGCATGCGCCAGATCTGGGCGGACTTTGCCCGCGGGTCGACGCAAGGCTGGCAGGCCGGATCGGTGAGGCATTTGCCTTGAGCGAGTGCGCGAACCGCCGGGCGCGCCGGCAGCCGATGGGGCCTGGCCTTCGACACCTCAGGAAACACCTCGAATCGCTACGATGCGCCATTCACTCCCGGGCCCAGCATGCAACCTCGCATCGATGAAGAAATCACCTTCCGCAAGCTCGAAACGCTGATCGCGTTCATGGAAACCGGCAACCTGGCGCGCGCCGCCGAGCTGCTGGACGTGAGCCCCGTGAGCGTGCATCGTGCCCTGCACTCGCTGGAGTCGGGGGTGCGCTGTGCCCTGTTCCGGCACGAGGGCCGCAACCTGCATCCGACCGAGGCCGCGCAAACGCTGGCCGAGGTGGCACGCGAGGTGCTGCAGACGCTGGCGCAGGGCGTGCGGGCCACGCGCGAGGTGGCCGGCTATTCGGCCGACCGCATCCGCATCGGGTCGCTCTATTCGCTCACCATCCGCACGGTGCCGACGGTGCTCATCCACATGAAGGTGCGCAAGCCGGCCCTGGAGACCGAACTCGTGCTCGGCTCCAACGCCGACCTGCTGCAGAAGCTGCGCGACGGCGCCATCGATGCTGCCCTGATGGCGTTGCCCGAAGGCGAGGCCGACCTGGTGTCGGAGCCGCTGTTCGACGACGAAATTCATTTCGCCGCCCCCGTGGGCTCGCGCTATGCGCGCCACAAGCGCGTGGACCTGAGCACCTGTGCCGAAGAGAAATTCGTCAGCCTGAAGGAAGGCTTCGCCACGTACAACGGCTTCGTGGAGGCGTTTCGCGTGGCCGGCTTCACGCCGAACGTGGTGATGCAGACCGGCGACATCTTCTCGCTGATGAACCTGGTGAGCGGCGGCATCGGCTGCACGCTATTGCCGGGGCGCGTACGCGACGTGTTCTCGCAGAACGTGCAGCTGATTCCGGTGCAGCCCAAGTACCTGATGCGCCAGACGCTGGCGGTCAGCTTCCTGCGCACGCGGGAGCGCGACCCCAACCTGCTGGCGCTGCTGGCGGTGTGCCGCGGCGCGAAGGCCGAGTTGTCCTGAGCCCATGCGCAGGCTCCAAACCAAGGGAAACCGATGGAAAAGTGGATCCTGTACGCCCTGATCTCGATGGCTTTCGCCGGCTTTACGTCGGTGATTGCCAAACTCGGCCTCTCGGGGATTTCCGGTGACCTGGGGCTGGCTGTGCGAACGTGCTTCGTGTTCGCGTTCGTTCTGGTGTTTGCCGGCGTCGTCGTGCCGCTGGACCAGCTACGGGCCCTGACCTGGCGCAACGCGATGTGGCTGGGGCTGTCGGGAGTGACGACCGCCGGGTCATGGATCTTCTACTACAAGGCGATCAAGCTCGGCGAAGTCTCGACGGTTGCCTTGATCGACAAGGGCAGTGTGGTCGTGGCCTTGCTGCTGGCCTGGCTGTTGCTCGGCGAAACACTGTCCACGGCGAAGATCGTCGGCGGCACCATGATGGTTGTCGGGCTGCTCATCATCGCAAAGGGGTAGGCCGTCGACATGTAGCGGCCGCCTGGAGCACCTCTTCTAGGTGCGTAACTGCGTGCGCGAAAGCCAGTCGCGCGCGCCCTGCAGGGTCTTGAAATCGTCGAGGCTGCGCGCATCGACGCCCGCGTACGCACCGGAAACCATCTCGCTGAGTGCGCGCCCCGGGCCGAGTTCGAAGAAGGCCGTGGCGCCGGCTTCGACGCAGGCTTCCAGGCACGAGGCCCATTGCACGGTCTGGGAGATCTGCAGTGCCAGCTTCTCTGCGCCTTGCGCGGCGCCCAGCACCACTTCGCCGTCGATGCCGCTGAACAGGCGCGCGCCCGGGCGCGGGGAGCGTGCCATGGCGGCGCCGGCGAGGGTGTTCCTGAAGGAGGCCGTGGCCTCACCCATCAGGAAGGTGTGCGAGGCCACCTTCACATCGACCGGCACGACCCGTGCCGCACCTTGGGCCAGAGCCTGCGCAGCGATGTCCGCGAGCGCATCGCGCACGCCGCCCAGCACCCATGCGTTGCCGGGGTTGACGATGGCGACCGCGGCTTGACGGTGTGCGCACAGCCGGTCGATGTCGGCCCGTTCGAGGCCGCGCACGAACAGAAGACCTTGCTCGCCTTGCCTGGCCCGCTGTGCGGCGTCCATGGCGTCGGCGCGCGCGGCGACGAGCTCGAGCGTGTCGGTCGCGCTCGTCAAGCCTGCGATGTGCCACGCCGCCATTTCGCCCACGCTGTAGCCCGCGATGCAGCAGCGTTGTGGAAACGCGTCCGACAGCGCGGCCCAGGCGCAGAGGGCCTGCAGTGTGCAGAGCAACTGCGCCGAACGGTTCTCGTGCAGTGCGTCGGTGGTGGCTTCGCGCACCCAGGTGCGCGGGTCGTGCCCGAGCAGGTCGGTCGCGTGGGTGAAAAGCCCTTGTGCTTCGGCGGCCGCGCCCGTCAACGAGAACATGCCGGCGTTCTGGCTGCCTTGCCCGGGACACAGGATGGCGAGCGTCATGGCGTGCTGCCCGGCCCATAGAGCCATGCGATGGTCAGGGCCACGGTGAGCATGGCGGTCAGTGTGCTGGCGATCACGGTGGAGCCTGACTCCTCCGACTTCACGCCCGCGTTGGCGCCGAAGAGCACGCCGAAGAAGCCCGAAGGCAGTGCCGCCATCAGCACCGCGATCCGCGTGATGTCCGCGGGCGCGCCCATGGCCTTGGCGATGCCGAGTGCCAGCAGTGGCTGGGCGACGGTGACCGTGATGGTCGCCAGCGTGGTGTTCCAGCTCAAGCGGAAACGCTGCGCCGAAAGGATCAAGCCGGTGACGAACAGCGCCATGCCGCCCGCGGCCTGGCCGATCTGCCCCAGCGACGCAGCGGCGATGGTCGGCAGCTTCCATTGGAGCAGGGCGATTGCCGTGCCGGCGATCGGAGCGAGCACGATGGGTTTCACCAGCGCATGCCCCATGGCACGCGCAAACCGCGCGGCCTTGAAGCTGGCCGTTGCCGCTTCGCCTGGCCGCGCCGCGGAGAGCTCCAGCAGCGCCAGGGTCACGGGCGAGGGCAGCAGCGAGCCCGCCGCAATGGCGACGGCCACGGGCACCGTGTGCGTCGGCCCCAGCAGCGCCACGACGATGGGCAGGCCTGCCGCCGCATAGTTCGGCAGCGCCACGGTGAGCGACTGCAGCGCGGCCTCGCTGGCGCTGCGCCGCAGCAACCGGCGCTGCAGTAAGTACCACAGCGGATAGACCAGCATCATTGCGCCCCCCAGGATGACCAGCAGCGGCCACTGCGACAGCAAAGTGTCGCGCGGCGTGGCGGCGGTGGCGGCGAACAGCGAGGCAGGCAGCGCATAGGTCATGACGACGGTGTTGAGCTCGCCGACGTGCGTGTTGTTGATCACACCCCGTTTGCCGGCGGTGTAGCCCAGCAGAAGCACGAAGTAGATCGGCACCAGTGCGAGCAGGATGATCGCGATCACGGCGCCGGGTCCTGTTCGATCGCCATTGCAAAAAGGCTCATCGCCAGCAGGTCCGCTGCGCCGCCTGGGCTCAGTCGGCGTGCCACGAAAGCGCGGTGAATCTTCTCCGCGGCCTGACGCCAGCCGGGGTGCCCGACGCCGCCGGCGGCCAGGAAGGCGAGCGCGCTTCGCTGGGCGAAGCGCAGGCCGGCGGCACCGCCGCGGTGCAACAGGTTGGTGTCCTCCAAAGCGGCAATCAGCGCAAAGCATGCCTGCACCCGTGCGGCCTGTGCATCGTGCGGTGCCAGTTGCGCGGCCCGGCGCAAGGCGGGCATGCCGACGTTGTAGACGCCCGGAAAGCCCAGTGCAGCTTCCTGCCGGGCGCCGCCTGCGCCGTAGCGGCGCTTCACAGCTTCGCCATGGCTGTCGCTGGGCCGCGGCCCGGCAAGAATGTCCGGGCCCCAGCGGCGCGCCACGGTGTCGCCCAGGGAGTGCTGGGCGTCACCCGCCATGCCGCGGCGAGCCCGCAGGCCCGCTGCGGCGCACAGCAGGCCCAGCCCGAAGATGGCCCCGCGATGTGTGTTCACCCCACCGGTCGCGGCCGTCATCGCACACTCTGCGCGCAAGCCGATCTTCCTCAGCACGGTCATGCCCTGGTCCTGCAGGCCGGCCTCGGCCAGCTCCGTGAAGAAGGGTCGGAGTGCCGCGGCGCTGCGGTGAAAGGTCCCTGCGTCCATGTCCGTGTGGCTGCCCGCGTCGACGTGGCTGACCAGCCCCGGCTTCGGCCAGGTGCGCACCTCGAGTTGAAGGCTGCGCTCGGCCACTGCACCTAGATGTTCCGCGTAGGCGCGTGCTGCGCCGTGGCCAAGCGCGGCCGATCTTGTCGCTGCCGCGTTCATGCGAGGGGCTCCAGGAACTGCGAACGGGGGCACAGCAGCGGGTCGGTCGCGGTCTTGAGCATCACCTCGGCGCTGCGCGCATGAAGTTCGCGCCAGTTGACGCCCGTTCCGTCGGCTAGGACCAGTTCGCCGTCCACTCGCATCGGTGCTGTGGCGTCGATGTCGGCCACTGCGCCCAGAAATTCCTCGATGCGCTCGCTGCGGGGCAGCGTCCAGGTCAGGTCGATGTCCGAGCCCTGGTTCAGATAGTCCAGCCCGGTCAGCCATTGCCAGGCGAGGCTGCCGAACACCCGGGTCTGCACGCCGAAGTGATCACCGACGGCCAGGAGCTGCTGCAGGGCAGGGTGCCACGCCCGCGGGGCCGACGTGACGACCTCGCACAGCTGTGGCAGCGCCGAGACCGAGGCGATGTGGCTCGCCTGCACCTGCACCGCGATGCGTCTCTTGCCGGCGCTGGGGGGCAGCGGCAGGCCCAGCGGCAGCCATGATGCGTCGCCGCGTTCGCCCGGTGAGCGACGCCGCACGATGAGTGGCCAGCCACGGTGTGCCCAGCTGTCGAGCAGCGGCTCATTGGCCAGGTCTTTGCGCGATGCCATCAGCACGGCCCAGGCGGGCGGAGCAACCCGCACCAGATGGTGCCTCGGCAGGCGCGAGTCAGAGGGCAGGGTGGGCAAGTTCATACACACGCCTTGCAATGTCGACGGCCTTGGGGCGGCCATTGCGCGCCTTGCCGAGCTGGTCGCGCAGGTCCGGTGACTGCGCGCCTTGCGGGGGCAGGGCTTTCAGCACGTCGTCGAGCTGGGGGGCCAGAGGGCGCCCGGGGTCCAGCACGGACGCCACCGCACCGGTCTGCATCAGGTTGTCCAGGCCGGGCGCGAAGACCGGGGTGGACCTGGCTTTCTTCTGCAGCACCTCGATGGGCAGCTTGGTCACGCGCGACATGGACGGCAGGTCCATCACCATCGGCTCCGCCCCCGGCAGTGCCAACAGCGTCCGGGTCGACAGCGCGGTGGCGATGAAGGCGCCCGCGGCGGTATGGCCGTAGAGCAGGCCGACGGTCGCGTGGCCGCGCGCGTCGGCGAGGTTCAGGCACTTGGCGAGGTGCGCAAGGTACTCGCTGAGCCCCAGCATCTCGTCGCGCTTGCTCATGCGCTGGCTGTCGCTGTCGATCAGCACCAGGATCGGTGTGGTTCCCCCGGCTCTGAGCGTGTCCAGCACCTTGCGCGCGAGCCAGGCCGCCTCGTCGATGCCGATGGCCTTGCGGCCGTCGACGCCGATGACGGCGATGTCCGTGCCGTCGGCACGCGGGCCCTTGCCCGACAGCAGGCCGTCCTCGCGCACCACCTGATGGCCTTTCGGAAAGAGCGAAGCGAGAATTTCAGCGAGCGTCATGGCGAGGCTCCTCCAGTCGGTTGGCCAGGGCGACGAACGCCTCGAAGGGCATGCCGGGAATGGCGGCGGGGTGATCGGCGCCCAGCGCCTGCCAGACGTCCAGTGCGTCATGGCACTCGCCGAAGCGTTCGATGCGCCGCTCCAGGCGGGCCTGCTCGGCCTCGAGGGTGGCCTCGTCGGGTGTAGAGGCGAGCTGGACCAGCTCGCCCGCTGCCGTGCGAAAGCTGGCCATGGTGTCGTCCACGAACCGCTCGGCGCCGCCGATCAGCCGCCTGTGCTTGCCGCCCATGGTGCGCCACACCAGCGCGCGGTCCTTGGCATCGAACTCTTCGACGCCGCGGTTGGTCTCGATGACTTCCGGGCCGGACACACTGATGCGGCCCTGTTCGGAGACAGCCAGTGCGGAGCAGCACCCCGCGATCAGGCCGCCGCCGCCATAGCAGCCGGCGCGCCCGCCGATGAGGCCCACCACCGGCACGCCGGCCAGGCGCGCGTCCAGCAGGGCCCGGATGATCTCCGCGATGGCGAGTTCGCCCGCGTTGGCCTCCTGCAGCCGCACACCGCCGGTGTCGAACAGGACCAGCACCGGCACCGTGCCGATGTCGCGCGCGGCGCGCAGCAGGCCCGTGAGCTTGGCGCCATGCACCTCGCCGAAGGCGCCGCCCATGAAGCGGCCCTCCTGCGCAGCCACCAGCACCGGCGCACCGTCGAGTCGGCCGCGGCCCACGACCATGCCGTCGTCGAACTGCTGCGGCAGGTCGAACAGCGGCAGGTGCGGGCTGGTCTCGCGCAGTTCGGGGCCGATGAACTCCTCGAAGCTGCCCGCGTCGAGCAGGCCGTCCACGCGTTGGCGCGCGGACGCTTCGTACCAGCTGGCCGCAAGCCGCTGGTCGTCGTGGTGCACGAGGGCGTTCATGACGGGTCTCCTTCCACGGCGCGCACCGCCTGTGCCAGCCGGAGCGCGACGGTGTCGGGACGGGCACCGCCATCGTTCACGGACAGCTTCAGCCCCCCGGGCGAACGGCGTTCGACGAAATCCTGGACCACGGCCTGCCACACCTCGCCGAAGCCCTCTGCCGCGGTGCGGATGTCGACTTCGCATTCGCTGTCGGGCAGCAGCCGCTCCACCAGCACTTCCAGGTTGCCGGAGGCGACCACGCCGACGATGGCCTGGGGCCTGGACCCCGCCGCGCGCTGGCGCGCCGCGTGTCGAAAATTGAGTTGTTCCATCGATGTGTTTCCTTACCAGTTTCTGAACTTGGAGGGGGGCGCATAGAGGCCGCCGGACCACTTCACAAGATCCTTGATGGAGCGCGCAGCGAGCATGCGGCGGTCGGCGTCCATCGGGTCGATGCCCAGGTCCTCCGGCCGTCGGATCACGCCGCGCTCGCGCAGGCGCTGGACCATCGTCGCGTCGCGCCGGCGGCCGATCTCGGTGTAGCCGGCAACCCCGCGGATGGCCTGCTCGCGCTCGTCGCGGTCGCGGCACAGCAGCAGGTTGGCGATGCCTTCCTCGGTCACGATGTGGGTCACGTCGTCGCCGTAGACCATCACCGGCGCCAGGTCCAGGTCGAGCTTCTCGGCCAGGCGCAGGGCGTCGAGGTGCTCCACGAAGAGCGGCACGTTCTTGTCGCCGAAGGTCTCGCCGATCTGCACCACCAGCTTGCGGCCGCGCCGCAGCGCGGGCGGGCTGTCGGGGTCGGCCTCCTTGCCGGCCTGCAGCCAGGGGGCGCTGGGGTGGCGCCGTCCGCGCGCGTCGCTGCCCATGTTGGGCGCGCCGCCGAAGCCGGCCACGCGGTCGGCGGTCACGGTCGAGGAGTGGCCCTGCAGGTCGATCTGCAACGTGGAGCCGATGAACATGTCGCAGGCGTAGAGCCCTGCCGTCTGGCAGAACGCGCGGTTCGAGCGCAGCGAGCCGTCGGGCCCGGTGAAGTAGATGTCGGGGCGCGCGCGGATGTAGTCGTCCATGCCCACTTCGGAGCCGAAGCTGTGGATCTGCTCGACCCAACCCGACTCGATGGCCGGGATCATGGTCGGGTGCGGGTTGAGCGCCCAGTGGCTGGCCACCTTGCCTTTCAGGCCCAGGCGCTCGCCGTAGGTCGGCAGCAAAAGCTCGATGGCCGCCGTGTTGAAGCCGATGCCGTGGTTCAGGCGCTTGACGCCGTAGGGCGCGTAGATGCCCTTGATCGCCAGCATGGCGGTGAGGATCTGCGTCTCGGTGATGGCAGCCGGGTCGCGCGTGAACAGCGGCTCCACGTAGAAGGGCTTGCCGCTCTCGACCACGAAGTGCACCCAGTCGGCCGGAATGTCGATGCGGGGCAGCTTGTCGACGATCTCGTTGACCTGCGCGATGACCACGCCGTCCTTGAACGCCGTCGCTTCCACCACGGTGGGCGTGTCTTCGGTGTTGGGGCCGGTGTAGAGGTTGCCTTCGCGGTCGGCGCTCACGGCGGCGATCAGCGCCACCTGCGGCGTGAGGTCGATGAAGTAGCGCGCAAACAGCTCCAGGTAGGTGTGCACCGCGCCGAGCTGGATCTTTCCGCCGAACAGCATCCTGGCGATGCGCTGCGACTGCGGGCCCGAGTAGGCGTAGTCCAGCCGTTTGGCGATGCCGCGCTCGAACACGTCCAGGTGCTCGGGCAGCACCACGCCGGACTGAACCATGTGCAGGTCGTGGACCTTGCTGCTGTCGACGGCGGCCAGCGCGGCCGCCAGCAGCTCAGCCTGCTTCTGGTTGTCGCCTTCCAGGCAGACGCGGTCGCCCGGCTGGAGCACGGCCTCCAGCAACGCCGTCGCGTCGCTGGCCGCGACGTGCTTGCCTTTGGCATAAGGCGCGCCGGCTTGCAGCCGTGCGTTTCGTGCGCGTTGGGCGGTGTCCCAGGTTGTCATTGGGAAGCCCTTTCTTCGCGCGGCGTCGAATGGCCCGAGCGGTCGTCGCGGCAGGTTCCGGCGTCGAAGGCCGGCGGCGGCAGGCGGTAGGTGGTCATGAGTTTCGCTTTCGGTGACAGCGCCCCGGACAGATGGGGGAGAAAGGCGCCGTTCCGGGATCCGAAGTTACCGGCGCAGCCACCTGCGATCAATTAAGGACCCTGCTGGATCCTTACGGTGTGCGGAACGGTCCGCCTGCCACTGCCTCTGATGGCGCGTTTCGGCGTGCCTCTTCCCCGTCCGCGTCGTGAGTGCCAGCGAAAGGCCCAGGTTGCCGGTGACTTTCGAAATTCGCCGTGGTGGCCAGCCTGGGAGACCGCGCGTGCCATGGGACCGCCCAGGTCTCCCGGCCCGATGAAACCCACGCGCATCACCGCACGGCAATTCAAGCCTGCACGCTGATGAGCTGGCTTGCGATCTCCCACAGCCGGCGGGCGTTCTGCGCGTCCACGGCGTAGGACGCGACGCCCGTAAAGTCTGCCGAACGGCGGTCTACAACCGGCGCCTCGTTGCAATCCTCGAAGTAGCGGCCGCCAATGCCCTCCAGCAATGGCGAAGCCGCCAGCAGCACCGATGTGGCAGCGCCTTGCTCGGGATTCTTTCGGCGCTCTGCAGGCGTCTTGAGACCGCCGGTGTGCTTCTGCAGATTGGTGGCGATGGCGCCCGGATGAACAGCGTTGGCATGGATCCCCTCGTGCTGCCATCGGCGCGTTGCCTCGACGGCCAGGAGCACGCACGCTGTCTTGGCCTGCGCATAGGCAGCAATGGGCTCGTAGGCGCGAAACCGGAAATGCAGATCGTCGAACACGACGGGCCCGAGCAACTGTGCGCTGGAGCTCAGGGCCACGATGCGGGCGCCTTGTGCCGCCTTGAGCGCGTCGTGCAAGCCGTTGACCAGCGCAAAGTGTCCCAGGAAGTTGGTCGCGAACTGCATTTCATATCCTTGAGCCGTTGTCTGCAGCTCAGGAATGGCCATCACGCCGGCGTTGTTCACGAGCATGTGAAGCGCGCCGGTCCAGCCGGCGGCAAACCGGCGTACCGAGTCGAGGTCTGCCAGGTCGAGCGCGGCAACGTGAACAGCGCCTCGGCCAGAAGCCCTGAGCTCTTCAGCGATGTCCTGGGCGGCCTCGGGTCGCCTGACGGCGAGCGTCACCTCGGCGCCCGCGTCGACCAGCGCGCGGGAGGTTTCCAGGCCGATGCCTGACGCGCCACCGGTGACGATGGCTCGTTTTCCTGAAAGGTCCACGTTGCGCAGCACATCGCTGGCAGTCGACTGGAAGCCGAAGGGGGTTTTGAGGGGAGACATGAGCAAACACCAATAGGAAGTGGAACTGGGTCGAGCTTAGGCAGCGCGCACTCATCTGATAAGTAGCACAATGCCGCACGAAGAAGTGCATCGAATTCATCAATAAAGCGCAGCCCCAATGACGGACCCCGGCCCATGAAGCGCACCGAACTCTCAGGTTTGCAAGCCGTCGTCGCGGTCGCATCGCACAGCAATTTCAGAAGCGCGGCGGCCGACCTGGGGCTTTCTGCTTCAGCAGTCAGCCATGCTGTCTCCGCCCTCGAAGAGCGAATGGGCGTGCGCCTCTTTCACCGGACCACGCGCAGCGTTGCCCTCTCCGAGGCGGGCCGGGAATTCCTGGCGCGCGTCGCGCCGGCGCTGCGGGAGATCGAGGGCGCGATCGACGCGGCCAGCGCTTCGAGCCCGCGCCCTGCCGGAACCCTGCGCATCAACACGTCGGAGGCAGCGGCGCAACAGGCGCTGGCGGCCTACGTGCCCGAGTACCTCAGGCGCTATCCGGACATGCAGGTCGACCTGGTCACGGAGGGCAAGCTGGTCGATGTTGTGGCGGACGGATTCGATGCCGGGATTCGGCTGGCCGACGCCGTGCCACGCGACATGATCGCCGCGCTGTTCGGGCCGGAACAGCGCTTCGTGGTGGTCGGTGCGCCAGCCTATTTCAAGACCAAGGGCAGAACCGTACCCACAACCCCCCATGACCTCGGTGCACATGCCTGCGTGCGCAATCGGCTGTCGAGCGGGAGCATCTGGCGCTGGGAGTTCCGCAGGCAGGATGAAGCCATCTCGCTCGATGTTGCAGGGCCGCTGACACTGGACAACAACGTTGCACGCCTGGAGGCGGCCCTGGCCGGCATCGGCCTGGTCTACATGAACGAATGGTCGGCCCGAAAACACATCCGTTCGCGGCGCCTGGTGCAGGTGCTGCAGAACTGGACGCCCTCCATGGGACGGCTGGCCCTGTACTACCCTGGCCACCGCCACGTGCCGGCAGGGCTGCGCGCCTTCATAGAACTGCTTCGCGAGGTCGACGCGAAGACCTTGGATGCATCGGCTGTGCAGGCGTCTCGCGCGCGACGCTGAAGTTTTTGCTTTCCTTGCCGATAGATCCTGGTCAAACCGATTGAAACAGGACAACGATGAAGATCGAAGTGAGTACGCCCGCAGCTTCAAAGGGCGGAAATGATTCGGCGATAGCCAAGCTCCAGACGCAACTTGTGTCGCTGCAAAAGCAGATGCGCTCGCTGACGGATCAACTGCAGAACACGACGGACCGCGATGCGCGCCGGATGATCCAGCAGCAGCTTCAGGCGCTGCAGATGCAAATCCAGACGATCCAGGAGCAGATGATGCGGCTGCAGATGCCTGTAGACCCACAGATCGAGGGGATCAAGGGAGCGATGAAGCAGGTGCAGGCTGTTTCCGCAGGACTGCCGTCACGGGGGGCGAATCTCACCAGCGGAAGCGTCATCAATACGTCGGCTTGAGGTTGGCCGGTGCCGAAGACACCTCGGCACACTGCCGCTTCAGATGGTCGATGAGCCATCTGCCAGCGGGGCCTGGCGGCTGGGCGGCGGGATAGACGGCGGAAGTCGTCAGCGGAAAGCCGCCGGGCGGGATGTCGTCGACATCGAGCACGACGAGCGAGCCTCGCGCGATGTCTCTGTCCACCATGTGCCTTGGCATGCTGCCGTAGCCCATGCCGTCCTTCAGGAATGCGTATTTGGTCGACAGATCGCCCAGGCGCCAGGTCGTGGGCGACACCACGCCGTAGTCGCGCCCCGTCATCAGCTCGGAGCGGTCCGTGAGCACCAGCTGCACGTGCTTGCCGAGTTCGCTTCGGGGAATTCGGCGATCGAAGCTCGCGAGCGGATGCTCGGCCGCAGCCACCATCACCAGGGAGATGTCGCAGAGGCGCTCCCTGAGCAACGAGGGAAACTCCATGGGGAGCGCACCCAGGACGCCCATGTTGCAGCGCCCGTCGAGTATGGGTTGGTAGGCCGCGCCCAGCGCCTCGACAAAAAGCCTCAGGGGCGTGAACGGAAACCGGCCGGCGAACGCCTTGATTGCTTCGCTGATGACGGCGGTGGGGAAGAACACATCCACGACCACGGACAGTTCCGCTTCCAGCCCCGAGGACATGAGTCTTGCCCTGGCCTTCAGGGTATCGACGCCCGCGACCACATTGCGCGCGTCGGCCAGCAGCAGCACGCCCTCGGGTGTGAGCCTGGGGAAACGCCCGGACCGGTCGAAGAGCACCACCCCTACCTGGTCTTCGAGCGACGCGATCCAGCCGCTCACCGCTGACTGCACGCGGTTGAGCTTTCTTGCCGCTGCGGAAAAGCTGCCTTCGTCGACTGCTGCGATGAAGGTTCTGAGTTGGTCGAGTGAGACGCCGTCGAGCATGGCGCGCAGAGTATCTCAAATGGAGATGCTTTGCATCTCAATAAATCGTCTATTCAGATCGATGTAGGAAAAGCATCATTCCCGCCATCCAAACATCTCCTTGAAAGATACATCGTGCCCTCATCCATCTCTGACCTTCTGCGCGCTGCGGCAGCGCGCGTGGGTTCACCGCGGTCTCGCGCCGGCATCCCTCCCATTTCATTCACCCCCAAGGAGAACCCCATGCAGATCCTTCATCTCGACTCCAGCGTTCTCGGTCCCGCCTCGGCGAGCCGGCTTCTTTCAGCACGCATCGTGGAGCGCCATCGCGCGCTTCGCCCCACGGCGCACGTGGTGTACCGCGACCTGGCCGCCGATCCTGCGTTGCATCTGTCCGGCACGCACATGGCTGCGTGGCAAGGCATGGCGAGCGACGACGCCACCCTGAACGCCGACCTGCTCAAGGGCAACACCTACATGGAAGAGCTCTTCGCTGCCGACGTGCTGGTGATGGGTGCGCCCATGTACAACCTCTCGGTTCCCACGCCCCTGAAGGCCTGGATCGACCGCATCGCCGTAGCGGGCAAGACGTTTCGCTACACCGCGACCGGACCGGAAGGCCTGCTCAAGAACAAGAAGGCATTCATCGCGTCCTCCCGCGGCGGGGTGTATTCGGCGGGCAGCCCCGGGGCTGCACTCGAGCACCAGGAAAGCTACCTCATCGGCCTCCTCGGCTTCCTGGGCGTGACCGACGTCACCGTCGTGCGCGCGGAGGGCCTTGCCATCAGTGCGCAAGCCAGGGACGCCGCCATGCAACGCGCGCTGGACGACATCGGCGCCATCTCCGCGTGACACGCACACCTTCAACCATCACAAGGAAATCACCATGACCTATTCCATCATCGGCGCCGCAATGTCGGCACGGCCCTCGCACGCCAGTTCGCCCGCAGCGGCATTGCCGTGAGCATCGCGAACACCCGCGGCATCGACTCGCTGGCAGAGCTTGCCAACGAACTGGGCAGCCACGTCACACCCGTGGCGCTGGAGGACGCGCTGAAAGCGGAGGTCGTCATTCTTGCGGTGCCGTTTCGCGCGCATGCCAGCGTTGCGGCCGCATTGCCGGACTGGTCCGGCAAGGTCGTCGTCGATGCCATGAACACCTATGGCATTTCGCCGGAGGAACTGAAAGGCCAGGCATCCAGCCATGTCGTCGCAGCCGCGTTTGCGGGCGCGGATGTCGTCAAGACCTTCAATCAGCTGCCGGCCAAGCTGCTCGCGATGAACCCGGCCGCCCAGGGTGGCCGGCGAGTCATGTTCGTTGCCGGCGACTCGCAAGCCGCCTCGGGAGCCATCGCAAAGCTGGTGGACGACCTCGGCTTTGCCGCCGTGGTGTTGGGAAAGATCGCCGAAGGCGGAGCGCTGCTCGGCATGGGCGGCCCGCTGATTCTGCAGAACCTGGTCAAGTACTGAGCAAAGCCTGCGCGAACTGCCGCGTGTCACTTGGCCGTGTGGACCGTGCGAGATGCGCGGGCAAATCAGTGCCTGGTCTGTCCGTTGCCGTACAGACGGGGCCTGCCTGCACGGGTGACGATGGCGCAATGCACTACTGGAGTACAGGCGGCGGTGTTCACTGGATGAAACGGCGAAAGCCATCGAGGTTCGAGCATGCGCAATTTTTTGACCCACAACCGGGATGAGCTGATTTCACGGTGCAAGGCAAAGGTTGCGCTCAGGCCTCGACGCGCCGCAACCGAACAACAGCTGGCCAACGGCATCCCGTTGTTTCTCGACCAGCTGATCAGAACATTCGCCGCGGAAGAAGACGACAAGCCGGCGGAAAGCATCAGGATCTCGGGGCCCTCGGGCGGAGATTCGCAGGCCTTGTCGGAAATGGGCGTGACGGCCACCGCCCATGGCAAGGAACTGCTCACGCTGGAATACACCGTCGACCAGGTCGTCCACGACTACGGCGACCTTTGCCAGGCCATCACGGACATGGCCTTCGAGCGCACGCCCCCTTCGCTGTCGGCGAGTTCCGCACGCTGAACCGATGCCTGGACAACGCCATTGCCGATGCCGTCACCGAGTTCAGCTACCAGCGCGACGCAAAAATTGCGCGCCAGCAGGACTTCGACGCCAACGCGCGCCTCGGCTTCCTCGTTCACGAGCTGCGCAATTCCCTGGGGACGGCCACGCTTGCCATCCACGCCCTCGAGCTCGGCAGCATGCCGGTGGGAGGGGCCACCGGAGCCGTGCTGAAACGCAGCCTGTCGGCAATGGGCACCCTGATCAGCCGAGCGCTCGCCGAGGTGCGCAGCGGCACGGCCGAACAGCGGCAGACATTTTCCGTCGCCTCACTCATCAAGGACGCTGAAACCGCGGCCCAGCTCGTGGCGAGCGCCGCGGGCTGTCCCTTCGAGGTGGCCCCGGTCGACGCCTTGCTGGGCGTGCGTGGAAATCGCGAGCTGCTGCTCGCCGCCTTGGCGAATCTTCTGCAAAACGCGTTCAAGTTCACTCACCCTCGCACGGCGGTCGCCTTGAAGGCCTACGTGCTAGACGAGCACGTGATGATCGAAGTCGAAGATCGCTGTGGCGGACTGCCGTCGGGAAGCGCCGCTACGATGTTCGCCCCCTTCAATCAGCACAGCCATGACAAATCCGGTCTGGGCCTGGGGCTCTCCATCGCGCGCCAAAGCGTCGAGGCCGACCTTGGCACGTTGACGGTTCGAGATGTGCCGGGCACGGGCTGTGTTTTCACCATTCGCCTGCAACGCCACGCCCTTTGATGGCAAGCGCCCGACTTTTCCCGATCTCCACGACGGCGGGCATGCGGCGCAGCGGGCGCCGGGCCGCTGAGACGGCTCAGACCATCGAGCGATTGCGCCCGCTTTCCTTGGCCCTGTAGAGCGCGCGATCGGCGGCCTCGATCAGCTGCAGTTCCCATCCGTGCGCCTGCGCGCCCTGCAGCGTCGCGGCACCGACGCTGGAGGTGACGCGTCCGTGCGGGCTGGCGCGATGCGGGATGTTCAGCGCATGGATGCGCTCGATCAGCAGGTCGGCGACGTTGCGTGCGCCCTGCAGGTCGGTGTTGGGCAAGATGATCGCCAGTTCCTCGCCGCCGTACCGCGCCACCAGGTCGCCGGGGCGCCTGGCGCGATGCTGAAGCGCCTCGGAGACAGCCGTCAGGCACCGGTCGCCGGCCACATGGCCGTACGTGTCGTTGAAGCGCTTGAAGTAGTCCAGATCGAAGAGCAGAAGCGACAGGGCGGTCCCTTCCCTTGCCGCCCGTCGGGCCTCGACGCTCAGCGCCTCGTCGAAACTGCGGCGGTTGGCCAGGCCGGTGAGCTCGTCCCGGGTCGCCAGCACTTCCAGCCGGCGGTTGGCCTTCAGAAGGGCCTCGCGGGTGGACATCAAGGAAGCTTCCGCACTGACGCGTCGCTGGATGTTGATGATCAGCCGCCGGCCAACCGCCGCCACGGCCGCCAGCAAGGCACCCACCACGGCCAGCGTCAGCAGTGCCTGGTGCCGCCAGGCCAGCAGCGCCTCGTCCCTGCCGAGCGCCACCGTGGTCACCACCGGGTAGCGGTCGCTCTTGCGAAAAGCATAGAGCCGCTGCGTGCCGTCCAGCTCGGAGCGAAAGGACGCCGTGCCCGCCGTGCCGGTGTCGATGAAGTGGCGCAGGAAGTTGGGCGACCTGGAGAAGTCGCGGCCCATGTCCTGCTCGCGGTAGGGGTAGCGCACCAGCAACTGCCCGCCGGTGGTGGCCAGGCTGATGGCGCCGCTGCTGCCGAGGTCGATCGCTCCGAACGGGCGCAGGAAGTTCTCGATGCCCAGCGTCACGACGACCACGCCGGTGAACTTGCCGTCGCCGTCCTCCAGGCGCCGGCTGACCGTGATCACCCATTCACCGGTGGCGCGGCTGCGGATCGGCGAGCCGATGAAGATGTCGCGCGACGGGTTGCTGCGGTGGTGGGTGAAGTAGGCACGCTCGAGGCTGTCGGTTCCCGTCAGCAGGCCCACCCTGGATTGCATCACCCAGTCCCCTTGGGCGTCGAGGATGGACAGGCCGCTCAGCTGGTCCAGCAACTGCTCCTGGCGGCCGACCAGCAATTGCATGCGCCGCAGGTTCTCGGGCCCGCGGCCCTCGGTTTCCAGCCGTTCGACCACGCCCAGCAGCAGCATGGCGCTCTGGGCAAAGATGCCCTCGGCATAGATGTTCAATGCCTGCGCCAGGTTGAGGTTGTTGGTGTCGATCTCGCTCAGCGTGCGCTTGCGCGTTTCCCACACCTGCCACACGGTGGCCGACAGCACCGCGGTCAGGACAGCCAGCAGCAGAAACCTGGCAAGGCGAACATCGCGCTTCATGGGCGCAATCCCTCGGACGAACTTGTTCTCATGACTTCCTGCCGTCGCCCGTGGCGGGCAGCGTCCGGCTCGCGCTGCGCCTTGCCGGGCAAATGAACTCCGGACTCTATCCGACCGGACAGCTTGAAAAATTTCATTCTTTTGTACTAAACAATTGCTTCTCCCTGTCGATATCCCAGAAAGCCTTGAAGCGCCACGCCGTTCGAACCCCCGCTTTTCAGCCCGCCTTTCTTTCTCATGGAGAACGCAATGAAACAGTTCAAGGATTTCAGGATCGGCACCCGCATGGGGGCAGGGTTCGCAGCCGTCATCGTGCTGCTGATGGCCATGGTCGCGGTCGGCATCAGCCGCATTCGTGCGGTGGACCACAACACCGAGGTGATTGCGCACGACCGCTATGCCAAGGTGGCGCTGGCCCAGACCATCGAGAACGAGGTGAACAGGCAGGCCCGGGCCTTGCGCACGGCGCTGATCGCGCGGGATCCGGAGGCGGTGAAAGGGGAGCTCGCCAAGATCGAGGAATCCGCGCCGCAGATCGCCGCGGCCACCGAGCGCCTGAAGCTCGTCATTCACACCGAAGCCGGCAAGGAAGCACTGCGTGCGCTGCTGGAGGCACGCAGCAATTTCCGCACGCATGAAGCGCGCCTGGTCGCGCATATCCAGGCGGGCCGGATCGACGAGGGACGCGACTACCTGGTCAAGGAGATGCTCGCGCCGCAAACAGCCTACCTGTCGGCCATCGAGGCGTTCTCCCGGACCCAGGTGCAAGGCATGGAACAGTTCACCGCCGAGGCGGCCGACATCGCCCGTGGCGCCACGGTGCTGATGCTGGGCATCGGCGCATTGGCCTCGGTGCTGGCGGGTGTGATCGCGGTGCTGTTGACCCGCTCGATCACGCGCCCGGTTGGCGAGGCAGTGCGGGTCGCCCAGACGGTGGCCGCGGGCGACCTGACTTCGCGCATCGACGTGCGCAGCGACGACCAGACCGGCCAGCTGATGCGCGCGCTCAAGACCATGAACGAGAGCTTGTCCCACGTGGTGGGCGGTGTGCGAAGCAGCACGGACACGATCGCCATGGCGTCCAGCCAGATCGCGGCGGGCAACCAGGACCTGTCGTCGCGCACGGAAGAGCAGGCCAGTTCGCTGGAACAGACGGCCGCGGCGATGGAAGAACTCACCGGCACGGTCAAACAGAATGCCGACAACGCGCGCCAGGCCAATCAGCTGGCGGTGCTGGCGTCCGAGGTGGCCGTCAGGGGCGGCTCGGTGGTCGGCCAGGTGGTGCAGACCATGGACTCGATCCATGCGTCGTCGCGCAAGGTGGCGAACATCATCGGCGTGATCGACGGCATTGCGTTCCAGACGAACATCCTGGCGCTGAACGCGGCGGTCGAGGCGGCGCGGGCGGGCGACCAGGGCCGGGGCTTCGCGGTGGTGGCGGCCGAGGTGCGCAACCTGGCGCAGCGCTCGGCGGCGGCGGCCAAGGAGATCAAGGGCCTGATCGACGAGTCCGTGCAGAAGGTGGGCGAGGGCAGCGAGCTGGTCGGCGAAGCCGGCCGGACGATGCAGGAGATCGTGGGCAGTGTGCGGCGCGTGACGGACATCATGGGCGAGATCTCGGCCGCCAGCCACGAGCAGACCACGGGCATCGAGCAGATCAGCCACGCCATCGGCCAGATGGATCAGGTGACGCAGCAGAACGCGGCGCTGGTGGAAGAAGCGGCCAATGCCGCCCGGTCGATGCAGGAGCAGGCCGCCAGCCTGGTGCAGTCGGTGAGCCTGTTCAGGCTTGCGGATGCGGGGCCAGCCATGGTCTAGTCGACGGGTTGCCCTGCGGGACGGGCCTTTGTTTTCAACCAGATGTGCAAGATGAACCGGACAGAAATACTGGCGACAACGATCGACATGGCGCGCGCGGGCCTGGGCTTCACGCCGGCCGACGCGCTCGACTGCATCGCCGCCATGATCGGCGAGGCGGACCCGCGGAGCGACCTCCACGACGCCGAGGTCGAGAAGTTGCTGCGCCTGGCCGCCTGCATATGGAAACTGAAGCACGGGATGCTCGCATCGGCCGTTGCTTCACCGGCGAAGTCGCCGCCAACCGGCGAATGAGCGCGTGCGTCGAGATCTACAGCGCCGCGACCTTCACGAACACCGGATTCGAATAGAACCACAGGTCGGCGTAGTTGCGCGCATTGATGGCATTGAAGCGCGCCACGTTGTCGGTGCCGGTGGTCTGCGCGTCGGGCAGCGGTTCGCCGGCGGCGGTTTCGTTGGGCACGTCGGTGCCCAGGTTGGTGCCCCGCAGGCGGAAGTACTGGTTGCCGCCGGCCTTCACCGTGTAGCTGAGCGCGAAGTAGCCGTCGGCGTCCAGCTTCCAGTCGCTGCGCGTGAAGCGCTTGACCACCCGGGTCGACGGATTGGTGTCGCGCGCGTAGCCCGGCGTGCCCGGCGCCTCCAGGCCGGTGACGTCGCCCGCGATCAGGTCGATGTGGTCGACCACCGGCTTCACGTTGGCATACACGCCGCTGCCGAGCTGGTACTCGAAGTTGTTGCGCTCGGGGCTCTTGAAGCGGATGGTGATCTTCAGGTCTTCGCCCGCCTTGGCCGCCACGGCCGACCCCATCTCGCCCGCGCCCTTGGCGCTTTGCACCTTGAAGTCGAGCGCGTCGATCAGGCCGCCGTTCACCGCGAAGAGCTTGCCCGAGCGCATGGCCGCGAGCAGCGACTTCGGCTCCTTGATGTCGCCCCACAGGTGGTTCCTGGCGTACTCGCCGGGCGCGTAGCCGCTGCTGTTCACGCCGAGGGATGTGGTGAAGTGGTAGTCGGAATCGGCCACGTTCCAGATATGGCGGCCTTCGGACAGCAGCGCGTCCCAGGTGCCGCCCAGCCTGGCCACCAGGTAGTCGACGCCGCCGTAGGTGCGCGAGGGCAGGTTGGCGGGGATGTAGGGGCTGACGTAGCCGCCGCGGTCGGGCTCCATCTGGTTGCCGACCATGCCTTCGAGCGAGAACACGATGTTCGGCGCCAGGTCGTTCATTTCGCGCAGCTGCGCGGCCGTGTATTTGCCCGGGTTGCGCGAGGGGTGGTTGATCTGCAGGTAGCTGCTCTCGGGGTAGTTCGCCTTGAGCCAGGCGATGGCCGCGAGCGTCTCGGCGTGGGTGGTGTAGGTGGTGCCGGCCTTCGGGCCCCAGGCGGTGACGTCGCCGGCCGGGAACAGGGCGGGGTCGCGGTTGGTGAACAGGTACTCGAACTGGCTGGCCGCCTTCAGCGCGGCCGCCGACATGGGCGCGTCGGTCAGGATGCCCACGTTGCCGTGGTCGTGCGCGGGCATGTCCCACTCGAAGGACGTGAAGATCGTCTTGTCGGCGTACTTGCCCCCGGCCTGCAGCGCCTTGATGCGCGGCACCTGGTAGGTGGCCATGCCCTGCGAAAACGGAATCGGCGCGGGCAGCAGCACGCCGTCGTTGTCGTACTTGGAGGTTCGCAGGTGGTCGGACAGCGCGATCCAGTCGAGGCCGAACTGGTCGAAGGCCTTGGCCAGCACCTGGTCGAGCGTGGAGATCTGCTGCGTGTCGTCCGACTGCATGGTGTGGACGTGCAGGTCGCCCACGGTCCAGCGGCCGGGTGGGGTCGCAGGGGTGGGGTCGACCGGCGGTGCGGGCGCGGCGGGTGCCGCGGCGGTGGGCGTGGCTGGCGTCAAGGGGATGAAGGCGGCGCCGTTGGAGCTGCCACCGCCGCAGCCGGCCAGCAGCAGCGTACCGACGGCCAGGGTGGAAAAGAGCGTGCGGCGAAACGGCAGGGCGGCAGGGAGGGAAAGAGCGCTTGAAAGATGAGACATGGCGTTTGAAAACGATGACACGTGCGTGAAATGCACGCGTCCAGCGAAGCCGCCGAGTCTGGATTTGCGTCGTGACGCCCCGATGAAAGCGAAACGAAAGTCAGCTGCCGGGGCCTTCTATATTTGGTCGCCAAAGGCCCGAAACGAGCCGTGGGCCGGTGCGCGCTCTATAAACTGTGGCTCCTCCATGAATTCCAGCGCGCCCACTCCTTCTCTTCCTGCTTCCGTCGACGGCGGCGTGCTGTCCCGCATGGTGCGCACCGATCAACTCGTGGCGGTGCGCCGCAGCGTGCTGTCGGCCATTCCGATCAACGTGGTGCTCAGCTTCACCGCGACGCTGGTGGCCCTCAACTCGAACCGCGCCTTCGAGGGGTTGAGCTGGCTGCTGCTGGCGCTCGTGGCAAACGGCGTGCGCAGCTACATCTGCCGCTGGGCTTTCGCGCCCTCGCCGGGCGTGGTGGTCGAAAACGGCGTCGCGGTCTCGGCAACCGGCCGCCCGGTCGAGTGGCACCTGCGGCTGGCGGCGGTCATGGCCGCGGTGTCGGGCCTCGTCTGGGCGCTCATTCCGCTGCTGTGCAGCGGCTACTCGTCGCCGCAGGCCGTGTTCTATCTGACCGTGGTGTGCGGCATCAGCGCGGGCGCGGTCACCTACGGCAGCGCCTACGCGCTCGTGCCCATCAGCTTCATCACGCCCGCGCTGTTGTCGGTGGTGGGTTGCCTGGCCTATGCGGGCGGCTTCGACAACCTGGCCCTGGCCGCCATGGTGATGCTGTACCTCGCTGCGCTGGCGCGCGGCGCGCTGCAGAGCGAGAAGGCGTTCCGCGAAGGCAGCCGCCTGAGGAACGAAGCGACCGTCCTGGCCGCGCAATTGCGCCAGGTGCATGCGCTGTCGCTCGACGCCACGCAGCAGTTGGCCTTCCGCGCCTCGCATGACACGCTCACCGGGCTGCTCAACCGCGAAGGTTTCACCGAGGCCGCCACGCTGCACATCGCCGCGCCGGACGGCCGCCAGCACGGCCTGCTGCTGCTCGACCTGGACGGCTTCAAGGCGGTGAACGATGCCTTCGGCCACAAGGCCGGCGACCGCGTGCTTCAGGACGTGGCCGGCTGGCTGCGGCGAGAAACCGCCGACATGGAGGCCATCCTCGGGCGTTGGGGCGGCGACGAGTTCGCGGTGCTCTACACGCTGAAGGTGGAGCGGGAGACGCCCACGGCCATCGCCCAGGCGCTCATTCGCTCGATTTCTTTCGCCACGGCGCACTACGGCGGCCACCTGGGCGTGAGCATCGGCATTGCGGTGACGGACGATGCCGACATCGCCGACATGATCAGTTTTGCCGACGAGGCGCTGTACGAAGCCAAGCGCACCGGGCGCAACCGCTTCCAGGTGTTCGACACGGCGCTCAACCAGCGGCTGGCCACGCGGCGGGACGTCGAGCGCGACCTGCTGCACGCCATCGAGGCGCGCGCCATCGGCGTGTGGTACCAGCCGATCATGAGCAGCGACGTCCGCGAAGTGCACAGCCTGGAAGCGCTGATGCGCTGGCATCACCCGCGCCATGGACAGATCGCGCCCGAGGAAGTCATCTTCGCGGCCGCCAACACCGGCCTGGCCGAGCCGCTGCTGCGCCACCTGGTGGACGAGGTCTGCCGCGGCATGCGCCAACTGGAGGCCGGGGGCTCCAGCCTGGCCGGCGTGCCGATTGCCATCAACGTGTCGCCGCGCGAAATGGCGCAGCTGGCGGTGGACGACATCGTGCTGGGCTTGCTGAAGTCGCGCGGCATCGCGCCGCGCCGGCTGCAGATCGAGATCACCGAGGAAGTGGCGCTCGACACGCACGCCACGCGCAGCCGGCTCAGCGCGCTGTCGGCCGCGGGCGTGGCCATCGTGGTGGACGACTTCGGCGTGGGCTATTCGTCGCTGGCGTCGCTGCGCAGCGAGTACGTGCGCCAGGTCAAGATCGACCGCAGCTTCATCCTGGGGCTGTCGTCGTCGCCGGGCAACGTGGTGCTGGTCGATGCCATCGTGCAGCTGGGCCGGTCGCTGAACATCCAGGTCGTGGCCGAGGGTGTGGAAACGCAGGACGAGCTCGATGCCCTGCGCGCCCTGGGCTGCAAGCTGGTGCAGGGCTACCACCTGGCGCGCCCGGCCCCGCTGGTCGATGTGATGGCCTGGGACGCCGCGCGGGCGCCGCTGGTGTCCGCCGGAGCCAGCGCAGACGCGGCCTGAGCCTGGCGCCGACCTGTACGCAGGTCAGGCCCAGGCCAAGCGCGGCGATCAGGCCAGCAGGTCGCTCAGCGTGCGCGCAATCACCTGGGTCGCACGGCGCAGGTCTTCGAGCACCACGCGTTCGTCGCTGCGCTTGGCGTGCGACTCGAGCACGGTGCGCGGGCCGGCACCGTAGATCACGCCCGGAATGCCGGCTTCGCCGTACAGGCGCACGTCGGTGTACAGCGGCGTGCCCATGGCCTTGATGGTCTCGCCGAACACGTCCTGGCCGTGCTTTTGAATGGCGTCGACCAGCGGCTTGTTGCCGGCCAGCGGCTTCATCGAGTTGGCCAGCAGCAGGCGCTTGATGTCCACCGTGATGCCCGCGCTTTCGGCCGCGGCATCGGCAATCACCTGGCGGATGTTCGCTTCGACCTCGACCGGGTTTTCTTCCGGGATCATGCGGCGGTCCAGCTTGAACACCACCTTGCCCGGAACCACGTTGGTGTTGGTGCCGCCTTCGATGCGGCCCACGTTCAGGTACGGGTGCGTGATGCCCTCGACCTTCGACGTCACCTGCTGGTAGAGCGTGTTTTGCGCGTAGAGCGCATTCAGGATCTTCACCGCGCCCTGCAGCGCGTCGATGCCGGTGGTGGGAATGGCGGCATGCGCCATCTTGCCGTGCACCGTCACCTCCATCTGCAGGCAGCCGTTGTGCGCGGTGACCACTTCGTAGCTGAAGCCGGCCGCGATCATCAGGTCGGGCCTGGTCAGCCCGTTCTTCAGCAGCCAGCCCGGGCCCAGGATGCCGCCGAACTCTTCGTCGTACGTGAAGTGCAGCTCGACACTTCCCTTGGTCGGCTTGGCCACGGCCTCGAGGGCGCGCAACGCGAAGGTGAAGCTCGCGAAGTCGCTCTTGCTCACCGCGGTGGCGCGGCCGTACAGGCTGCCGTCGGCGATTTCGCCGCCGTAGGGGTCGTGCGTCCAGCCTTCGCCCGGGGGCACCACGTCGCCGTGGGCGTTGAGCGCCACGGTGATGCCGCCGCTGCCGTACTTGCGGCGCACGATCAGGTTGGTGATCGACTCCAGGCCGTAGTCCTTCACGTCCTGCGCGGGCACGGCGTGCTTCTCGGCGTCGAGGCCGAAGTCTTTCAGCAGCTCGGCGGTGCGCTCGGCATGCGGTGCGTTGTTGCCGGGCGGGGTGTCGGTGGGCACGCGCACCAGCTGCTGCAGAAATTGCACTTCCTCGTCGAAGTGGGCGTCGATCCAGGCGTCGAGCTTGGTGTAGTCGGTCATGGTTGTTCTTCTGTCGGTCAATCGTTCAGTGGGCGTGTTCGGCGGCGAGGTTGTCGAGCAGGAGCTGGAAGGCCTGCACCGCCAATTGGATGTCGTCGTTGGTGCTCGATTCGAGCGGGTTGTGGCTGATGCCCGAGTTGATGCCGCGCACGAACAGCATGGCCTGGGGCATCACTTCGTGCAGCTTCATGGCGTCGTGGCCGGCGCCGCTGGGCATGCGGAACAGCGGGATGCCCAGCGCGTCGACGGCCTTTTCCCAGCGCTGCTGCCAGGCGGGCGCGCTCGGCGCGGCGGCGGCGCGCATGGTCTCCTCGAGTTCGTGGCGCACGCCGCGGCGCTCGCAGATGTCCTTCAGCGCGTTGACCACGTCGGTGGCCAGCGCGTCGCGCTGCGCGTTGTTGGGCGCGCGCAGGTCCAGGCTGAATTTGCAGCGGCCCGGCACCACGTTGATGGAGCCGCTGGGCACTTCGAGCATGCCGACGGTGCCGACCGAGTCGCCGTCCTTGGCTGCGCGCTGCTCGGTGTACAGAATGAGTTCGGCCACGGCGGCGGCCGCGTCGCGGCGGCGGTCCATGGGCGTGGTGCCGGCGTGGCTGGCCATGCCGATGACCTCGCCCACGTAGCGCACGCTGCCGTTGATGGAGGTGACGATGCCCAGCGGCAGGTCGAGCTCGGTGAGCACCGGGCCCTGCTCGATGTGCACCTCGACGAAGCCGAGGTAGCGCGACGGGTCGCGCTGGATCTTCGGAATGTCTTCTTCCTTCAGGCCCGCATGCTGCATGGCCTCGCGCATGGTGACGCCGTCGGCGTCCTTCTGATCGAGCCAGCGCGCGTCGAAGTGGCCGATGAGCGCGCCCGAGCCCAGGAAGGTGGCCTTGTAGCGCTGGCCTTCTTCTTCTGCGAAGCCCACCACCTCGAAGGCGAAGGGCAGGCGCCGGCCCTGGCGCGCGAGTTCGCGCACGCAGGCCATCGGCACGAAGATGCCCAGGCGCCCGTCGTACTTGCCGCCGTTGCGCACGGTGTCGTAGTGCGAGCCGGTGAGCAGCGTGCGCGCGCCCGGCTGCGTGGCCTCGTAGCGGCCGACCACGTTGCCGACCGCGTCGATGTGCACCGAGTCGAAGCCGCACTCGCGCATCAGCGCGCTGATCTGCGCGGCGCAGGCGCGGTGCGCGTCCGTCAGGTACGTGACGGTGAGCTGGCCCTTCTCGGCATAGCCCGGGTCGGTGTGCACCGAGAGCTGTTCCTGCCAGTCCCACACGTCGTTGCCCAGCGTGAGGTCGGCGCCGAACTTGTCGTCCAGGCGAATCTCGGCAATGCGATGGATGTTGCGCAGCGCCTCGCCCAGCTCGAAGGCCGGGTGGTGATGCAGCCGCCGCGCGAAGGTGTCGATGATCTCGCGCTTGGCCAGGCCCGTGCCGCGCGGGCCGCGCACCGCCAGGATGAACGGAAAACCGAACTTCGCGTTGTAGTCGGCGTTGAGCTGCTGGATCTGCGCGAACTCCTCGGGCGTGCAGTCGGTCAGGCCGGCCTTGCTTTGTTCGTTGGTCGACTCGGCCGTCAGCGTCTTGCTGACCATGGCCTTGCCGGCGAGCTCGGGGTGGGCGCGGATCAGGCCGATCTGCTCGTCGGTGGACGCCGCCGCCAGTGCCTGCACCATCGCATGCTTGAGGTGCACGAGCGAGCGGAAGGGCCGCGCGGCCAGCGCGCGCTGGGCGATCCACGGCGAATGCTCGTAGATGCCGTCGAGCAGCGCGACGGCCGCGGCGGGCACGGCGGCGTTGAGTTGGGCAATGGTGAGAGGGGTCAGGCTCATGATGCGGCTCCGGCGTCGAAGGGGTGCGCCTGCTTCCAGTGGCGCGCGATGTCCAGGCGCCGGCAGACCCACACACGGTCGTGCTGCGCGATGTGATCGAGAAAGCGCTGCAGCGCGGTGATGCGCCCGGGCCGTCCGAGCAGGCGGCAGTGCATGCCGATGCTCATCATCTTCGGGCTGTCGTCACCGTTCGCATCGCCTTCGGCGTAGAGCGCGTCGAAGGTGTCCTTCATGTACTGGAAGAACGGGTCGGCGTGCGAGTAGCCCTGCGGCAGCGCGAAGCGCATGTCGTTCACGTCGAGCGTGTAGGGCACGATGAGCTGCGGCACCACCGTGCCGTCGGTCTTGCGCACCTTCATCCAGAAGGGCAGGTCGTCGCCGTAGTAGTCGCTGTCGTATTCGAAGCCGCCGTAGTCGGCCACGAGGCGCCGGGTGCGCGGGCTGTCGCGCCCGGTGTACCAGCCCAGGGCGCGCTCGCCGGTGAGCTGCTCGATGGCTTCCATGCCCAGGCGCATGTGTTCGCGCTCGGTGGCTTCGTCCAGGTTCTGGTAGTGGATCCAGCGCCAGCCGTGGCAGGCGATCTCGTGGCCCAGCTCCTTGAACGCGGCGGTCAGCTCGGGGTAGCGCTGCAGCGCCATGCCCACGCCGAACACGGTGAGCGGCAGGCCGCGCTTTTCGAACTCGCGCAGGATGCGCCAAACGCCGGCGCGCGAGCCGTACTCGTAGATGCCTTCCATGCTGATGTGCCGGTCGGGGTAGCTGGCCGGGTTGAACATCTCGGAGAGAAACTGCTCGGAGCCCGCGTCGCCATGCAGCGTGGCGTTTTCGCCGCCTTCCTCGTAGTTCAGCACGAACTGCACCGCAATGCGCGCGCCGCCCGGCCACTGCGCATGGGGCGGGTTGCGGCCGTAGCCGACGAGGTCGCGGGGGTAGGGCAGGGTGGTGTCGTAGGCAGTCATGGGGTCGTTGCGGGTCAGGCCAGCGCGAGCGAGATGTCGTTGGTGGGAACCTTGCGGTCGAACGTGAGGTTGGCCTCGACGTGTTCCAGGTGTTCGGTCATGAGGCGCACCGCGCGCTCTTCGTCGCGGGCGGCCAGCGCCTTCACGATGTCGGCGTGCTCGTCGTTGGAGTGCTCGGCCGCGCTGGTGCTCTGGTACATCAGCGTGATGAGGGCGCAGCGCGAAATGAGCTCGCCCAAAATCTGCGCCAGCACCGTGTTGCCCATGAGCTCGGCCATGCGCACGTGAAAGTCGCCGAGCAGCTCGGTGCGGCCCGAGATGTCCTCGCCCGACACGGCGGATTTTTCGAGCGCCACGTGTTCCTTCAGCGCCTTGATCTTGGCGGGCGTGACGGTGCGCACGAACTCGCGTGTCATCTCGGCCTCGAGCATGCGGCGCACCTTGAACACCTGCTTGGCCTCGTCGACCGCGGGCGCCGCCACGAAGGCGCCGCGCGCGGGCTCCAGGCGGATGAGCTTGTTCTGCGACAGCTGGAACAGGGCTTGGCGCACCAGCGTGCGCGACACACCGAAGTGGTCGGCCAGCTTCTGCTCGGCCAGCTTGGTGCCGGGCTGAAGCCGGTGCTCGACGATGGCCTTGGTCAGCGCGTCGACGATCGAACGTGTGGTGGAGGACTCCATGTTTTTCATGATAGACCCAAAGGCGGGAACTGTATACACTTTTGTCCACCGGAATATCCCGCATCCACCGAACCGACTTTCGTACTTTCAAGGAGCGCCTCATGGGCCTGAGCACCCACGTACTGGACACGATGCACGGCGGCCCCGCCGCGGGCATGGAGGTGGCGCTGTACACCACCGACGGCGACGCCGCGACGCTGGTGAAGCGCTTCACGCTGAATGCGGACGGCCGCAGCGACGGGCCGCTGTACGACAACCACTCGCTGAAGGCCGGCACCTACCGCCTGGTGTTCGACGTGGCGAGCTACTTCAAGGCCCGCAACGTGACGCTGCCGGAGCCGAACTTCCTGAGCAAGGTGTCGCTGGACTTCGGCGTGGCGCACACCGACCAGCACTACCACGTGCCCTTGCTGGTGAGCCCGTGGAGCTACTCCACCTACCGGGGCTCCTGAGGTCAGTCGCCTTGCTGCTGCCCTTCGGTCAGGGTGTCGAGCTGGAAGCGTCCGCTCTTGTCCCACAGCCAGGTGTCGGTCCACGTGACCGCGCCGAGGCGGGTGGCGGCGGGGAAGGGCGCGGCCTGCAGCACGGCGCGCTCGATTTCGGCAATGACCTCGGGCGCATGCTGCGGCGCGCGCAGCCAGTGCATCGACACCACCTTGCCGCCCGCGTCCAGGTTCACCTGCAACGTGCCGACCGCATAAAGAATGGGTGGCAACTGGCCGCCGTAGATGCGCGAGCGGTTGATGTCGTAGATGTGGCGCGCCGCATCGCGGCGGTACTCGCGCGCGGTGGCGGCGCTCGAAGCGCGCGGCACGCGGCCGGAGGCGGCTGCGCCCGGCGCGGACGCACTGCTCAGCTGGCCGGGAACGGCCCCCGGGCCGGTGCTGCCGCAGCCGGCGAGCCACAACGCGGAAAGAACGGAAGCAGCAAGTGCAAGGCGGCGGGGGGTAAGCTGGCGATTCATCGCCGGGTTTATACCGTGAGTCTTCATGGCCCGGGCAACCGAAGGTATCGCTCATGAGTGGCGCAGTCGACCAGTTGCTTGCGCGTCTTCGCCATGAAGACGCGGTGCTGGTACGCGTCGAGTCCACCCAGGGCTCGGCGCCGCGCGAGGCCGGCACCTGGATGGCGGTGTGGGCCGACGGCCTCACGGCCACCATCGGCGGCGGGCAGCTCGAGTTCCAGGCCACCAAGGAAGCGCGCGACCTGCTGGCCGGCACGCGCGCCCCGTTCGACGGCATCCAGCGCTACCCGCTCGGCCCGAGCCTGGGGCAGTGCTGCGGCGGCGTGATGTTCCTTTCTTACCAGCGCATCACCGCATCCGATGCGCCGGCGCTGCAGCGCGAGCTGGTCGCGCAGCTCCGGCCCGTGGCGCTGTTCGGCGGCGGCCACGTGGGTGCCGCGCTGGCGCGCCTGCTGGCCGCGCTGCCGTTCGCGGTGCGCTGGATCGACAGCCGCGACGGCGTGTTCCCCGACGAACTCCCCGCGCAGATCGACACCGAGCATTCCGAGCCCGTGCAAGACTCCGTCGCCGCGCTGGCACCGGGCAGCCGCGTGCTGATCATGAGCTTCAGCCATGCCGAAGACCTCGACATCGTCATCGCCTGCCTGAAGCGCCTGCGCGAGCGCAACGACCTGCCGTACATCGGCCTGATCGGCAGCAAGACGAAGTGGGCCACCTTCAGCCACCGGCTCGAAGCGCGTGGGTTCGGTGCCGATGAACTGGCCCGCATCACCTGCCCGATCGGCGTGCCGGGCATCACCGGCAAGGAGCCCGAGGTGATCGCCGTGGCGGTGGCGGCACAGTTGTTGCAATCGCTCGGTTGAACAGGGTTTTCCCGGCGGCGACGCTTTTAAAAACCCACCCGTCCCTTGCCAAAACTGTATACACTTTCGGTCCACAACAAGCCGCAGCGGAGCGAGGCCCATTTCATGGAGCCTGCGTTCGCGGCACTTTCTCTGCTTACAGTGCCCGCGGTGGTGAGCAGGCTGAAACCCCTTACCGGCGCCCCCACGCGCCGGCTGGGTTGAGAGAGAGCACATGGAAAGCTACTACCTCGACTGGGCGAACCTGCTGCTGCGCTGGGTCCACGTCATCACCGCCATCGCATGGATCGGCGCCTCCTTCTACTTCGTGATGCTGGACAACAGCCTCGAGAAGCCGCAGGACCCCGAATCGCTCGACAAGGGCGTGGGCGGCGAGCAATGGGCCGTGCACGGCGGCGGCTTCTATAACATGCAGAAGTACGCGCTGGCGCCCAAGAAGCTGCCGGACCACCTGCACTGGTCGTACTGGGAAAGCTACAGCACCTGGATCACCGGGTTCTCGCTGTTCACCATGTCGTACCTGTGGAACGCGAGCACCTACCTGATCGACAAGTCCAAGATGGACTGGCAACCCGGCGCCGCCATTGCCGTGGCGCTGGCCTTCTTCGTGGTGTTCTGGATGGTGTACGACGGCATCTGCCAGGTCTTTGGGCGCCGCAAGAACGGCGACACCATCGTCGGCGTGCTGATCGCCCTGTTCATCGTCTTCGCGACCTGGCTGGCCTGCCAGTGGTTCGCGGGCCGCGCGGCCTTCCTGCTGGTGGGCGCCATGATGGCCACGACCATGAGCGGCAACGTGTTCTTCTGGATCATTCCCGGCCAGCGCAAGAACGTACAGGCGCTGCGCGAAGGCCGCCCGGTCGACCCGGTGCACGGCCAGCGCGGCAAGCAACGCAGCGTGCACAACACCTACTTCACGCTGCCGGTGCTGTTCGCGATGCTGAGCAACCACTACAGCTTCACGTACACGCACAAGTACAACTGGATCGTGCTGCTGCTGATCATGCTCGGCGGCGCGGCCATTCGCCAGTTCTTCGTGGTGCGCCACCGCTTCAAGCTGGGCAATGCCGGCAACCCGCTGCCTTATGCGCTGGTCGGCATCGTGGTGCTGGGCCTGACCATCGTGTGGATGAAGCCCGAGCCGGTGGCGGCGCCGGTGGCATCTGCCGCGGCACCCGCGGTGCCGTTCTCGCAGGTGCAGAAGGTGCTCGAACAGCGCTGCTTCATGTGCCACGGCCCGGCCGTGCAGATGAAGAACGTGCGCGTCGACTCGCCCGAGCAGGTGGCCGCGCATGCGCAGGCGATCTACCAGCAGGTGGTGGTCACGAAGATCATGCCGATGAACAACGCCACGGGCATCACCGACGAAGAGCGCGCGCTCATCAGCCGCTGGTTCCAGGCCGGCGCAAAAACCAACTAGACACGACACAAGCAGACCGGCGGGGGCGGGTCAAGGTCCGCAGCACAATCGCCGGACTGGAGACAAAGCAGATGACCGCACCGACACCATCCTTCCGCACCGCCCCCGATCCGCGCGAAGCGCCGCGCGCTTTTCTCGAACATCTCTACCGCGTGGCGGTGGACCGCGCGCTGCCGCTGTCCACCCTGGGCGCCCACCTGCCGCCGCCGCCGGACCCGCGCAAGGGCCGCACGCTGGTGCTGGGTGCAGGCAAGGCGGGCGGTTCGATGGTGCAGGCGCTCGAAGCGCTGTGGCCGGCCGATGCCCCGCTGTCGGGGCTCGTCGTCACCCGGTACGAACACATTCCGCCGCGCCCTGAAGGCGTGCCGCAGCGCATCGAGATCGTCGAGGCCGCGCACCCGGTGCCCGACGCGGCGGGGCAGCAGGCCGCCGAGCGCATGCTGGCGCTCACGCAGGGCCTGACGGCCGACGACCTCGTGCTGTGCCTGATCTCCGGCGGCGGCTCCTCGCTGCTGGTGCTGCCGGCCGAAGGCCTGACGCTGGCCGACAAGCAGCGCATCAACAAGCAACTGCTCGACAGCGGCGCCGGCATCGGCGAGATGAACTGCGTGCGCAAGCACCTGTCGCGCATCAAGGGCGGCCGGCTGGCCGCGGCCTGCGCACCGGCGCGCGTGGTGACGCTGACCATCAGCGACGTGCCGGGCGACGACGCCGCCGTCATCGCCAGCGGCCCGACAGTGCCCGACGCCACCACCTGCACCGATGCGCTCGCCATCCTCGACCGCTACGCCATCGAGGTGCCCGCGCCGGTGCGCGCCCGACTGGCAAGCGGCGAACTCGAAACGCCCAAGCCGGGCGACGCGGTGTTCGAAGGCCATGAGACGCACATGATCGCCACGCCCCAGCAGTCGCTGGAAGCGGCCGCCAAGGCCGCGCGCGAAGCCGGTGTCGAGGCGCACATCCTCAGCGACGAGATCGAAGGCGAGTCGCGCGAAGTCGGCAAGGTGCATGCCGCGCTGGCGCGCGCCGTGGCGCACCGCGGCGAGCCCTTCGCGCGCCCCTGCGTGATTCTTTCGGGCGGCGAGACCACGGTCACCATTCGTCCGCGCCAGCCCGGCCAGGCCAAGGGCCGGGGTGGACGGGCCGGCGAGTTCTGCATGGGGCTGGCGGGGGCCCTCATGCGCCAGCCGCAGGTGTGGGCACTGGCGGCGGACACCGACGGCATCGACGGCGTGGAGGACAACGCCGGCGCCTTCGTCACGCCCGACACGCTGGTACGCGCCACCGCGGCGGGCCGCAAGCTGTCGGACCACCTCGACCGCAACGACGCGTACGGCTATTTCGACGCCGTGGGCGACCTTTTCGTGACCGGGCCGACGCACACCAACGTCAACGACTTCCGCGCGTTGCTGATCCTGTAGGCGACAGGGGGGCTTGGCCCCTGCCGGGCGAGCGTCGTGAACTCGGGTTAATCTATGCACCCGGCGGCCCCGGGGCCGTCTTTGCCGCCGTTGTCGCCAGCGCGCCCTGCCGGGTGCCGCACCGCAGACCCAGATTCCCCTTTTTTCATCCCCCAGTCCTCGAAGGAAAAATTCGCATGACCGCCTCCTACACCGACACCCGCCTGCTGATCGACAACGAATGGGTCGACGCCACCGGCGGCAAGACGCTGGACGTCGTGAACCCCGCCACCGGCAAGGTCATCGGCAAAGTGGCGCATGCCAGCATCGCCGACCTCGACCGTGCCCTGGCCGCCGCCCAGCGCGGCTTCGACAAGTGGCGCAACACCCCCGCCAACGAGCGCGCCGCCGTCATGCGCCGCGCCGCCGGCCTGATCCGCGAACGCGCCGGCGACATTGCCAAGCTGCTGACGCAAGAGCAAGGCAAGCCGCTGGCCGAAGCCAAGGGCGAAACCCTGGCTGCCGCCGACATCATCGAATGGTTCGCCGACGAAGGCCGCCGCGTCTACGGCCGCATCGTGCCCTCGCGCAACCTGGCCGCGCAGCAACTCGTGCTGAAGGAGCCGCTGGGCCCCGTCGCCGCGTTCACGCCGTGGAACTTCCCGATCAACCAGATCGTGCGCAAGCTCGGCGCCGCACTGGCCACGGGCTGCTCGTTCCTGGTGAAGGCGCCTGAAGAAACCCCGGCGTCGCCCGCCGCGCTGCTGCAGGCCTTCGTCGACGCCGGCATTCCGCCCGGCACCGTGGGCCTGGTGTTCGGCAACCCGGCTGAAATCTCTAACTACCTGATCGCCCATCCGATCATCCGCAAGGTCACCTTCACAGGCTCGACCCCGGTCGGCAAGCAGCTGGCCGCACTGGCCGGCTCGCACATGAAGCGCGTGACGATGGAACTGGGCGGCCACGCACCGGTGATCGTGGCCGAGGACGCTGACGTGGCGCTGGCCGTCAAGGCCGCCGGCGCCGCCAAGTTCCGCAACGCGGGCCAGGTCTGCATCTCGCCGACCCGCTTCCTGGTGCACAACAGCCTGCGCGAAGAGTTCGCCCGCACGCTGGTGAAGTACACCGAAGGCCTGAAGCTCGGCGACGGCCTGGCCGAAGGCACGACCATCGGCCCGCTGGCCAACGCCCGCCGCCTGACGGCCATGGCCCATGTGCTGGACGACGCGCGCAAGAAGGGCGCCACCGTGGCGGCCGGCGGCGAACGCATTGGCGATACCGGCAACTTCTTCGCCCCCACCGTGCTGACCGACGTGCCGCTGGACGCCGACGTGTTCAACAACGAACCCTTCGGCCCCATCGCCGCCATCCGCGGTTTCGACACCCTCGAAGAAGCGATTGCCGAAGCCAACCGCCTGCCCTTCGGCCTGGCCGGCTACGCCTTCACCAAGTCGATCAAGAACGCGCACCTGCTGAGCCAGAAGCTCGAGCTGGGCATGCTGTGGATCAACCAGCCCGCCACGCCTTCGCCGGAAATGCCTTTCGGCGGCGTGAAGGATTCGGGCTACGGCTCGGAAGGCGGCCCGGAAGCGCTCGAGGCCTACCTGAACACCAAGGCCGTGTCGATCATGGGTGTCTGAACCGGCTCACGCTGGGTTCGGGTTCACTCACTCCTCGGCGGTGGCATTCCAGAACGCCTGCTGCACGCCGTCGAGGCTTTCGAGATCTTCAATGACACGGTCGAGCTCCGCGGGCTCGACCGCTGTCGCATACAGCGTCGCACCGATCTCGGTGTCGGCCGGCCCGAACGGGTGCTGGTCGACATCGCGCACCGGGTAGTTCGCGGCCTCCAGCAACAGCAGCAACTGGTCCATCACCTCGGGCCGGGCCGCGCGCGAGCAGATCACGCGCACCACGTACGTGGCTTCGCTCGCTTCCTCGCTGATCGGCTGGCGGTTGATGCGGTTCACCACGGGCCGCAGCAGCGTGTTGCTGGCCAGCACGAACAGCGCCGCAATCAATGCTTCGCCGAGCAGGTCCGCGCCCGCGCAGGCGCCCACGGCCGCCGACCCCCACAACGTGGCCGCCGTGTTCAACCCCGTGACGTTGGCGCCTTCCTTCATGATCGCGCCCGCGCCCAGGAAGCCGATGCCCGACACCACGTAGGCCACCACGCGCACCGCGCCGCCGCTGCCGTCGAGCCGGTTGGCCATGTCGACGAACACCGCGGCGCCCACGGCCACCAGCGTGTTGGTGCGCAGGCCCGCGGTGCGCTGGCGGATCTGGCGCTCCAGGCCGATCAGCGAGCCGAGGATGAAGGCGGCAGACACGCTCACGAAGGTGTCCAGCAGCGAAAGCAGGTTGATGTTCTGGATGGCTTGCATCGATGGCTTCCTTGCTTGTTCTTGTGTCTTCGATGTGCGACGGCGGTCGGCCGTCGGCGGTTCGTCCGGTATCGGGTGCCCGTCAGTTTGCGAGCTTGGGTGTCATGTGCGTGTCACAGGACCGCCCTGAACAAAGAGCGTCACATCGTCACTGCCACCCGTACCGCCGCGCATACCACCCCTTCACAGCCTGGGTCAGCACCGCATAGCCAACGAGCATCGCAACCAGCCAGGGGAAGTACATCAGCGGCAGCGCCTCCAGCTTGAAGTAGTGCGCCAGCGGCCCCATCGGCAGCCAGATGCCCACGGCCGCAATGGCCCCGCCCATGATCAGCAGCGGCCACGCCGCGCGGCTTTGCAGGAACGGGATCTTGCGCGTGCGGATCAGGTGCACGACGAGCGTTTGCGACAGCAGTCCCTCGACGAACCAGCCCGACTGGAACAGCGTCTGGTGCCCGACCGTGTTGGCCGCGAACACGTGCCACATCACCGTGAACGTCAGGATGTCGAACACAGAGCTCAGCGGCCCGAAGAACACCATGAAGCGCCCCAGGTCCGCCGGGTTCCAGCGCTGCGGGCTCTTCAGGAACTCGTCGTCCACGTTGTCGAACGGAATCGCGATCTGCGACACGTCGTACAGCAGGTTCTGCACCAGCAGGTGCAGCGGCAGCATCGGCAGGAACGGAAGGAACGCGCTGGCCACCAGCACCGAGAACACGTTGCCGAAGTTCGAGCTCGCCGTGAGCTTGATGTACTTGAGCATGTTCGCGAAGGTGCGCCGCCCCTGGATCACGCCCTGCTCCAGCACCATCAGGCTCTTCTCCAGCAGGATGATGTCCGCCGACTCCTTCGCCACGTCCACCGCGCCGTCCACCGAGATGCCGATGTCCGCCGCGCGCAGCGCCGGTGCGTCGTTGATGCCGTCGCCCATGAAGCCCACCACATGGCCGTTGGCATGCAGCGCGTGCACGATGCGCTCCTTGTGCGCGGGCGTGAGCTTGGCGAACACCTTGTGCGCTTCGACCACCAGCGCCAGGTCGGCGTCGGCCATGTCCTCGATCTCGCGCCCGAGCACGATGCGCCCCACCGCCAGGCCCACGTCGGCGCACACCTTGCGCGTGACCAGTTCGTTGTCGCCCGTCAGCACCTTCACCGCCACGCCGTGCTCCGCCAGCGCGCGCAATGCCGGCGCGGTCGACTCCTTCGGCGGGTCGAGAAAGGCCACGTAGCCCAGCAGCGTGAGTCCCGACTCGTCGGCCACGCCGTAGGCGGGCTTTTGCGCCTCGGTCTTCAGCGCGCGGCTGGCCACGGCCACCACGCGCAGGCCCATCGCGTTGAGTTCCGACGCCACGCGGTGGATGCGCGCGAGCACTTCGGCATCGAGCGCCAGCACCTCGGCGCCGCGCTCGACCGATGTGCACACCGACAGGATCTCCTCCAGTGCGCCCTTGCAGATCAGCAGGTGCTCGCTGCCGCCGTTCGCGACCACCACCGACATGCGGCGGCGCGAGAAGTCGAAGGGCACCTCGTCGATCTTGCGGTAGGCCGTCTGCAGGCGCGTCTCGAGCTGCATCTCGGCATGGCTCAGCACCGCCTTGTCGAGCAGGTTCTTCAGCCCTGTCTGGTGAAAGCTGTTGAGGTAGGCGAACTGCAGCACATGGTCGGAGTCTTCGCCCCAGGCGTTGGTGTGGCGCTCGAGCACGATGCGGTCCTGCGTCAGCGTGCCGGTCTTGTCGGTGCACAGCACGTCCATCGCGCCGAAGTTGTGAATCGCCTCCAGCCGCTTCACGATCACCTTCTGGCGCGACAGCACGACCGCGCCCTTGGCCAGCGTGGCCGTCACGATCATCGGCAGCATCTCGGGCGTGAGGCCCACCGCGATCGACAGCGCGAACAGCGCCGCTTCCCACCAGTCGCCCTTGGCCACGCCGTTGATCACCAGCACCAGCGGCGCCATCACCAGCATGAAGCGGATCAGCACCCAGCTCACGCGGTTGATGCCGGCCTGGAACGCGCTGGTGCCGCGGTCGGTGGCCGTCACGCGCTGGGCCAGCGCACCGAAGAAGGTGCGGTCTCCCGTGTGCACGATGAGCGCGCTGGCCGTGCCGCTGATCACGTTGGTGCCCATGAAGAGCAGGTTCTCGCGCTCGAGCACGCCGGCGTCGTGTTCGCCGCGGTCCGCCACGAACTTCTCGACCGGCATGGCCTCGCCCGTCAGCGCCGACTGGCTGATGAACAAGTCCTTGGCGGTGAGCAGGCGGCAGTCGGCCGGGATCATGTCGCCGGCCGAGAGCGCGATGACGTCGCCCGGCACCAGGTCGCGCATCGGCACCTCGACGCGCACCGAGCCGGTGTGCGTGGTGTCGAAGCCCTCGTCGCCTGGGGCACCCGGCTTCTGGCCGGGCGCGGGCCGCAGCACCGTGGAGGTGTTGCTCACCATGGCCTTGAGCCGGTCGGCCGCCTTGTTGGAGCGCGACTCCTGCAGGAAGCGCAGCACGGTCGACAGCACCACCATGCTGCCGATCACGAGCGTGGCCTTCATGTCCTCGGTGACGTACGAAACCAATGCCAGCACCGTCAACAGCAGGTTGAACGGGTTGCGGTAGCACTGCCACAGGTGCTGCCACCAGGGCAGGGGCTGCTCGTGGCGCACCTCGTTGCTGCCGAGGCGCTTGCGCAGCACCTGGGCGTGGCCTTCGCTGAGGCCGCGCGGCGAGCTGTCGAGGCGGAGCAGCATTTCGCCGGCGTCGGTGCGAGAGGCGGTGTTCAGTGCCTTCGCGATGTCGGGCGGCATCTGCAGCGAGCCGCCGGCGACCGGTTTCGAGCCCAGCATCGATTGCCAGCGCTCGAAGTGATGCAGCATGTGGCGGCTGCGCAGGAAGCTTTCGAAGAAAGACTTCAGGACGTTCTTTTTCATGGGGTTCTCCTTCGGGGCGGCCGCCGCCCGCCCGGGGAGAACCTCCGGGCGTCAACGCGCGGTGGTCAACCCCTTGCGAAGCACGGCGGCGGGCCGCGTGGTTGCAATCGATCGAAGCGAAGGGGGCGCGCTACGGCGCCAATGAGAGGCGGGGTCCACGTTGTGCTCCTGTGCTGTGCTGATCGGGAAAGAGAGGTGCGCGGACAGGCTCAGCGGCGCGTGCCGTGGGCGGGCTGGAGAACCAGGAAGTTGCGGATGCGCCGCGTGGTCCACAGCGCCGCGGCCTGGTCCAGCGCGGCATCGACGGCCGGTGCCTCTGTCGCAGCCGCGGGCGCACCGTTCGGCACGTGTGCCGAGGCGCGAACGAGTTGTTCGTGAGGCTGACGACGAAGATGAAAGTGACGCATGGCAAGGCTCCTTCGCGTTGAAGGAACCTCGCGCACGGACGCACGCAAGCTGACTGAAAAAGTCAGTGACGAGAACGATGAAATTCGGAAGGGGAGAACCGCTTGCCGCGAAGGGCAAGAGGGTCACGCTGCGTGCACCAGGGCCACACAGCGCGGGGAAGCCTGCGCTAGAGAGCCTGGGGTGTCACGCCTGCCGAGGCACGCGTCTTGTCACTGATCCAACTGGCACTGTCCACGCACGAGGCTCCGAAATGAAGATTGCCAATTGTTGCACTGCGGCACAGGGCGAGTCAACTCCTGGGATGGTTTCCCGCGATGTGGACAGGGGCGTTGGCGTCGCCCGTCTTGCCAACCGTTCCGTTCTCTATCTGCGCGCCTAGAAGACGGCGTCGTAGGCGGCAGCGGTGAAGCCAGTGACGCCTCGACCATTCACGAACAACTGCGGCACGCCGCTGTTGCCGCCCAGTTGGACATAAGCCAGTTTTCCATCCGCCGTGTCGATGTCGATCTCCCGATAGCCGATCTGTTTGGCGGCCAGGTACGACTTCGCCTGGCGGCAGTAGCCGCACCACTTGGTGGAAAAAAGCACGGTGTCGCGGGGCGGTGGGGCAGAGGCCCGTGCGTTCGCCGACTTGCGCAATTGCTCGACATACGCGAGGGTTTCAGCGGACAAGGCGCTCGCCGGCAGGTTCTTGAACGTCAAGGTCTTGGCGTCGCGCGCATGCGTCGGCGGGAGGTCGCTGTAGATCGTCCTTCCATCGGGGCCGGTGGATTTGTAGAGCGTCGTTGTCGTGGCGGATTCTTCGGCCGCGGACACCGCGCTCGACATCACCAGCACCGTCATGACCAGGGGAAGAAGCCGCATCTGGAGTACCTGGAGTGAGGTCGGCGCGAAGAATAGCACCGGTCAATAGCACCGGCTCTGAGGCTGTCGGCGCGGGAGACCGAGGGTCGAGCCGTCATTGCTTCTGCGGTTGGAGGTAGCCCGCGTAGCACTCGGGGCTTTTCTCGCTGCCCTGCACACAGTCCGAGTGCCTGAACAGCGCCTCGATCTCGATCACGGGGACCGGCTTGCCCGCCAGAACTTGCTGCCCGGCCACGCGGCCGTCGAAGGTCACCAGACTGAACTGGGTCACGAGCGCCCGGTCGTAGGGCCCCGCGCCACAGGCGATGAACTGCTGCGCGTCCCCGGGCCACTGCAGCACGCCCAGCGCATCGAAAGTGGCGTGCAGCAGGGTGAAGCACTGGCGCCCGCCTTCTTGCGCATCGATGGCATTGATGCCACCGCTCCAGCGCACGCGCGCGCCCTGCGTCCCGGATGCCAATGCCTGGGCCGGCGAGAGGGTGGGCGCCAGGTTTTCAGGTGTGCGCCCAGGTCGATTGGCGTCGCGGTCTGCCACGCGCGTCGGTGGCTGCGCCGCAGTCTTGTCGCCACCGGAAGGCGTGGCGCAGGCCGCCAGCAGGACGGTGGCACAGAGCATGGCGGTGATGTGTCGAGCTTGATGAAGGGGCATGGGTCCATCGTAGCGTCGCGATGTGGTGTGGCCTGCGCGCAGGGCCGCTGTCCATGACAAGTGCTCAGGCATCATTCAGCGCGGCAGGAACGCACGCGCACGCGATGGATTCCGTTGGAGCGAGGTGCATCGTTTCAGCTTGCTCCAGACCCTTGTTGAAAATCTTTCAAGTCTTCTTCGCACAAAAAAATGGCAGTTCTGTTCGTCTGCACCGGCAATATTTGTCGTTCCCCCACAGCCCACACCTTGCTCCTGCACAAGGCCCGAGCCGCAGGCTTCCCCATCGAAGTCGACAGCGCCGCCATCTCCGACGAAGAGCGCGGCAACCCGCCCGACCGGCGCTCGGTGGCCGAGGCCAGGCGCCGTGGCATCGAGATGCATGCCCACGCTGCGCGTCAGGTGCGCAAGGCCGACTTCCAGCATTTCGACCTGATCATCGGCATGACGGCCCAGCACTGCGCCGCGTTGCGCAGGCTCGCGCCGGCGGGAACGGAGCACAAGATCCATCTGTTCACCGAGTTTGCGCACGGCGTCGAGGGCGATGTGTCCGATCCCTGGTACGGCGGCCAGAAAGACTTCGTCGAAGTCTTCGACCTGATCGACCTGGGCGTCGACGGCCTGCTCGCCAGGTTGCAGGCCCAGCCGCGCTGACCGGCCCCTATTCGCAGAGCGCGCGGATCGAAGGCGGAATCGCCACCGCCCGAATTCCGCCGCCTTCGCGCTTGGCCCCGAAGATGCGCACCTCTTCGCATTCGAGGATCAGGTCCTCGCCCCGCGTCACCCGGTAGGCCTGCACGAAGCTCTTGTCGCGCCACTCGGTGATGCGCACCGCAATCTGCAGCGTGTCGCCGTAGCTCGCCGTCTTCACGAAGCGCGTGTGCGTGTCCACCAGCGGCGTGCCGATCACGCCCAGCGTCTCGGTCGTCTCTTCCCAGCGCGGCACGCCGCACTCGGCAAAGAAGTGACGCGAGGCCGCATCGATCCAGCGGAAGAAGTTGGGAAACCAGACGATGCCGGCGGGGTCGCAGTCGCCGAACTCGACGCGCGCGGTGTAGGTGATTTCTTTGATGGTGCTCATCAGCCCATTTTCGTCGGCAGCCACAAGGCAATGATGGGGAAGGCGATCAGGATCACCAGGCGCACGATGTCGGTCACGATGAACGGCAGCACGCCCTTGAAGATGGTGGTGAAGCTCACGTCTTTCACCACGCTCTTGATGACGAACACGTTCATTCCCACCGGCGGATGGATGAGCCCCAGCTCCACCGTCATCACGATGATCACGCCGAACCAGATGGGGTCGAACCCCAGGTGCACGATCACCGGGTAGATGATGGGCACCGTGAGGATGATCATCGCCATCGCATCCATCAGGCAGCCCAGCACCAGGTACATGAGCATGATGAGCGCCAGCACGCCGTAGCGCCCGATGCCCAGGCCGGTGAGTATCTCGGTCAGCTTCTGCGGGCTTTGCGTGATGGTGAGGAAGTAGCCGAACAGCAGCGCGCCGATCAGCACGGTGAACACCGCCGCCGCCGTGCGCGTGGCCGACAGCAGCGCCTCGCGGATCTTCGGCCCGTCGAGTTTGCGTCGCACCAGCCCGAGGATGAACGCGCCGCTCGCGCCCACGCCGCCCGCCTCGGTGGGCGTGAAGAAGCCGCCGTACAGGCCGCCGATGACGAACACGAACAGCACCAGCGGCGCCCACACGTTCTTCAGGTCCTTGATGCGTTCCGGCCACGGCTTGACCTCGCCGCCGGGCAGCCAGTCGGGCCGCAGCTTGACGATGATCGCGATGGTCATCACGTACATCGCCATGGCCAGGATGCCCGGCACGATGCCCGCCATGAAGAGCTTGCCGATGTCTTGCTGCGTGAGGATGGCGTAGACCGCGAGAACGGTCGAGGGCGGAAGGATGGCGCCCAGCGTGCCGCCCGCGGCAATCACGCCGGTGGAGAACGACTGCGGATAGTTGAAGCGCCGCATCTCCGGGTACGCCACCGCCGAGAACGTGGCGGCCGTGGCCACCGACGAGCCGCAGATGGCCGCGAAACCGCCGCACGCGATGACCGTGGCCACGCCCAGGCCACCGCGCAGGTGGCCGATCATGGAGTTGGCGGCCTTGAAGAGTTCCCGGCTCACGCCGGACACCGACACCAGCGCCCCCATGAGCATGAACATCGGGATCACGCCGAAGGTGTAGTCGGTCACGGTGCGCATGGAGGTCTGGCCCACCAGCTTCAGCGCAGGCCCGGGCCCGACGAGGTAGCTGTAGCCGACCACGCCCACCAGGCCCATTGCCATGCCCACGGGCACGCGCAACAACATCAATACGAACAGGGCGACAAAGCCCAGCACTGCCACTGCATCCGGGCTCATTCGTCCGCCTTCTGTTCTGCGTGAACTTCTTCGAGTTGTTCGGGATGAAAGATCAGCCGGTACGTGCGAATGGCGATGAGCAGCACCGCGCACACGTCGCCGGCCCAGGCCACGGCATAAAAGGGCCAGGTCGGAATGTTCAGGTCGTAGGTCTGCACGTTGTCGACGTAGGTGCCGCGCACCTTGTCGAACAGCATGGCGGTCTGCACCGCCACCACGAACAGCAGCACCAGCGTGGCGAAGACATCGATGACGCGCTTCATGCGCGGGCCCGCTGCGGTCCACACGAGGTCGACGGTGATGTGGCCGCCGCGGTAGCTGGTGGCCGCGATGCCCCAGAAGATCAGGATGCCCAGCAGCATGCGTCCGAAGTCGTAGGCGTCGGGGATGGAAGCGTCGAAGAACTTGCGCAGCACCACGGCCGCGAAGATGTTGAGCGCGACGATCCCCACGAAGATGGCGGCGAGCCATTCGATCGTGTTGATCGCGCGGTCCATGACGCTTCGCTTCATTGGCTCGCCCCCCAGGCTTCGCGCACTTCGTGTCGCTTCTCCTTCCCCCCTGCCGGGGGGCGGGCCGGCCGCTTCGGGCGGCCGTGCGCGGCGGCCCCCTGGCAATACGGACTCCGAGTCACAGCGCGGACTTGTACTTGACGAGGCTGGCCTTCAGCGCGTCCATCACGGCCTTCGGGTCTTCGCCGACCTTCTTCACGCTGTCGGCCCACTGCGCTTCCGACGGTGCGGCCGCCTTGCGCCATGCGTCGAGCTGCTCCGGCGTGAGCTTGTAGATCTCGTGGCCCGGCAGCGCGGCCATCTTGGCGTGCCCCGCGAACTCGAAGTCGGCCCACGGCCCGGCCACCTTCTGCGCCCATTCGCTGGTGCAGTGGTCGTCGATGACCTTCTTCTGCGCGACGGACATGGCGTCGTACTTGCCCTTGTTCATCGCCCACACGAAAGGCGTGACGTACAGCGGCGCGTCCATGTGGTACTTCACCACCTTGTCGATGCCGAACAGGCCGATGGAGCCCCACGGGAAGGTGATGGCGTCGGCCACGCCGCGCTCCAGCATGTCGCGCGACTCGGGCGCCGAGGCCTGCACGTTGGTGCCGCCCAGCGAGGTGATGAGCTGGCCCACCGTGCTGGTGGCCGGGCGCACCTTCATGCCCTTGATGTCGGTGGGCACGGTGATCTTCTTGCGCGCGTGGAAGGTGCCGGGGTCGTGCACGAACGCGAAGCAGTACTTCACGTCCTTCATTTCCTTGGCCGCGTAGTTGCGGTACCAGGCGTCGATGGCGGCCGAGCCTTCCTTGCCGTTGGCGAACAGGAAGGGCAGCGAGGCGCCCGCCATCACCGGGAAGCGGCCCGGCTGGTAGCCCGGGTTGATGTAGGCGAAGTCGGCGATGCCGTCGCGCGCCATGTCGTAGTGGTCGAAGGCCTTGCCGAGCTGCTCCGACGGGAACAGGATGGCGGTGATCGTCCCGCCCGATTCCTTCTTGATGTCGTCGGCCCACGCCTGCAGCGCGGGGTTGAGCGGGTGCTGCGCGGGCACCCAGCTCGACAGCTTGAGTTGCACGGGCTTGTCCTGCGCCTGCGCGGCGGGCATGCCGAGCGACAGCGCGGTGCTGGCCGCGATCAGGGCCAGGGCGGGGAACCGGGTACGGCGAGGGTGGTGGGCGGTTTTCATGGTCTCCTTCGTTATGTGTTTGAACTGGTTGCGCAATCTAGGCAGTCGCGTGCTTCGGGTATATGGAGGGTTTCCCGTGCGTGTTTTCCTTGAGGCCGGCTGCAGCAGCGGCTTGTTCGGAAGGCGAACGCAATTCGGGCCGGTCGACGTGGCGGCCCCCAAGTTCGTCGACGTGCGCTGCGCCCAGCAAGGTCATCGTGCGTTCGGTCTCCTGCGCCAGCAGTTGCAGCACCGAGAGCACGCCTTGCCGGCCGTCGCAGGCCAGGCCGTAGACGGGTGCGCGGCCCACCAGCGCGGCGCGCGCGCCGAGCGCCAGAGCCTTCACGACGTCGCTGCCGCGCCGGATGCCGCCGTCCATCAGCACCGGAATGCGGCCGTCGACCGCATCGACGATGCGCGGCAGCGCGGCGATGCTGGCCGGTGCCGCATCGAGCTGCCGGCCGCCGTGGTTGGAGACCACGATGCCGTCCGCGCCATGGCGCAGGGCGCGCTTCGCGTCTTGCGCACCCAGCAGGCCCTTGACCAGCAACGGCCCGTCCCACAGCCTGCGCAGCCAGCCCAGGCTGTCCCAGCTCAGCGTGCGGTCCATGGTGCGCGAGAGCAGGGCGGCCTGGGTCTGCGCGGAGACGGGCGCACTGTCGTCGTCGTCGGGCAGCAGGTTCGCGAACTGCGGCATGCCGCCGCGGGCCAGCCGCAGCAACCAGGCGGGATGCCGCGCCATGTCGAGCACGGTGCCCGGCGTGAGCCGCATCGGCACGCGAAAACCATGGCGCAGGTCGCGCTCGCGCAGCCCGCTGACCGGCACGTCCACCGTGAGCACCAGCGCCTCGAAGCCGGCGGCACGCGCGCGCCGCACGATGCGCTCGGCAATGGCGCGCTCGCCCATCACGTACAGCTGCATCCACAGCGTGGCGTCGGGTGCGGCGGTGCGCACGTCCTCGATGCGGGTGTTCGACGCGGTCGAGAGAATGAAAGGCACCCGCGCGGCTTGCGCGGCGCTGGCCAGCAGGGCGTCGGCACCCGGGCGCACCAGGCCCGCCAGCCCGATGGGCGCGACGGCGAAGGGCGCGTTCCAGCGGCGCCCGAAGAGTTCGATGCCGATGTCCATCGCGCTGGTGTCGCGCAGGCATTCCGGCACCAGCGGCAGGGCCTCCAGCGCGTCGCGGTTGCGCCGCAGGCAGCGCTCGTCCTCCGCACCGCCGTCGACGTAGTCGAACACCAGGCGCGGCAGCACCTGCCGCGCGCGGCGCCGGTAGTCCTCGACGTTGAGCAGTGGCGTCATCGCGGGCCGCTCCGTGTCAGGCGCCGCCGGTGGGCTTGCGCTTCATCCAGCGGATGGGCTGGGCCTTGACGGGGCGTGCGGGCGCGCCGTGTTCGACCAGCGCGGCGTCGAGCGCGCGGCCGGCATCGTCGGCCAGCGCGGCGGTGCGCGCCGCGGCCACGGCCCGCGCGCGCTCGGCGAACGCCACGCCGGGTCGGGCGGCAAGGTGGTCGGTCATGTGCAGCAGGTTCTCCTTGCCGCGCTCGTTGGTGCTGCCGTAGCCCTTGATGAGCCGGCCGCACAGTGCCAGCTCATGCCCCAGCGCCCAGGCATCGCGGGTGCCCGCTTCCACGGCTGCGAGCCAGCGTTCGATCAGTGCCTGCTCCTCGGCGAAGCGGCTGCCGCGCCGGCGCAGCCAGCGCAGCGAGGCCAGCATGCGCAGCGATGCCATGCCGATCACCGAATGGCTGCCCACCTTCAGCGGGAGCGCCCACGGGGCCAGGCCGCGCGCCTGGCGGCCGCGGTCCCACGCCGTCACGCGGCGCGAGAGGCCTGGCGGCAGCAGCGCGGCGAACTCGGCGGCGCCGGGCTTGAAGTGGTCGTAGACCTTCACGATGTCTTCGTCGCCCGCGCGCACTTCCTGCCGCACGCGCTGTGCGCGGCTCGCGCGGCCCTTGAGGGCGGCCACGCGCACGATGTCGTCGAAGGCCATCCACAGCGCGAGCCAGCGTGCGGCCTCGCGGGTGATGGCGAAGCCCTGCGCGCCGGCCGGGTCGGCGGCGCGCTCGGCGTCGAGCACGCGGCCCAGCCGCTCGGCGTAGAGCGCGGCGTAGGCGGCGTCCTGGTAGTCGAGCACGCGCGCATGGCCCAGCGTGAGGATGTCGTGCACGGCGGGCGGAAAGCGCCGCGCCAGCTCGGCGGGCAGGGCGCTCGCCGGCGGCGGCGCGTCGTTCGTGTCGCCGGCCAGCACGCTGCTGACGAAGGCGGCCTGCGCACGCGGCGCGCTCACCGCGTCGAAGGCGGCCGCAAAGCCGCGCAGGCTGGCCGCGGCCATCTTGCTCAGCTTTTCGGGCGCGCTGGTGTCGCCGCCGCGCACCACGTGCTCGTAGGCCTCGCGCGGGAACGGAAACAACCCGCTGCCCGCGACGGCGCCCAGCATTACCGCGCTGACCACCGTGCCGGCGTCGCGCGCCATCGCGTTCATGTCGAACACATGGTGCTCGCGGCTGAAGGCCTTCACCACGTCGAGCAGGCGCTGCGCGTCGGCGCGGCCGTCGCCGGGCTCCATGCGTTCGGCCGTCGTGAAGATGCGCGCCGACGAGCTGATGACCAGCGTGCGCAGCGGCGCGCTCATGCCGTTGCCGACCTGGCGCGCAGTTTCCAGCAGTTCCGACGACACGATCGCGTCGAGCGTGCCGGGCACCGGGCTCAGGCTGAACACGGGGCGCTTGCCGCCGAGTTGCGCGAGCGGCACCGGAAACACCTCGATGTAATACGTGGTGGCGCCAGTGCGCTGCGCCACGCCGGGAATGGAGGTGCTCTGCGCCGCGTAGCCGGCATGCCGCGCGATGTCGACCAGCCATTCGGTGAGCACGCCGCCGCCTTCGCCACCGAGGGCGCAGACGAGCAGGGTGATGGGGCGGTTCTGGCGGTTCTGTTCCATGTCGTCGCCCCTCAAGCCGGTTGCAACGCGCGCACGACCGCACCGCGCAGACCGTGCAGCAGGCGCTCATGCCACTTCGGGTTCTGCACCACCTCGGCCCGGTAGAAGCTCGGGCACAGCGTGGCCGCATGCGCGTTCTCGCCGCACAGGCCGCAGCCCACGCAGCCGTCGATCACGGTCGCCACCGGGTCCACCTTCAGCGGATCGGGGTTGTCCTTGAGCGTGAGCGTGGGGCAGCCCGACAGGCGGATGCAGGCGTGGTCGCCGTTGCACACGTCCTCGTCCACGCCGTACTTCACGCGCACCACGCGCTCGCCTTTCTTCAAGAGGCCGGCAATCCAGGGCTTGATGCGGCGCTGCCGCTCCAGCTGGCATTCGCCTTCCGCAATCACCACCTTCAGGCCGTTGAAGTCGCTGGTGAGCGCCTCGGTCAGCGTCTTGCGCATGCGCTCCACGTCGTAGGTGGTCACGGTGCGCAGCCATTTCACGCCCAGGCCTTTCAGGGTGTCCTCGATGGTCTGGTTCTTGTCGACCAGGCTCTGCTGCTTGTCGACGGCACGTTCCTTCGTTTTGTCGTCGGGCGTGGAGATGATGTCCTGCGTGCCGGTGGCCGAGGTGTAGCCGTTCTTGAAGATCAGCAGCACCGCGTCGTCGCCGTTGAAGAGGGCGCTCTGCACGCCGGTGAGCAGCCCGTTGTGCCAGAAGCCGCCGTCGCCCATGATCGACAGCGTGCGCCGGTTCATCATGGGTGCCACGCCCGCGCGGCTCGCCAGGCTCATGCCGTAGCCGAGGATCGAGTGACCCATCGAGAAGGGTTCGAAGGTGCCGAAGGCATGGCAGCCGATGTCGGCCGCGATGTGCACGGGGCCCGTTTCCTGCTGCGCCAGCTTCAGCGCCGAGAACACGGGCCGCTCCGGGCAGCCGATGCAAAAGCTCGGCGGCCGGTTGGGCAGCGGCGCGCTCAGCTGGCGGGCCACCGCCTCGCGGCGCTCGCGGTTGCCGGCCAGCCAGGCCTGGGCGGAGGCCGACGCATCGCTGGCCACGATGTACTTCGCGGCAAAGGCGCCGATGCCGCCCGACAGCACCTCCACGCCGTACTCGCCCGCCGCCGGCAGCAGGTCCTTGCCGTGCAGCGGCGTCTGGATGTCGCGCCGGCGCAGCAGCGTGGCGATGTCCTGCTCGATGTACTCGGGCTGGCCTTCTTCCACCACCAGCACCGCGCGCTTGCCCACGCAGAAGTCGGCGACCTGCTCGGGCACCAGCGGATAGGTCGCGTTGAGCACGAGGATTGAAATGTCGGTATCGCCGAAGGCGTCCGCCAGGCCTTGCTGCTGCAGGCTGCGGACCAGGGCGTTGTACAGGCCGCCCTGCACCACGATGCCTAGGTCCGGGTGGCGCCTGCCCGGCATCAGTTCGTTCAGCCCGTTCTCCACGATGTAGCGCCGCGCCGCCGGAATGCGCTCGTCGCCCTTGAGCTTCTCGTGGCGGAAGGTGACCGGCGGGTGCGCCAGGCGCATGTAGTCGAAGCCGGCCGGCTCCGTCATCGGCGCGCGGGTCGACACCGCCGGTGCGATGTTGTCCTTGCATTCGAAGCTGCCGCGCACATGGCAGGTGCGGATGCGCAGCTCCATCAGGCAGGGCATGTTCGAGGCTTCCGACAGGCGAAACCCTTCCTCGACCATGCGCACCATCACGCCCAGGTCGGGCCGCGGGTCGAGCAGGCACATGCTCGACTTGAGCGCATAGGCATGCGTGCGCTCCTGGATCACGCTGGCGCCTTCGCCGTAGTCCTCACCCACCACCACCAGCACGCCGCCTGTGACGCCGGGCGACGACAGGTTCGACAGCGCATCGGCCGCCACGTTGGTGCCGACGATGGACTTCCAGGTGACCGCGCCGCGCAGCGGGTAGTGGATGGACGCGCCGAGCATCGCCGCGGCCGAGGCCTCGTTGGCGCAGGCTTCCACGTGCACGCCCAACTCGTCCATGTAGGCCTTGCCCTGGACCATGACGTCCAGCAGGTGCGACACCGGCGCACCCTGGTAGCCGCCGACGTAGGCCACGCCCGACTGCAGCAGGCCCTTGGTGATCGCGAGGATGCCCTCGCCGTGGAAGGTGTCGCCGGCGCCCAGGCGCAGCATTTCCACTTCCTTGCTGAATGAAACTTCCATCGTGTCTCGTTGTTGTTGTTTGGCTCCAGGGAGGGAGCGGGGACAGGGGAGTGTGGTCACGCACGGGCCATACTTCAATAAAATAATCCGGCTATCCAATATGAAATCTGTGCATATCGATGCGGTCGACCTCAACCTGCTGCGGCTGTTCGATGCGGTCTATCGCACCCGCAACGTGAGCCGCGCGGCCGAGGCGCTCGGCCTCACGCAGCCGGCGGCCAGCCACGGGCTCACGCGACTGCGCCTGCTGCTGGGCGATGCGCTGTTCACCCGCGGCCCCGGCGGCGTGGCGCCCACGCCGCGCGCCGAGCGGCTGGCGGTGCCGGTGCAGTCGGCGCTGGCCACGCTGCAGCAGGCGCTGAGCGAGCCCGAGCGCTTCGACCCCGCGGCCTCGCGCAAGCTGTTTCGCATCCACATGAGCGACATCGGCGAGGGGCGCTTCCTGCCGGCGCTGATGGCGCGGCTGCGCGAGCTGGCGCCGGGCGTGCGCGTGGAGACCATGCCGCTGGCCACGGGCGACATCGCCGCTGCGCTGGACAGCGGCAAGGTCGACTTCGCCTTCGGCTTCCTGCCCCGCGTGAAGGACACCCAGCGCACCCAGCTGCTGCGCGACCGCTACATCGTGCTGCTGCGCCGCGACCACCCCTTCGTGAAGCGCCGCCGCAGCGGGCAGGCGCTGCTCGAGGCCCTGCAGGAGCTCGACTACGTGGCCGTGCGCACGCACGCCGACACGCTGCGCATCCTGCAGTTGCTGAACCTGGAAGACCGGCTGCGCCTGACGACCGAGCATTTCATGGTGCTGCCGGCCATCGTTCGCGCCACCGACCTGGCGGTGGTGATGCCGCGCAACATCGCGCGCGGCTTTGCCGAGGACGGCCACTACGCCATCGTGGAGCCGCCGTTCCCGCTGCGCGACTTCACGGTGTCGCTGCACTGGAGCAAGCGCTTCGAGGCCGACCCGGGCAACCGGTGGCTGCGGCAGGTCATTGAGGCCTTGTTCTCGGACAAGGCAAAGGCATGAATCGGCGCGCGGTTCATGTGCAGGTCAGGCTGGTCATGCAACCATCGGGGCGAACATGAAAAAACGCATTCCCTCCTTCCTGCGCCACGTCGGCCCTGGCGTGGTCACCGGCGCGGCCGACGACGACCCGTCGGGCATCGCGACCTACACCCAGGCCGGGGCGCAGTTCGGCACCGGGCTGCTGTGGACGGTGTTCCTGTCGCTGCCTTTCATGGTGGCCATCCAGCTGGTGTCGGCGCGCATCGGCCGCGTCACGGGCAAGGGCGTGGCGGCCAACCTGCGCGAGCACATGCCGCGCAGCTTCCTGATCGTGCTGGTGGCGCTGCTGGTGGTGGCCAACACCATCAACATCGCGGCGGACATCGCGGCCATGGGCGAGGCGCTGCAACTGGTGGTGGGCGGCGGGGCGCACTTTCATTCGCTGGTGTTCGGCGTGGTCACGGTGCTGCTGCAGGTGTTCGTGCCCTACCGCAAGCTGGCCCACATCCTCAAGTGGCTCACGCTCACGCTCTTTGCCTACGTGGCGGCGGTGTTCGCGGTGCAGGTCGAGTGGGCGCATGTGCTGCACGACCTGGTGGTGCCCAGGCTGCAGTGGAGCGGTGACTACTGGATGATGATCGTGGCGCTGCTGGGCACCACCATCTCGCCCTACCTGTTCTTCTGGCAGGCCTCGCAAGAGGTGGAAGAGCTTCGCCTGAAGGGCGGGCAGCGCGGCACCGACGTGGAGGTGCGGCGCGACCTGAAGCGCGTGCGGCTGGACACCTGGGTGGGCATGACCTTCTCGAACCTCATCGCCTTCTTCGTGATGGTGGTGGGGGCCTCGGTGCTGTTTACGGCCGGGGTGCACGACGTGACCTCCGCCGCGCAGGCGGCCGAGGCGCTGCGCCCGCTGGCCGGCGACTTCGCGTTCTGGCTGTTCGCCGGCGGCATCATCGCCACCGGCCTGCTGGCGGTGCCGGTGCTGGCGTCTTCGGCGGCCTACGCGGTGGCCGAGGCCTTCGGCTGGGAAGAAGGGCTGGAGCGGCACTGGCGCGAGGCCAAGGAGTTCTACGGAATCATCGCCGTGGCCACGCTGGTGGGCACCGCGCTGGACTTCACGCCCATCGATCCCATGAAGGCGCTCTACTGGAGCGCGGTCATCAACGGCGTGGTGGCCGTGCCGATCATGGCGGCCATGATGATCCTGGTCACGCGCGAGAAGGTGATGGGCGTGTTCACCTCGGGCCGGCGCACCCGCTGGCTCGGCTGGGGCGGCACCGCGCTTATGGGCTTCGCGGCGCTGATGATGGGGTGGGACCTGGTGCGCTGAGCCCCCCGGCAGCCACGCGGTATCCACGCGGTATCCACGAGGTATTCTTGGGCGGCCGGCGCGCCGCGCCTTTTCGCTCTTCCGATCCCCCCGCATGTTCGTTTCGCACCCCTGTTTTCGTCTCTTTCCGGCCTTGCGCCGCCGTCCCGCGTTCCCCACCTCCCTCTGACGACGTTTCCGGTGCAAGCGATCCTTTCCCAGGCCGGCCCCGTGGCGGTCTTCATGGCCTGCGTGGCGCTGGCCACCTACGCGCAGAACCTGACCGGTTTTGCCTTCAGTCTCATCCTGCTCGGGCTGGTGTCGGTGTTCGGCGTCGCCAGCGTCAGCGACACCGCCAACGCCGCGACGGTGCTCAGCCTGGTCAACGCCTGGACCTATTTCCGCGCCCGGCCCGGCGTAGTGCCCTGGCAGCTGATGAAGCCGGCGCTCAACGGCAGCACCGTGGGCGTGATCGTCGGCCTGGTGCTGCTCACCTGGCTCAGCGGCGGCGCGGTGGAATGGCTGCGGGGCTTGCTGGGCGTGTCGATCCTGGCCTGCGCGGCGCTGCTGGTGCTGCAGGGGCGGCCGTTGGCCGCGGTGTCGGGCCCCGCGAGCTTCGCCGTCATCGGCGGGTTGTCGGGCGTGCTGGGCGGCTTGTTCTCCAGCTCGGGGCCACCCATCGTCTTTCACATGTACCGCCAGCCGCTGGAGCGCGAACTCGTGCGCCGCGCGCTGCTGCTGATGTTCGGGTTCAACTCGCTGGTGCGGCTCGTGATCGTGGTGCCGACGGGGCATTTCTCGGCGCATTCGGCGCTGCTCGCCACGTGCGCGATGCCGGTCGTCTACGGCGCGACCCGGCTGCACCACCGGCTGCCGAACAAGTTGCGCCCGCGCACGCTGAAATGGCTGGTCGGCGGGTTGCTGGCGGCCGCGGGCACGACGCTGATCGCCACCGCCTGGGTTGCCATCGCGCACGCCTGACCGCCGCGCCCGCCGCCGGGCTTGGCCCGGGAATTGCAGCACCGCCCAAGGGTTTTTCCGTACGTGGCATACCGGCCCCCACATACGCTGTATGGGCGACCCCGTATGCACGACGCCGAACAAGCCGCTAACGTCCATGACTGACCCACGACGGGTCGCCCACGAGCCCCAAAAAAGCATGAGCACCGAGAGCAGCAGCCCCTCCCTTCCGCCGGTCCAGCCGATCCGCTTCTTCCATCGCGGAAAGATCGTCGACGTGTCCGGCGTCCACCCGACCCGTTCCGTGCTCGACTGGCTGCGCGACGACGCCCGCTGCACCGGCACCAAGGAAGGCTGCAACGAGGGCGACTGCGGCGCCTGCACCGTCGTCATCGGCGAGCTGGCCACCGACCCCGGCGCGCCGGGCGTGGTCGGCGGGCTGAACCTGCAGACGGTCAACGCCTGCATCCAGTTTCTTCCCACGCTGCACGGCAAGGCGCTGTTCACGGTCGAAGACCTCAAGGGCCAGTTCAAGGCCAGCGCCGCCGGCAAGACCGACAAGGCCACCGAAAACGCCGCCGACAAGAAGCACCACGCCGTCCACACGCTGCACCCGGTGCAACAGGCCATGGTCGACTGCCACGGTTCGCAATGCGGCTTCTGCACCCCCGGTTTCGTGATGTCGCTGTGGTCCACCTACGAGCACCACCAGGCCGAAGGCACCCAGCCCACGCGCCAGCAACTGGCCGACGACCTTTCGGGCAACCTGTGCCGCTGCACCGGCTACCGGCCCATCCTGGACGCCGGCCAGCGCATGTTCGACCTGCCTTCGGTGCGCCTCGACACGAAGCCCGTGGTCGCCGCGCTCGCCGCCCTGCAGAACGACGGCCTGGACTATGCCGCTCCCCTGGGCGCCCGCATCGACCACTTCCACGCCCCCAGGACCCTGGCCCAGCTCGCCGCGCTGCGCGAGCGCAAGCCCCGCGCCCAGCTGCTAGCCGGCTCCACCGACGTGGGCCTGTGGGTCAACAAGCAGTTCCGCGACCTGGGCGACATCATCTACGTGGGCGACGTGGCCGAAATGAAGACCATCGAAGACCGCGAGAACGACGCGGGCGGGGAGCTCTACATCGGGGCCGGCGCCTCGCTCGAATCGGCCTTCGCCACGCTGGTGGCGCGCGTGCCCAGCCTGGCCGACGTGTGGCTGCGCTTCGCCTCGCCGCCCATCCGCCATGCCGGCACCATGGGCGGCAACGTGGCCAACGGCTCGCCCATCGGCGATTCGCCGCCGGTGCTGATGTCGCTCGACGCGCAGATCGAACTGCGCCGCGGCGACGCGGTGCGCCGCATGCCGCTGAGCGAGTTCTACCTGGACTACATGAAGAACCAGCTGCAGCCGGGCGAGTTCGTCCAGGGGCTGGCGGTGCCGCATGCGGCGCTGAAGCGCCAGGTGCGCGCCTACAAGATCAGCAAGCGCTTCGACTGCGACATCTCGGCGCTGTGCGCGGGCTTCGCCATCGAGTTCGAAGCCGGCGGCGACACGGTCAAGGCCGTGCGACTGGCCTTCGGCGGCATGGCCGCCACCGTGCGGCGCGCGGCCAACGCCGAGGCCGCCATCCTCGGCAAGCCCTGGACGCAGGCCAGCGTGGCCACCGCCAAGCTGGCGCTGGCACAAGACTTCAAGCCGCTGTCGGACATGCGCGCCTCGGCCGACTACCGGCTGCTGGTGGCGCAGAACCTCATCCAGCGCCTGTGGCTGGAAACCCGCGCCGACGACGCACTGTCGCTGGAAGAAACCAGCGTCTGGAGCGTGATGCCCCATGCCCCGGCCAAAGCGGCTGCCGAAGGAGTCTGACCATGAACAAACCCATCGACGCCCGCCTGCTGCAGCCCGCCGAGGCCTTTGCCGACTACCTGAGCAACACCGCCGCGCGCATCGACGTGGGCGCCGAGGCGCTGGCGCACGATCGCGGCATGCGCGTGGGCATCAGCCGCCCGCATGAATCGGCGCACCTGCACGTGGCCGGCGAGGCCACCTACATCGACGACATTCCCGAGCTGGCCGGCACGCTGCACTGCGCGCTGGGGCTGTCGCCGGCCGCCGCCGGCCGCGTCACGGCCCTGTCGCTGGACGCCATCCGCGCCATGCCGGGCGTGGTCGCGGTGCTCACGGCCGACGACATTCCGGGCACCAACGACTGCGGCTCGATCATTCACGACGACCCGATCCTGCTGCCCGTGAACGACGGCGGCCAGATCCGCTACCTCGGCCAGCCGGTGTTCGCCGTGATCGCCGAGACGCGCGACGCCGCCCGCCGCGCCGCCGCGAAGGCGAAGGACGCGCTGACCATCGAGGCGCAGCCGCCCGTCATCACGCCGCAGGACGCCCATGCGCGCGGCCAGTACGTGGTGCCGCCGATGCACATCGTGCGCAGCGGCGGCGCCGCCAACGAGGGTGACGAGGCGGCCGTGCGCGCCGCCATCGCCCAGGCGCCGCACCGCCACACCGCCACGCTGGACGTGGGCGGGCAGGAGCAGTTCTACCTGGAGGGCCAGATCAGCTACGCCATTCCCAAGGAAGGCGGCGCGCTGCACATCCACTGCTCCACGCAGCACCCGAGCGAAATGCAGCACCTGGTGGCGCATGCGCTGCACCTGCAGTCGAACGAGGTGCATGTGGAATGCCGGCGCATGGGCGGCGGCTTCGGCGGCAAGGAGTCGCAGTCGGCCATCTTCGCGTGCGTGGCCGCCATCGCGGCCCGCCAGCTGCAGCGCCCCGTGAAGCTGCGGCTGGACCGCGACGACGACTTCATGGTCACCGGCCGGCGCCACTGCTTCTGGTACGAATACGACGTGGGCTACGACGACGAGGGCCGCATCCTGGGCGCGGAGATCACCATGGTCTCGCGCGCCGGCCACTCGGCCGACCTGTCGGGCCCGGTGATGACCCGCGCGCTGTGCCACTTCGACAATGCCTACTGGCTGCCCAACGTGGCCATGCACGGCTTCTCGGGCAAGACCAACACGCAGAGCAACACCGCGTTTCGCGGCTTCGGCGGCCCGCAGGGCGCCATTGCCATCGAGAACATCCTCGACTCGGTGGCGCGCGAATTGAAGCGCGACCCGCTCGACGTGCGGCGCGTCAACTTCTACGGCAAGACCGAGAACAACGTCACGCCCTACCGCCAGACCGTGACCGACAACATCGTCCACGAACTCGTGGCCGAGCTGGAGGCCACCAGCGACTACCGCGCGCGGCGCGAGGACATCGCGGCCTTCAACAGCAAGAGCACCGTGCTCAAGCGCGGCCTGGCGCTGGCGCCGCTGAAGTTCGGCATTTCGTTCAACGTGAAGCACTTCAACCAGGCCGGCGCGCTGGTGCACGTGTACACCGACGGCTCCATCCTGGTGAACCACGGCGGCACCGAGATGGGCCAGGGCCTCAACACCAAGGTGGCGCAGGTGGTGGCGCACGAACTGGGCGTGAGCTTCGAGCGCGTGCGCGTCACCGCCACCGACACCACCAAGGTGGCCAACACCTCGGCCACGGCGGCCTCGACCGGCGCCGACCTGAACGGCAAGGCCGCGCAGGACGCCGCCCGCCAGATCCGCGAGCGCCTGGCCGACTGCGCCGCCGAGCGCCACGGCGGCAAGGCGAGCGAGGTGCGCTTCGCGAACGACAAGGTCGAGGTCAACGGCCGCACGCTGGCCTTCAGCACCGTGGTGGGCGAGGCCTACCTGGACCGCAAGCAGCTGTGGTCCGACGGCTTCTACGCCACGCCGGGCCTGAGCTGGGACAAGGACAAGATGCAGGGCCGGCCGTTCTACTACTACGCCTACGGCGCGGCGGTGAGCGAGGTGATCGTGGACACGCTCACCGGCGAATGGAAGCTGCTGCGCGCCGACATCCTGCACGACGCGGGCAAGTCGCTGAACCCTGCCGTGGACATCGGCCAGGTGGAAGGCGCCTTCATCCAGGGCATGGGCTGGCTCACCACCGAAGAGCTGGTGTGGCACCCGCAAAGCGGCAAGCTCACCACGCACGCGCCCAGCACCTACAAGATTCCGACGGCCAACGACTGCCCGCCGGTGTTCAACGTGCGCCTGTTCGAGGGCCAGAACTTCGAAGACTCCATCCACCGCAGCAAAGCCGTGGGCGAGCCGCCGCTCTTGCTGCCGTTCTCGGTGTTCTTCGCGATCCGCGACGCGGTGTCCGCGGCCGGCGACCACAAGGTCGATCCGCCGCTGAAGGCGCCGGCCACGAGCGAGTCGATCCTGCGCGCCATCACGGCGGTGCAGGGCGCAACGGCCGAATGACAGCGGGCCGTGCTCGCACGGTCCGAGCTTCCTTTTCACACCCGGTCTTGCCCAATGTCGCGCTGTATAACTGTTCGCACAGACAAGAAAGGTGTGAACAGCCATGAGAGACCAAGCGCTTTTCGACAAGATCGACCTGCACCTCATACGGGTGTTGCACACCGTGCTGACCGACCGCAGCGTCTCGCGCGCCGCCATTCGCCTGGGGATGTACCAGCCGGCCGTCTCGGCCGCGCTCAAGCGCCTGCGCGAGCTGTCAGGCGACCCGCTGCTGGTGCGCTCAGGCTCGGGCATGGTGCCCACCGACGCGGGGCTGCGCATGGTCGAGCCCGCCGCGAGCATTCTTCGCGCGGCCGAGATGCTGTTCTCCGACGCACGCGGCTTCGATCCGCAGTCGGCGGCCACCACCTTCCGCATCGCGGCCAGCGACTACATGGACCCGCTGTTCCTGCCCATGCTGGTGGCGCAGGTCAAGCGCGACGCGCCGCTGTGCCAGATCGAGATCCACGCGCTCTCGCCCGACTCCGACTACCACGGGCACCTGGCGCTCGGCCAGGTCGACCTGGTGATCGGCAACTGGCTCAAGCCGCCGGAAGACCTGCACATGGCGCAGCTCTTCGGCGACGACGTGGTGTCGCTGGTCAACAAGGACCATCCGGCGGTGCGCCGCGGCTGGGACCTGGAGACCTGGCTGGCGGCCGAGCACATCGCGCCCACGCCCATGCACCCGGGCGGGCGCGGCATCATCGACCAGATGCTCGACGAGCTGGGGCGGCAGCGCAACATCACGGCGCGCTGCGCGCACTTCGGCCTCATTCCGGACATGGTGGCCTCCAGCCTGCTGGTGCTGACCACCGGGCGCCAGTACTGCGAGCGCTTCGCCGCGCGGCTGCCGCTGAAGATCCTCGACTGCCCGGTGGGGCTGCCGCGCCTCATGTACTACCAGCTCTGGCACGAACGCACCCATTCGTCGAGCTCCGCGCGCTGGCTGCGCGAATGCATCAAGGACGTGGCGGCGTCGCTGCGTCCGCCGGTGTCGGCGCTGCCCGTGGCACCCGGCCGCCCGCCTGCCGACCCTGAGACTTCCGATCCCTGAGAGATCCCCGCTTGCGCCGGCGTCGTGAGCGGGGGCAACGATGAAGCAACCGCCACTACAACAGCTGGAGACAAGCGAAATGAGTACGTTGGAACAGGCGCCCAAAGGCGCCGAGCCCCGCATCCCGGGGCATGTCGAGTCCGCACGTCCGCGTGCGGCTGTGGGCGGCGCAAGCGGCTCGGGCCTGCTGGAGCGTGTGTTCAAGCTCAGCGAGCACAACACCACCGTGCGCATCGAGCTGGTGGCGGGCCTGACCACCTTCCTCACGATGGCCTACATCATCTTCGTGAACCCGAGCATCCTCGGCGACGCGGGCATGCCCAAGGGCGCAGTGTTCGTGGCCACCTGCATCATCGCGGCGCTGGGCACGCTGATCATGGGGCTGTACGCCAACTACCCGATCGCCATGGCGCCGGGCATGGGGCTGAACGCCTACTTCTCCTACGTGGTGGTGCTGGGCATGGGCTACACGTGGCAGGTGGCGCTAGGCGCGGTGTTCATCTCGGGCTGCCTGTTCCTGGTGGTCACGGTCACGGGGCTGCGCAAGCTGATCATCGACGGCATACCGCATTCGCTGCGAACGGCGATCACCGTGGGCATCGGCATGTTCCTGGCGCTGGTGGCGCTCAAGAGCGCGGGCGTGGTGGCGGCCTCGCCGGCCACCTTCGTCACGCTGGGCGACCTGCACACGCCGCCGGTCATCCTGGCCACGCTGGGCTTCTTCGTCATCGTCGTCCTCGACCGGCTCAAGGTGCGCGGCGCCATCCTCATCGGCATCCTGGCGGTGACGGTGCTGTCGTTCTTCGTGGCCGACAACAAGTTCCATGGCGTGTTCGCGGCGCCGCCGTCGGTGGCGCCCACCTTCATGCAGCTGGACGTGATGGGCGCGCTCAAGGGCGGCATCCTGAACGTGGTGCTGGTGTTCTTCCTGGTCGAGATGTTCGACGCCACCGGCACGCTGATGGGCGTGGCCAAGCGCGCGGGCCTGCTGGTGCCCGGCAAGATGGAGCGCATGAACAAGGCGCTGCTGGCCGACAGCGGCGCGATCTTCGCGGGCTCGCTGCTCGGCACCTCGAGCACCACGGCCTATGTGGAGAGCGCGGCCGGCGTGCAGGCGGGCGGGCGCACCGGCCTCACGGCGGTGGTGGTGGCGCTGCTGTTCCTGGCCTGCCTGATGATCTCGCCGCTGGCGGGCTCGGTGCCGGCGTACGCCACGGCACCGGCGCTGTTCTTCGTGGGCTGCCTGATGCTGCGCGACCTGGTCGAACTCGACTGGGACGACACCACCGAGGTGATCCCGGCCGCGCTCACCGCGCTGGCCATGCCGTTCACCTACTCGATTGCCACGGGGCTGGCCTTCGGCTTCATCTCGTACGCGGTGCTCAAGCTGTTCACCGGACGGGCACGGGAAGTGCATGTGTCGGTGTGGATCATCGCGGCGGTGTTCCTGTTCAAGTTCGCCTACGTCGGCGCCCACTGAGGCGCTCGTCACCGTGGCCGCCCCTGGGGCCACGGCCGGGGAAAACCGGGAAAGCCGGGGTGAGCGGGCGACGGTCACGCTATTAAACTTATAGCTGTACACCGCCTTGTCGATGTTGAACGAGACAACCCACGAAGAACCGGCATGACAACCCCCAGACTCCAGCTCGCGCACATCACCAAGCGGTATCCCGCGGTGGTGGCCAACAGCGACATCTCCCTGGCCGTGCAGCCCGGCGAAATCCACGCCGTGCTCGGCGAGAACGGGGCCGGCAAGTCGACCCTGATGAAGATCATCTACGGGTCGGTCAAGCCCGACGAAGGCACCGTCACCTTCGACGGGCAGGCCGTCAACCTGCGCAACCCGCAGCAGGCGAGGGCGCTGGGCATCAGCATGGTGTTCCAGCACTTCAGCCTGTTCGACACGCTCACCGTGGCCGAGAACGTGTGGCTGGGCCTGGACAAGTCGCTGCAGCTGGCCGAGGTGGCGCGCAGCATCACCGCCAAGGCCAGCGAGTACGGCCTGGACATCGACCCGGCGCGCCCGGTGCACACGCTGTCGGTGGGCGAGATGCAGCGCGTGGAGATCATTCGCGCCCTGCTCACCAACCCCAAGCTGCTGATCCTGGACGAACCGACCTCGGTGCTGACGCCGCAGGCCGTCGTCAAGCTGTTCAACGTGCTGAAGAAGCTGTCGTCCGAGGGCTGCAGCATCCTCTACATCAGCCACAAGCTGCACGAGATCCAGGAGCTGTGCAGCGCCTGCACCGTGCTGCGCGGCGGCAAGGTCACAGGCGTGTGCAACCCGCAGAACGAAAGCACCCAGTCGCTGTCGCGGCTGATGATCGGCAGCGAGCCGCCGCCGCTGCAGCACCGGCCGGTGCACGCGGGTGCGGTGGCCCTGCGCGTGAAGGCACTCACGCTGGCGCGCGAAGACCAGTTCGGCGTGGACCTCGACGGCATTTCGTTCGACGTGCGCGCGGGCGAAATCGTCGGCATTGCCGGTGTCTCGGGCAACGGCCAGCGGGAGCTGCTGTACACGCTGTCGGGCGAGGACGTGCGCGCCGAGGCGTCGATGGTCCAGGTGTTCGACAAGCCGGCCGGCCGGCTGCGCCCGCGCTCGCGTCGCGCGCTGGGCCTGCACTTCGTGCCCGAGGAGCGGCTGGGCCGGGGGGCCGTGCCCACGCTGGGGCTCGCGCACAACCTGCTGCTCACGCGCAGCGACGCGGTGGGCCGGGGCGGGTGGATCCGCACCGGCGCGCTGGAGCGCCAGGCCCGGGGCATCATCGAGCGCTTCAAGGTGAAGGCGGGCGGACCCCGCGCCGCGGCGCGTTCGCTCTCGGGCGGCAACCTGCAGAAATTCATCGTCGGCCGCGAGATCGACGCCAACCCCAAGCTCTTCATCGTCTCGCAGCCGACCTGGGGCGTGGACGTGGGCGCCGCGGCGCTCATCCATGCCGAGATCCTGGCGTTGCGCGACGCCGGCTGCGCCGTGCTGGTCATCAGCGAAGAGCTCGACGAGCTGTTCAACATCTGCGACCGCCTGCACGTGATCGCCAAGGGCCGGCTGTCGCCGTCCATCGACCGCGCCGCGGCCACATTGCCGCAGATCGGCGAATGGATGAGCGGCCTGTGGGACACCACCGCCGCCAAGGAAGCTGCCCATGTTTAAGCTCGAACCCCGCCCGGAGCTCTCGCGCTTCTGGAGCTATGCCTCGCCGATCCTGGCGCTGCTGATCACCGTGCTCATCGGCGTGGCGCTGTTCGCCGCGCTCGGCAAGGACCCGGTGAAGGGCCTGCTGGTGTTCTTCTACGAGCCCATCAAGAACGGCTATGCCATCGGCGAGCTGATGGTCAAGGCCACGCCGCTGCTCATCATCGCGCTGGGGCTGGCCGTGTGCTTCCGCTCGAACGTGTGGAACATCGGCGCCGAAGGGCAGTTTGTGTTCGGCGCCATCGCGGCGGGCGGCGTGGCGTTGCTGGCCGACAAGACCACGGGGCAGTGGATCGTGGTGGTCATCCTGCTGGCCGGCACGCTGGGCGGCATGGTGTGGGCGGGCATCGTGGCGTTCCTGCGCGACAAGTGCAACGCCAACGAAATCCTGGTGAGCCTGATGCTGGTCTACGTGGCCACGCTGCTGCTGGGCTACATGGTCTTCGGGCCGTGGAAAGACCCGAACGGCTACAACTTTCCGCAGTCCAAGACCTTCGAGGCGGTCACGCAGATTCCGCGGCTCTTCAAGGGCTCGCGCGTGACCATCGGGCTGGTGATCGCGCTGGTCGGCGCGGGCGCGCTGTGGGTGTTCCTGTTCCGCACGCGGGCGGGCTTCGCGCAGCAGGTTGGCGGCCTTGCGCCGGCGGCCTCGCGCTATGCGGGTTTCTCGGCGCGGCGCGCGGTCTGGATCGCACTGCTGACCTCGGGCGGCGCGGCCGGCCTGGCCGGTGCGCTCGAAGTGGCCGGCCCGCTGGGCCAGCTCACGCCGTACGTGCCCGCGGGCTACGGCTTCGCGGCCATCATCGTGGCGTTCGTGGGGCGGCTGCACCCGGTGGGCATGATCTTCTCGGCCATCCTGATGAGCATGTTCTACATCGGCGGCGAACTCGCGCAGTCGCGCCTGGGCCTGCCCAAGTCGCTCACCGGCGTGTTCCAGGGCCTGCTGCTGTTCACGCTGCTGGCCTGCGACACCTTCATTGCCTACCGCATCCGGCGCAAGGCCTCGGCCAAGGCCGCCACGCTGACGACAAGCTCGCTGCAGGCCAGCACACCGCTGACGGCGCCGATCGCAGGCGCCACCGAAGGGAGCCATTGACATGGACAGCTACGCACTTCTGCTGGGTTCCACGCTGAGCGCAGGCACCGTGCTCGCCATCGCGGCGCTGGGCCTGCTCATCAACGAAAAGGCCGGCATCGTCAACCTCGGCGCCGAGGGCCTGATGCTGTGCGCCGCCATCGCCGGCTTCGCCACAGTGGTCACCACGCACAACCCCTGGCTCGGCTTCCTGGCCGGCATGGCCGCGGGCGCCTTGCTGGCGGCCTTCTTCGGCGTGCTGGTGATCTGGCTCAACACCAACCAGTACGCCACCGGGCTCGCGCTGAGCCTGTTCGGCGTGGGTTTCTCTGCCTTTGCCGGCATCAACTTCGTGCAGGCCAAGCTGCCGGAAAGCGTGTCGTACGCCATTCCCGTGCTGGGCGACATTCCGCTCCTCGGCCCGGCGCTGTTCCGCCACCACCCGATGGTGTACTTCGCGGTGGTGCTGACCTTTGCGCTGATCTGGTTCCTGTACCGCACGCGCGCCGGCCTCGTGCTGCGCTCGGTCGGTGAATCGCCCGAGTCGGCGCACGCGCTGGGCTACCCCGTGCGGCGCATCCGCTTCATGGCGGTGATTGCGGGCGGCGCGCTGTGCGGGCTGGCGGGCGCCTACCTGTCGACCGTGTACACCCCGCTGTGGGTCGAAGGCATGGTGGCCGGGCGCGGCTGGATCGCGCTGGCGCTCACCACCTTTGCCACCTGGCGCCCGATGCGCGTGCTGCTGGGCGCCTACCTGTTCGGCGGGGTGTCGATGCTGGGCTTTCACCTGCAGAGCAGCGGTGTCGACGTGCCGGCGCAGTTTCTCAGCATGCTGCAATACATCGCGCCCATCGTGGTGCTGGCGCTGATCTCGCGCAACCCGACTTTCATTCGCGTCAACATGCCGGCTTCCATCGGGAAACCGTTCTACCCCGGCTCATAATCGCGTTTTTCGTTTTCCCGCCAACCCGTCCTTTTCTGAGGATTTCCGACAATGAATGATCTGAACAAGCGCTCCCTGCTCAAGCTGGCTGCCCTCACGGCGGTTGCTTCGGCTGCCCTGATCGGCTGCGGCAAGAAAGAAGAAGCGGCAGCACCGGCAGCGGCCCCCGCGCCTGCACCGGCACCCGCCGCAGCCGCGCCGGCACCGGCGGCGCCACTGAACATCGCGTTCGCCTACATCGGCCCGGTCGGCGACGGCGGCTGGACCTTCGCGCACGACAACGCCCGCAAGGCGCTCGAGAAGGAATTCGGCGACAAGATCAAGACCACCTTCGTCGAAAGCGTGCCCGAAGGCGCCGACGCCGAGCGCGTGTTCCGCGACATGGTCGGCCAGGGCAACAAGCTCATCTTCGGCACCACCTTCGGCTACATGGAACCCATGCTCAAGGTTGCGGCCGACAGCAAGGACGTGAAATTCGAGCACGCCACCGGCTACAAGACCTCGGACAACATGCGCACCTACGACAGCCGCACGTACGAAGGCGCGTACATGGCCGGCGTCATCGCCGGTGCCATGACCAAGAGCAACACGCTGGGCGTGGTCGGCTCGGTGCCGATTCCCGAAGTGCTGCGCAACATCAACAGCTTCACGCTGGGCGCGCAATCGGTCAACCCGAAGATCACGACCAAGGTCGTGTGGGTGAACGAGTGGTTCAGCCCGCCCAAGGAAACCGAAGCCGCCACCGCCCTCATAAACGGCGGCGCCGACGTGCTGTTCCAGAACACCGACTCGCCGGCCGTGCTCAAGACCGCGCAGGAAAAAGGCAAGCGCGCCTTCGGCTGGGATTCGGACATGACCGCCTACGGTCCCAAGGCCCACCTGGCCTCGGCCACCATCAACTGGGCGCCGTACTACATCAAGGCCACCCAGGAAGCCCTGGACGGCAAGTGGACCACCGGCCAGGCGTGGTGGGGCGTGAAGGAAGGCGCCATCGACCTCGTGTCGATCGCCGAGGACGTGCCGGCCGAAACTAAGGCCAAGGTCGAGGAAGTGAAGAAGGGCCTGAAGGACGGCAGCTTCGTGATCTGGAAGGGCCCGATCCTGGGCCAGGACGGCAAGGAAGTGGTCGCCAAGGACGCCGTGGCCGACGACAAGTTCCTGTCGGGTGTCAACTTCTACGTCAAGGGCGTCGAAGGCAAGGTGCCAGGCGGCGACAAGAAGTAAGGCTCGCCCCCAGGCTTCGCGCACTTCGTGTCGCTTCTCCTTCCCCCTACCGGGGGCAACACCTGAGGCCCGGCGAAGCCGGTTCCTCGGTGTTTCACGAAAAAACCGTAACGCCATCAAGGCCGCCGCAAGGCGGCCTTTTTCATGGGCGAACGGGTGCCGATGCCCCGGTGTCATCACAGGGCAGGCGTGCGGGCATAACATCTGCCGCATGCCGCCCACCACCTGCCACGACACCCGCTTCGGCCAACGCCTGGCCAGGCAGTACGGGGTCGATGCGGTGCCCTCGCTGGTCACCACCTCGCGCTGGGGCTCGGAGCTCGGCATTGCGCGCATGCACTACGACCAGCCGCATCTGTTCGTGCTGCCCCCGTTGCCGAGCGAAGACGCCTTTCTGCTGCGCGTGGAAATCGCCTCGGGCGGCAGCCGGCGCATCTGCAAGGGCGGCACCACGCAGCAGCTCGGCCTGCAGCAGGAGGGCGCCTTTCACATCACCGACCTGTCGGAGTGCGCCTCGGCCTATGTGTGCAGCCCCTTCAGTTCCATGCTGTTCCACATGCCGCGCGCCACCATCGACGCCTTCGCGCAGGAGATGGACGTGCCGCGTGTCGGCGCGCTGCGTTGCGAGGCCGGCACCGTCGACACCGTGGTGGCCAGCCTCGGTCGCGCCATGCTGCCGGCGCTGATGCAGCCCGAGGCGGCGAGCACCTTGTTCGTCGACCACCTCACGCTGGCGCTGAAGGCCCACGTGCTGCATGCCTACGGCGGGGCAGCGGGCGCGGTGACTGCCGAGCCGCGCGGCCTCGCGCCGTGGCAGGAGCGCCGCGCCAAGGCGTTCCTGCTGGCGCACCTGGCCGGCGACGTTTCGCTGGCCGAGGTGGCGCGCGAGTGCGCGCTGTCGCGCAGCCATTTCAGCAAGGCTTTCAAGCAGAGCACCGGGCAGACGCCGCACGCATGGCTGGTGGCGCAGCGCGTCGCGGCGGCGCGCCGCCTGCTGGGCCAGGCCGACCTGCCGATCGCGGAGATCGCCGCCGCCTGCGGCTTTTCGGACCAGAGCCACCTGACGCGTGTGTTCTCGGCGCACGTGGGCACGTCGCCGGCGCGCTGGCGGCGGCTGAACACGGGCTGATCAGTAGGCGACCTGGCCGGCCTGGCCGGCCTGCGCGGACCGGTTCCGGTCCTGGAACCGCGCCGCCGCCGCTTCGGCGCCGCGCGCCAGTATCTGCAGGTCCATCGCCACCGCCACGAAGAGCGCGCCCAGGTCCAGGCATTCGCGTGCCCGCGCTTCGTCCAGCATCAGGATGCCGGGCGCCTTGCCCCTGGCGCGGATGCGGCGTATGGCGTCGTCGATGGCGCTGCGGACCTCGGGGTGCCCCGGGTCGCCCGGATGCCCCAGGCTCACCGAGAGGTCGGCCGGGCCGATGAAGACGCCGTCCACGCCGTCCACCGCCAGGATCTCGTCGAGATGGTCGAGCGCCTCGCGCGTTTCCACCTGCAGCAGCACGCAGAGTTCGTCTTGCGCGCTGCTCACGTAGTCGCGAATGCGCCCGAAGTTCGATGCCCGCATCGACCCACCCATGCCGCGCAGGCCTTGCGGGGCGTAGCGCGTGGCGCGCACCGCGGCCTGCGCCTCGGCCGCGTTCTGCACGAAGGGCAGCAGCAGGCTCTGCGCGCCGATGTCCAGGTAGCGCTTGATGAGCACCGTGTCGTTCCAGTCGGGCCGCACCACGGCCGACGTGCGCCGCGCCGTGTCGGCCGGCACCGCGGCGCCCACCGCCTGCAGCTGGTGCAGCATGTGCGGCACGTCGGTCGGCGTGTGCTCGGTGTCCAGCAGCACCCAGTCGAAACCGGCGCCCGCGACGATCTCGGACACATACGGGTCGGGCAGTGTCGACCACAGGCCGATCTGCGGCACGCCGGCGGCGAGCGCACGCTTGAAATGGTTGGGTGGCACCGGCATGGCGTTCACCCGAAATGGCACGACACGGTGCCGAAGCTGCCGTAGTCGGCCACCACCGTGTCGCCCTTGACGACCTCGATCGGCCGGATGAACGAGCCCGCCAGAATGACCTGCCCGGCCTGCAGCGTCACGCCGAAGCGGTGCAGCCGGTTGGCGAGCCACGCCACGCCGTAGCCCGGGTGGTTGAGCACGCCGGCGGCCAGGCCAGTCTCTTCGACCTCGCCGTTGCGGCTCACGATGGCGCCGATGCGCCGCATGTCCGCATCGACCAGCGCCGGCTTGAAGGGCCGGCCGCCCAGCACCAGCGCGGCGTTGGCCGCGTTGTCGGAGATGGTGTCGAACACGTTGCGCGTGCGTCCGGTTTCCGGGTCGATGCGCTGGATGCGCGCATCGAGGATCTCGAGCGCAGGCGTCACGTAGGCCGTGGCGTCGAGCACGTCGAACAGCGTGCAGTCGGGTCCCGACAGCGGCCGGGCCAGCACGAAGGCCAGCTCGGCCTCGATCTTCAGCTGCAGGAAGCGCTCGGTCGGAATCACCGCGCCGTCGCGGTGGAACATGTCGTCCAGCAGCGTGCCGTAGTCGGGTTCGGCGATGTTCACCGCGCGCTGCATCGCCTTGGACGTGAGGCCGATCTTGTGGCCCTTCACCGTGCGGCCGTTGCGCAGCTTGAGCTGCATCCAGGCATGCTGGATTGCGTAGGCGTCGTCGATGGTCATGTCCGGGTAGTCCAGCGAGAACTGGCGGCATGCCACGCGCGTGCGCTGCGCCTGCTCCAGCCGCTCGGCGGCCTGCGAGAGGGTGCTGGCGTCGAGACTCATGCGGTGGCCTCTTCAGCGCGCACCACGTTGCGCAGCACGCCCACGCCGTCCACCTCGACCTCGACCACGTCGCCCGGTTGCAGGAACCGCGGTGGTTCGAAGCGGATGCCCGCGCCGGTCGGCGTGCCCGTGGCGATGATGTCGCCGGGCTCCAGCGTGGTGAAGGTCGACAGGTAGCCGATGAGGTACGCAAAGTCGAACATCAGGTGCGCGGTGGTGTCGTCCTGGCGCGGCTCGCCGTTGACGCGCGTGCGCACGCGCAGATTGCCGTAGCCCTGTGCAAATTCGTCGGCCGTGACGATCCACGGCCCGATGGCGCCCGACGCATTGAAGTTCTTGCCCTGCGTCACGTTGAACTTGGCGTGGTGCACCCAGTCGCGGATCGTGCCTTCGTTCATGCAGGTGAGGCCGGCGATGCAGGCGAGCGCCTCGTCGCCCTTCACGCGGCGCGCGCGCCGGCCGATGACGATGGCGATCTCGCCTTCGTAGTCGAGCTGCGTCGATTCGAGCGGCTGCTGCAGCGGCTCTGCATGGCCCACGAACGATTCGGCCACGCGCATGAAGATGCTCGGGTACTTCGGCAGGTCGCTGCCGTCCTTGTACTCGGCGTTGCGGTGCGCGTAGTTCACGCCGATGCAGAACACGCGGCGCGGCCGCGCGATGGGCAACTCGAAGCGAACGTCGGCCAGCGCATGGTCTGACGCGGCGCCCTCGGCCGCTTGGCGGGCCTGGGCCAGCGCGGCCTCGCCGCCTTCCAGCAGCGCGGACAGCGAGGCGAAGGCGGGCAGGCGCCGCCCCAGGTCGACGACGCCGATGCCGTTGTCGGTGACGCAGCCCCAGTGCGAGGCTGCGCCGTGCAGGTAGCTGATGAGTTTCATGCGGTCTCGAATCCAAAGAAGCGGGCGGGGTTGTCGACAAGAATCTTCTGGCGCACGGCGGCGTCGGGCGCGAAGCGGTAGAGCAGCTCGAGCAGCGCGCCCTCGTTGGGCGGCTGCTTCACGGAGATGGGGTGCGGCCAGTCGCTGCCCCATACGCAGCGCTCGGGCGCGGCCGCGATCAGCCGCTGCGCCAGCGGCACCACGTCGTCCCACGGCGCGCCGGTCTTCGAGATTTTTTCGGACAGCGACAGCATCACCCAGAAGTTGCCGCGTTCGAACAGCGCGAGCATGCGCGCGAGGCTCGCGTCGGCGTCGCCGCGCGAGGGGTCGGCGCGGCCCATGTGGTCCAGCAGCACCGGCACGTCGAGCGACTCGAAGGCCGCGAGCTGTTCGGCGATGCCTTGGGGTTCGGGCTGCACCTTCACGTACCAGCCCAGTTCCTTGACCCGGGCGAAGGCGCGCGCCTGCTCGGCCGCGCTCAGGCTGATGCCCAAGCCGCCGCGGGTGAAGCGCGCGCCGCGCACGCCGGCGTCGTGCAGCTTGTGCAGGTAGGCGTCGTCGCGCTCGGTGAGCACGGCGGCGTTGGCGCACGCCATGTAGCGGCGCGGGCCGCCGCCGGCGTTCAGGCCTTCCAGCGCGTCGAGCACCACCGAGTGGTCGGCGCCGTAGGTGGTGGCCTGCACGATCACGCCGCGCTGGATGCCCAGCGTGGCATGGAGCTTCTGCGCGACCTGCCAGGTGGCGCTGGGCATTTCATAGGCGGCGTTGGGCCGCACCGGGTATTGCTCGCGCGGGCCGAACACGTGGAACTGACTGTCGCACGACAGCGGCGGCGGCAGTGGCGCGGGCGCGCGCGGATGGGGGTCGAAGGGGAGGTAGTCGGGCATGGTGTCGGGGTGGTTGTGTGTGCGTTCGTGTGGGGCGCCGGTCAGGCGATCCAGGCGGTGAAGCTGCACTCGACGAGCTTTCCCATGTCGAGCTCGGGCGCGACGATCGCGTGGCGCGCGGGCCGCGAGGCGGCGTCGGGGAACATCTCCAGCCAGGGCACGTTGAGCGCGGGGCGCTGGCTGCGGTCCTTCATCCAGACGGTGAGCTTCACGATGTCCCGCGTGCCGCCGCCCGCCGCTTCCACGATGCGGCGCACGTTGTCGAGCATGAAGCGGCACTGCGCCTCGATGGTCTCTGCAGGCTTGCCCGTGGCCGGGTCGTTGCCCTGTATGCTGCCGCTCTCCAGCAGCGGGCCGATGCGGCAGGCCGCCGGAATGGGGTTCTTGTGGCCGAAGCCGTCGATGTAGACGCTGGTGCGCGCGGCGGGCGCGGCGCGCACCAGGAGGGATGTGGTCGGGGTGCTCATTCGGCGGAAATGTTGGCTTGCTTGATGACGGGCATCCACCGCGCGTCTTCCTTGGTCAGGAACTGGGTGAACTGCGCGGGCGTGCTGCCGCGGGCCTCGGAGCCCAGCGTCTGGAAGCGGGCCTGCACGGCCTTGTCGGCAAGGATCTTCTGCAGCGCCTCGGACAGGCGCGTGACGATTTCCTTGGGCGTGGCGCGCGGCGCGAGGATGCCGGTGAAGGTCTCGGTGCTGAAGTCCTTGAAGCCGGCCTCCTGCAGCGTCGGCACGTCGGGCAGCTGCGGCAGCCGCTTGGGCGAGGTGACCGCGAGCGCGCGCGTGCGGCCTTGCTGGATGAAGGGCCCGGCCACCGAGATCTGGTCGAAGTTGAACTGCACCTGGCCGCCCAGCAGGTCGGTGGTGGCCGGCGCGTTGCCCTTGTAGTGCACGGTGGTCCAGTGCGCGCCGCTTTCGCGCTGCAGGTATTCGCTCACCAGGTGGTTCTGCGTGCCTGCGCCGGGCGAGGCCATGGTCAGCGTGTTGCCGGGCTTCTTGCCTTCGGCCACGAGGTCGGCCACGGTCTTGTAGGGCGTGGACGGATGCACCTGCAGCACCAGCGGCGTGAACGACACCGAGCTGACCGGCGCGAAGTCCTTCTTCCAGTCGTAGGCGTTGCGCTTGAAGATGGTCGGCGAGAAAAGAATGGGCCCGTTCGCGCCCATGAAGAAGGTGTAGCCGTCGGGCGCAGCCTTGGCCGCGTACTCGGCCGCGATCATGCCGCCGGCGCCGGGGCGGTTGTCCACGATGAAAGGCTGCTTGAACACCGCCTGCAGCTGCTCGCTGATGATGCGCGCGGCGCCGTCCACGTTGCCGCCCGGGGGGTAGGGCAGCACCAGCTTCACGGGTTTGTCGGGCCAATCGGCCTGCGCCATGGCGGGCAGTGCGGCAAGGGTGGTGCATGCGGCCACGGCGGCGGTGGCGATGAGTGTCTTCAAGTCATGTCTCCTGAATTCGGCGCCGGCACCGCGAGTTGGCTGCGGTTTGATCGGCGACCCGTCCACTCTAAGAATCCGGCGCCGGATGCTGCAATGCAATATCCTCGGGTTGTTCCATATGGTGGACGTTTTGTAAAAGTCGGCGCCCGGTGCCGCCGCGGCGCTGCCGACAATCGAGGCCCAGCCAACCCACAAGGCCCACCCATGTTTCTCGATGCCGGCGATCTTTCGCCCGAAGCCACCTACCGCCTGATGAGCGGCATCGTCGTGCCGCGCCCGATCGCCTGGATCACCACCGTGTCGGAGGCCGGGGTGGTCAATCTCGCCCCGTTCTCCTGCTTCACCTTCGTGTCGAACAAGCCGCCGCTGCTGGGCGTGAACATCGGGCGCAAGGCGGGCCTTCGCAAGGACACGGGCGCCAACATCCATGCACTGGGCGAGTTCGTCGTGAACATCGGCACCGCCTCGCAGATGGTCGCCATCCACGAAAGCAGCGCCGAGCACGCCCCCGACGTGAGCGAGACCGAGCTGCTCGGCCTGGGCACCGTGCCCTGCAGCACGGTGCGGGTGCCGCGCCTGGCGGACGCGCCGGTGAGCATGGAGTGCAGGCTGGAGCGCGTCATCTCCTTCGGCGACACGGGCGCGGAGTTCTTCGTCGGCGAAGTCACGGCCTTCCACCTGCGCGACGGCCTCATGCGCGAGGGCAAGGTCGACACGCGCGCGCTCGATCCTGTGTGCCGCATCGGCGGGCCGAACTACGCGACCCTCGGCGAGATCGTCACGCTGCGCGGCATGCAGCAAACGCCCAAGGCGGTGATGGATGGCCGCGGCGGCGGATAAGGACAACGCCGCCGCCACCGCCGGCGCGCAGAGCGTGCGCCGCGCGCTCGCGGTGCTGCGCGTGCTGGCCACCGGCCAGGAGCGCGGCGTGCGCCTGACCGACGTGGTGAGCCACACCGGCCTGAACCGGCCCACGGTGCACCGGCTGCTGCGCGTGCTGGTGGAAGAAGGCGCGGTGGAGCAGGACGCGTCCACCCGACGCTACCTGGTCGGCGGCGAGGTCTCGCTGCTTGGCCTGGCGCGCGCGAGCCGCTTCCCCATCCAGGCCATCGCCGAGCCGCACCTGCGCCACCTGAGCGAGAGCCTGGGCGACACGGCCTTCCTCACCATCCGCAACGGCACCGACTCGGTGTGCATCGACCGGCGGCCCGGCAGCTTTCCGGTGAAGGTGCTGTCGATCGAGATCGGCGCGCGGCGCCCGCTGGGCGTGGGCGTGAGCGGCCTCGTGCTGCTGGCGTCGCTGCCCGCCGAAGAGGCGGCGGACGTGGTGCGGCGCAACGCGCGGCGGCTCGCGGCCCTGCATGTGGACCCGGCCGACCTGCTGGCACGCGCGGTGCGCACCCGCGCCCAGGGCTATTCCTACGCGCCGGTCGGCGTGGTGCCGGGTTCGCGCGCGGTCGCGGTGCCGGTCTGCCTGGCCGACGGCCGCACCGTCGCCGGACTGGCGATCGCCACCATCACCGAGCGGCTGCCCGATGCGCGGGTCGAGAGCGTGGTTGCGCAGATGCGCGAGAGGGCCCGGCTGATCGGCGCGCAGGCGGCGGAACTGGCGCGCAGGAAGTCGGCGCGGCGCGAATAAGAAATGATCTACTGCTCCAGCCAAGGATTGACGAGCATTGCGCCCGTTTTGACAAATCCACCGGTGTCTCGCGACACGATGGTCAGCCCGTGATGCAAGGCTGTAGCGGCAATGATGAGATCAGGCTGCGGAAAGGTGTGGCCGGATTTGCGTCCTTCCTCGACCAGCAGCCGCCACTTGAACATGATGTCTTCGCTGACCGGCAGAACGCGGTTCTCGAACATTGGGCGCAGTTGCAGATTCAGCCAGTCTTTGAGGGACGCGCGTTTGTGCATGTCCTCGATCAATTCGATGCCGAACCGGATTTCTGCAAAGGTGACGGCACTTACGAACAGGCTGTCGAGCGGCTGCGCGCTGATGAAGGCCACGACCCCCGGCTCCGGTCGAGCACGCCGCAACTCGGACAGGATGTTGGTATCGAGCAGCCAGCCTTTCACAACTGCACGTCCCGAACCGGAGAGGTTTCGGACGGCGCGAGAACCAGATCGATGTCGCGATGCGGCGAGGCTTGCAGCGCGTCCACCAAGGCCTTGCCTGTTTGCGCTCCCTGCAGGCGCCGAAAATCTTCGGCGGCGATGACGACGACTTCATCGCGACCGTGAACGGTCACGTGCTGCGGCCCCTCGCTGCGGACCAGCCGCACCAACTCGCTGAAGCGTGCCTTGGCATCCTGGAGCAACCAGTATCCCGGCGGAGGCGCTGGCCGTTTGGGCGGTCGATTTCCCGGTTGATTGAATCTGGTCATAGCGACCAGATTAGCAGGGCGGGCGGGTCGACGCAAGAAGAGCAACCGGCGTTCACACCGACCGCGGCAACAACGCCGGCACCAGCTGCCGGTTCAACTGCTTCACCCACCACTTCAGCGCCTGCCCCATGACGCCGGTCTTCCAGCCCAGCCAGAACGCCTCGGGCGCGCGCGGCTCCTCGGTCTGCAGCTCGACCAGCGTGCCGCGCGCCAGCTCGCCCGCGATGCAGGCGCGCGGCAGGAAGCCGTGCCCGAGGCCGGCCACCTGGCAGGCGATCTTCGCGGGCATGGAGGGCACCGCGATGCGCGGCTGGCCCGCGAGCAGGCCCACGGTGCGGTCCGACAGCGTGCGGGCGCTGTCGCTCACCACGATGGCGTTGTGCTCCAGCAGGTCGCCGCGCTGCAGCGGGTGCGTCACCCGGGCCAGCGCATGCGTGGGCGCGACGCAGAAGGCGAAGTCGAGGCTGCCCACCATCACGGCCTGGTAGCCGCCGCCGGCGGGCCCTTCGCCCGCGGCGATGACCACGTCGGCGCGGCCCTCGCGCAGCGCCTCCCAGCTGCCGGTGAGCGCCTCGCAGCCGATGCGCAGCCGCGTGCCGCAGCGCAGGTCTTCGAAGGCGCGCACGTCGTCGATGAGCGCCTGCGTGGGAATGAGCGAGTCGTGCACCAGCCGCAGCTCCGACTCGAAGCCGGTGGCGATCTGCCGCATGCGCGATTCCAGGTCGCTCGCGGCGCTCAGCAGCCAGCGCCCCTCCTTGAGCATTTGGCTGCCGGCGGCGGTGAGCGTCACGCGCGGGCCGTTGCGCTCGAACAGCTGCATGCCCAACTGCTCCTCGAGCTTGCCGACCGCATACGAGATGGTGGAGGGCACCTTGTTCAGGCGCGCGGCGGCGGCCGCGAACGAGCCGTGGCGGTCGATGGCGTCGACCACCTCGATGGCTTCCAGGCTGAGTTTGAGCACGTGTGGTTCCTTCGAAAAAGCCGGGCCGAATCAATGATCGAAAAATTCGATCATAGACGGCAAAAGGTTTCGCCAACAGCCCCAGCGTGAAGCCCGAAGATTCATCCCATGCCTCGGAAATACCTCCGACGCCAATTGTGAATTCAATCGAATTCAAACACTGCCAAGGAGTGAATCATGTTGGACATTCGCAGCGCCGCCGACCGTGGGATCGCAGACTTCGGCTGGCTCAAGTCGCGCCACACCTTCTCGTTCGGCCACTACCACGACCCGAAGCAGGAAGGCTTCTCCGACCTGCTGGTGATCAACGACGACCGCGTCGCGCCCGGCCGCGGTTTCGGCACCCACCCGCACCGCGACATGGAAATCTTCTCGTACGTGCTCGACGGCGCGCTCGAGCACAAGGACTCGATGGGCACGGGCTCGGTCATCCGCCCCGGCGACGTGCAGATGATGAGCGCCGGCACCGGCGTGCGCCACAGCGAGTTCAACTCGTCGGCCACCGAGCCGCTGCACTTCCTGCAGATCTGGATCGTGCCGGGCGCCAAGGGCGTGGCACCGCGCTACCAGCAGGTGCACTTCGCGCCTCAGGACAAGCGCGGCCGCCTGCGCCTGATCATTTCGCCGGACGGCACCGACGGCTCGCTCGCGGTGCACCAGGACGCCCGCGTGTACGCCGGCCTGTTCGACGGCGACGAGACCGCCTCGCTGGCCTTCGGCCCCGAGCGCAACGCCTACGTGCACGTGGCGCGCGGCAGCGTCGAGGTCAACGGGCAGCGCATGTCCGAAGGCGACGGCGCACGGGTGCGCAACGCGCAGCAGATCGAACTGGCGCGCGGCGAAGGCGCCGAGGTGCTGGTGTTCGACCTGCGCCCGAACGAGCTGCCCGCGTTCTGAGCGGCGGCAAATGTCCAAACGGCCTCATTAATCGACAAGACAGGCACCCTCGCTGAAACGAGGATGCACGCCAGAGGCCAGCAACCGTTTCCAAGGGGCCACGCCCCGCTTTTTTTCTCGCTCTCACCTCAACCTCGTCACGGAGTCAACCCATGTCCATCAAAGCCACCCCCACCGCCGGCGCCAAGCTCCTCACCCCCAAGGACCACACGCTGGTCATGATCGACTTCCAGTCGCAGATGGCCTTCGCCACGCACTCGATCGAAGCCATCACGCTGCGCAACAACGCCGCGCTCGTGGCCAACGCGGCCGCCGGCTTCGGCGTGCCGACCGTGCTCACCACCGTGGCCGAGAAGAGCTTCTCGGGCCCGATGTTCAGCGAGATCACCGATGCCTTCCCGGGCCAGAAGATGCTCGACCGCACCTCCATGAACACCTGGGAAGACGCGGCCGTCATCGCCCGCATCAACGAGATCGGCAAGCCGCGCATCGTGCTGTCGGGCCTGTGGACCGGCGTGTGCATCGTCGGCCCGGCGCTGTCGGCCATCGACCAGGGCTTCGAGGTGTTCGTGATTGCCGACGCCTGCGGCGACGTGTCGGCCGAGGCGCACAACCGCGCGATGGACCGCATGGTGCAGGCCGGCGCGCAACCCATGACCTCGCTGCAGTACCTGCTCGAGCTGCAACGCGACTGGGCCCGCACCGACACCTACGAGATGACCACCGGCATCGCGAAGAAGTTCGGCGGCGCCTACGGCCTGGGCGTGACCTACGCCAAGACCATGTTCGGCGCGCACGAAGGCTGAACCCGGCGGTGACGAAGATGAAGCCCTATGTTCTGTCGCTCGCGCTCGGCCTGCTGGTCGGTGTGATCTACGCACTGTTCCAGGTGCGTTCGCCGGCCCCGCCGGTCATCGCCCTCGTGGGGCTTCTGGGCATCCTGCTCGGCGAGCAGTTGCCGCCGCTCATCAAGAGCGTGATCAAGCCGCAGGCCACCGCGACCTCATGGCTGCAGCACCAGGTCAAGCCGCACGTGTTCGGCGAGTTGCCGCAATGCACCAAGGCCGAGCCGGGCGCCGCTGCGCGCAAAGACGCATGAACGATCCGCTGGACGAACAACGCCGCCGGCTGTGCCTGGGCACGCTCGGCGCCGCGGCCCTTGCAGGGACGGCAAGTGCGCAGGCGACCGGGACGGCAGGCGTCCAAACCACACAAAGGAAACCCGACATGGCTGGCACCACCGCCCCCGACCTCATCCTGCACAACGGCCGCTTCACCACGCTGGACCGCGCCAACCCCACGGCCAGTGCCGTGGCCATCAAGGACGGCCGCTTCCTTCGCGTGGGCCGCGGCGAAGACGTGCTGCCGCTGGCCGGCAGCGGCACCCGCGTGGTCGACCTGCAGGGCAAGACCGTGCTGCCGGGCCTGATCGACAACCACCTGCACATCATTCGCGGCGGGCTGAACTACAACCTCGAGCTGCGCTGGGACGGCGTGCGCAGCCTGGCCGATGCCATGGGCATGCTCAAGCGCCAGGTCGCCATCACGCCCGCGCCGCAGTGGGTGCGCGTGGTGGGCGGTTTCACCGAGCACCAGTTCGCTGAAAAGCGCCTGCCCACCATCGAGGAGCTGAACGCCGTGGCGCCCGACACGCCGGTGTTCATCCTGCACCTGTACGACCGCGCGCTGCTCAACGGTGCCGCCCTGCGCGCCGTGGGCTACACCCGCGACACGCCCGCGCCGCCCGGCGGCGAGATCGTGCGCGACGGCGCCGGCAACCCCACCGGCCTGCTGCTGGCCAAGCCCAACGCGTCCATCCTCTACGCCACGTTGGCCAAGGGCCCGAAGCTGCCGCTGGACTACCAGGTCAACTCCACGCGCCACTTCATGCGCGACCTGAACCGCCTGGGCGTGACCGGCGCCATCGACGCGGGCGGCGGCTTCCAGAACTACCCCGAGGACTACCAGGTGATCCAGCAGCTGGCCGACGCCGGCCAGCTGACCATTCGCCTGGCCTACAACCTGTTCACGCAGAAGCCCAAGCAGGAAAAGCAGGACTTCCTGAACTGGACGGCGACCTCCAAGTACAAGCAGGGCGACGACTACTTCCGCCACAACGGCGCGGGCGAAATGCTCGTGTTCTCGGCCGCCGACTTCGAGGACTTCCGCCAGCCGCGCCCCGACATGGCGCCCGAGATGGAAGGCGAGCTCGAAGAGGTGGTGCGCGTGCTGGCGCAGAACCGCTGGCCCTGGCGCCTGCATGCCACGTACGACGAGACCATCGAGCGTGCGCTCGACGTGTTCGAGAAGGTCAACCAGGACACGCCGCTGGCCGGCCTGAACTGGTTCTTCGACCACTGCGAAACCATCTCCGAGAAGTCGATCGACCGCATCGCGGCGCTGGGCGGCGGCATTGCCGTGCAGCACCGCATGGCCTATCAGGGCGAGTACTTCGTGGAGCGCTACGGCGCCGGTGCGGCCGAGGCCACGCCGCCGGTCAAGCGCATGCTGGAGAAGGGCGTGAACGTGTCCGCCGGCACCGACGCCACGCGCGTGGCCTCGTACAACCCGTGGGTGTCGCTGTCGTGGCTGGTCACGGGGCGCACCGTGGGCGGCATGCAGCTGTACCCGCAGCGCAACTGCGTGGACCGCGAGACCGCCCTGCGCATGTGGACCGAGAAGGTGACCTGGTTCTCCAACGAGGTCGGCAAGAAGGGTCGCATCGAGGCCGGCCAGCTGGCCGACCTGATGGTGCCCGACCGCGACTTCTTCGGCTGCGCCGAATCGGACATCGCCGACACCACCGCGCTGCTGACGATGGTCGGCGGCAAGGTGGTCTACGGCGCCGGCCCGTTCGCGCCGCTGGACGAAGGCACGCCGCCCGCGGCCATGCCCGACTGGTCGCCCGCGCGCACCTTCGGCGGCTACGGCGGCTGGGCCGACACGAAGGAAGGTGCGCCGCTGCAGAAGGTGTTGCGCAACGCGGCAGCGGCCTGCGCCTGCGCGAACGACTGCAACGTGCACGGCCACCAGCACGCCACGGCCTGGAGCAGCAAGCTGCCCATTGCGGACCTGAAGAGCTTCTGGGGCGCGCTGGGTTGCGCCTGCTGGGCGGTATGAACATGCGCTGGACCCCCTCTTTCGTGACCGCTCCCGCGCTGCGCTGGATTGCCTTGCTGCTGCTGTGCGCCGCCTACCTGCAGGGCGGCCTGAACAAGGCGCTGGACTTCGGCTCGGCCATCGCCGAGATGAACCACTTCGGCGTGTCGCCTGCGGCGCCCATGGCGGCGGCGGTGATCGTGCTGGAGCTGGGCGCCTCGGTGCTCATCCTCACGGGCTTCTACCGCTGGCTGGGCGCCCTGGCGCTGGGCGCGTTCACGCTGTTCGCCACCTTCGTGGCGCTGCGCTTCTGGCAGATGCCTGTGGGGCAGGAGCGCTTCATGGCCGCGAACTCGTTCTTCGAGCACCTGGGCCTGGTCGGCGGCTTCGTGCTGGTGGCCTGGCACGACCTGAAGGAGCGTGCGCATGGCTGAGGCCGCCACGACCGCAAAGACCAAAAAAGCCGAAAAGGCCGGCGGCAGCTTCGCGCCGCTGCGCCAGCCGGTCTTCGCCGTGCTGTGGGCCGCCACCGTGCTGGGCAACATCGGCAGCTTCATGCGCGACGTGGCCAGTTCGTGGCTGGTGACCGACCTGTCGGCCAGCCCGACGGCGGTGGCGCTCATTCAAACGGCGGCCACGCTGCCCATCTTCTTGCTCGCCATTCCGGCGGGCGTGCTGTCGGACATCCTCGACCGCCGGCGCTTCCTGATCTTCGTGCAGCTGGTGCTGGCCAGTGTCAGCGGCACGCTGCTGGTGCTGTCGCACACCGGCTCGCTCACCGTCGAATACCTGATCGGGCTGACCTTCGTCGGCGGCATCGGCGCGGCATTGATGGGGCCGACCTGGCAGTCGATCGTGCCCGAGCTGGTGCCCAGGTCCGACCTGAAGAGCGCCGTGGCGCTGAACTCGCTGGGCATCAACATCGCGCGTTCCATCGGGCCGGCCGCGGGCGGGCTGATCCTCGCGAGCTTCGGCGCGGCCATGACCTATGGCGCCGACGTGCTCAGCTATGTGTTCGTCATCGCGGCGCTGCTGTGGTGGAAGCGCCCGGCCGCGGTGGACAGCGGCCTGTCGGAGAACTTCCTGGGCGCCTTCCGCGCCGGCCTGCGCTACACGCGCGCCAGCAAGGAGCTGCACCGCGTGATGCTGCGCGCGGCCGTGTTCTTCCTGTTCGCCAGTTCGGTGTGGGCGCTGCTGCCGCTGGTGGCGCGCCAGATGCTGGGCGGCACGGCCGGTTTCTACGGTGTGCTGCTGGGCGCGGTGGGCGCGGGCGCCATCGCCGGTGCGCTGGTCATGCCGCGGCTGCGCGCGCGGCTGGACGCCGACGGGCTGGTGCTGCTGGCCTCGGTGATCACCGCCGCGGTGATGGGCGCGCTGGTGTTCGCGCCGCCCAAGTGGCTGGCCGTGCTGCTGCTGTTGCTGCTGGGCCTGGGCTGGATCATTGCGCTGACCACGCTCAACGGCGTGGCGCAAGCCATCCTGCCGAACTGGGTGCGCGGGCGCGGGCTGGCGGTGTACCTCACCGTGTTCAACGGCGCCATGGCGGCCGGCAGCCTGGGCTGGGGGCTCGTTGCGCAGGAAATCGGCGTGCCTTACACGCTGGTGGCCGGCGCCGTCGGCCTCGTCATCGTGGCGCTGCTGTTCCATCGCGCACGTTTGCCCACGGGCGAGTCGGACCTGCAGGCCTCCAACCACTGGCCCGAGCCGCTGGTGGCCGAACCCATCGCGCACGACCGCGGCCCGGTGATGGTGCAGGTCGAGTACCGCATCCGCAAGGAAGACCGCCCGGCCTTCCTCGACGCCATGAAGCGCCTGTCGCTGGAGCGCCGCCGCGACGGTGCCTACGCCTGGGGCGTGACCGAGCACACCGGTGACGCCGAGCGCGTGATGGAGTGGTTCCTCGTGGAGTCGTGGGCCGAGCACCTGCGCCAGCACCACCGCGTGTCGCATGCCGACGCCGATCTGCAAAGCGAGGCCGTGCGCTTCCACATCGGGCCGGAGAAGCCCGTGGTGCATCACTTTCTTTCTCTCTGAAACCCAAGACCTCCAAGGAACAACCTCATGGCCACCTCCAAACCCCTCAAGACAGCCAGGTCCGTCAAGGCACTGGCCGGCAGCACCAAGGCACGCCGCACCGCGTCGCTGCATACGCCCAGCGACCTCGGCGCCGATGCCACGCGCGACATTTCCGCGGCGCTCAACGTGCTGCTGGCCGACGTGTTCGCGCTGTACTTCAAGACCAAGAACTTCCACTGGCACATGTCGGGCCCGTCGTTTCGCGACTACCACCTGCTGCTCGACGAGCAGGCCGACCAGATCTTCGCCACGGTCGACCCCATTGCCGAGCGCGTGCGCAAGGTGGGCGGCACCACGCTGCGCTCCACCGGCCATGCCGCGCGGCTGCAGCGCCTGTCCGACAACGACGCCGACTTCGTGACGCCCATCGGCATGCTGGCCGAGCTGCGCGAGGACAACCAGCGCCTGGCCGGTTTCATGCGCGCCACGCACACGGTGTGCGACGAATACGGCGACGTGGCCACCGCCAGCGTGCTGGAGAACTGGATCGACGAGGCCGAGCGGCGCACCTGGTTCCTGTTCGAGTCGGTGCGCCAGGGCTGAGAAGATCTGAGGCGACCGTCTTCCCAGATGCACGCGACAGGCGCTTACGGCGACCTGCTGGGACGGTACTTCGAAGTGCCGTGCGCGCCCGCGCTCGTCATGTTGCCGACAGCATCCGCGACGCCGTTCGTCGCCACGCGCATCACCTGCCTGCCCGACCAGCTGGGCATGAAGCAGGAGATTCCGCCCGAAGACGCTTTCGCGGTCACGCTGCATCTCGCCGGTGTGGCACACCACGAACTCTGGGTGCGCGGGCGGCCTTCGGTGGTGCGCGGCTATGCGCCCGGCGCGATCAGCATCGTCGACCTGCGCGACGAGGTGGCGAGCTACCTGGGCACGCCGCTCGACGCGCTGCAGTTCTATGTGCCGCGCGCGCTGGTGCGCGGCGTGGCCGACGCGGCGGGCCTGGCGCGCGTGAGCGGCCTGGCCTGCGCGCCGGGCCTGGTCGATCCGGTGATGTGCAACCTGGGCGCGGCCGTGCTGGCCCTGTTCGAGCGGCGCGAGCCCGAAGGATCGGCCGTGCAGCAACACCTGGCCCTGGCCATCTGCGCCCACCTGGTGCACCGGTTCGGAAACAATGGCGACACCGGAACCACGGCGCCGCAGGCCGTGCGGCCACTGCCGCATCTGCATTGAAGCGCCCCTATAGAGAATCTTTCATGACCACTTCTTCCACGCCCTCTTCGGTTCAGGACAACCCCGCGAAGCACCGCTTCGAGTACGCGTCGCAGGGCGAACGCGCGGTCGCCATCTATTCGCTGGACGGCGACGTCATCACCTTCATCCACACGCTGGTGCCCGAGGCGCTGCAGGGGCAGGGCATTGCGAAGCAGCTGGTGCTCGCGGGCCTGGCGTCGGCGCGCGAGCGCGGGCTGCGCGTGATTCCGCAGTGCCCCGTGTTCGCCGCCTACATGCGTGCGCACCCCGAGACGCACGACCTGCTGGCCGACGAGGGCCGCACGCTGCTCGGCCTTTGACAAGGAGCGCGCGCATGACCGCCGACGACCGCCACCCCGAGCTGCGCACCGCCACGCTGGACGAGATTGCCGGGCGCGCGCTGCCCGGCGCCGAAACCGTCACCGCCGTGATCCAGCAGACCGTCAGGCGCGAGGCCGTGGCCGCCTACGAGCAATGGCTGAAGAAGGTGGTGCCGATCGCCGCACGCTTTCCGGGGCACCGCGGCGTGAACGTCATCCACCCGGCGGCGGGCGGCCTGCAGTACACCATCACCATCCGCTTCGATTCGCTCGCGCACGCGCAGGACTGGTTCGCCTCGGGGGCGCGGCGGGAATTGGTCGAAGAGGTGGCTCCCTTGCTCGACGCCGACGAGAAGGTCGAAACGCGCACCGGCCTCGAGTTCTGGTTTCACCCGCCCGCCGGGCAACCGCCGGCCAGGCGCTACAAGCAGTTCCTGCTGACGCTGTCGGTGATCTACCCGCTGACCGTGGCGGTGCCGGCGGTGTTTCACCGGCTGCTGGCGCCGGTGCCGGTGGTGTCGAACTACTGGGTGGAGCACCTTGTTGCCTCGGCGGCCATCGTCGGGCTGATGGTGTATGTCGTCATGCCCAGGTACACGCGCCTGATGGCGCGCTGGCTCTACAAGTGACCGGGTGAGGCCTTGAGTGCCGGCACCGCCGGTGGCGCGGTGGGGTCGCCCTCGTGCGTGCTGCGCTGGAGCACCACCGACAGCGCGGCCAGCACGGGCGGCACCGCAAAGCACCACACGTTCCATCGCGCGTAGATCAGCGCCGCCGCCGCGCAGCCGGCGGCGAACCAGGCCACGGCCAGCGCCATGCGCCGCATGCGCGTGCGTGCGGCGGCGGCTTCTTCGGGCGCCTGTCCGCCGCGCAGCAGGTCGGCCAGGTCGACCATCACCTGCGTGGTGGTGCCGGTCATCAGGGTGGTCGGCGGCGCGCTGCCCAGGTGGATGCGGTGCACCGCGTTCTGGATGGCCATGGCCGACACCAGCACCAGGCCCGTGAGCATCGCGGTGGCGCTGTCGCCGTCGGCGAACGGGCCGTAGTGGATGGCGAGGATGCCGCCGGCCAGCAGCAGCGCGGCCTTCAGGATCAGCATCGTGCGCAGCACCGGCAGGCCGAACCCGGGCAGGCCGTAGCTCAGCCAGCGCGCGAGCATCACCACCACGCAGAACACCGGCAGTGCCAGCAGCTTGGTCAGCGTGCCCGAGGTGCCGTGCACCAGCGCCGCGCCGATGGTCACGAAGTTGCCCGTCACGTGCGCGGTGAACAGGCCGTGCAGCGCCAGGAAGCCCGCGGTGTCGACGAAGCCGCCGTTGAGGCTCATGAGCTGGGGCAGGGTGGGTTTCATGGAAGACCTTCACGTGAGGGCGGCGAGGAAGCTCGCAGCGCGCGGTGTGAATGGTGCGCCATGGCGCCAGTGCGGTCTTGTCGTGTTGGCTTGCGCTTTGCACATTTGCGGCGCCGCGCTCGCGCAAAGGGAAAAGGGCCCGCTCTATCGCACGATCAGCTTCGTTCGTTCTCCGCTCGCAGCGTTGACCAGTTGAACGTCCTCCCCATCCTTCACGGTGTAGTAGCACAGACGGCTCCAGCCGGGCGCGTTGAACGTCGCGCACATGGTGTCGTCTCGCACCTCCCAGTAGCCCCATGCGGTCGACTTTGCGTTCCTTGCATAGATGCGGCCGGCTGAAAACGTCAACTCGACGGTGCCGAAGTTCGCTGGATCGCGCGGATGTCGATACGTCCAGGTCTTGCCGAGCAGCATCGGCATCTCCAGGTGCAACCTGGGTGTACCTGGCACTTCGGGACGTGCCGAGCCTTGCTGCACCACCGGGAGCGTGCTTGACGGCTTGTTGTACGCCGCCAGGGCGAGGCGGCCCCGCTCGGGCAGGTCGAGAATCCAATCGGCCGGTCGTGCGAAGTTGAGGTTCTGGGCCGTGCCGGTGATGCCCGACGTCGTGATTCCCACCAGTCGGCCTTGTTCATCGAACAAGCCGCCGCCGCTCGACCCGGGCGAAATCGGTGCGGAGATCTGGATGTACTCGATGGCTCCGCTGCTGTTTCGCCGGAGCGCAGAGACCAGGCCGTCGCTCATGGTTTGCTCGAGCGAGCGCGGGGTGCCGATCGTGTAGATCTTCTGCCCCACTCTCAGCGTGGCAACGGACGCCGTCGTGACGGCAGGCGCCGTGAAATTGTCGACCTTGACCGAACACAGGTCGCGTTCCGTGTCGGGATATTCGAGTTGCGCCTGGAACGTCACGTTCTCGTGTTTCACCATGATCGCCCCGGCTTTCGCGAGTACATGGCAGTTCGTGACCAGCCTTCCTCTTTCGATCACGACGCCGGTCCCTGTGCTGAGAGGCTTGCCTTGGGGATCGAGCGTGGTGATGACCCAGATCGAAGGTGACGCGCGTTGGAACAGCTCCTCCGCCGACATGGCATGGGAGAGCGTTGGCGCGCTGGCGAGGATGCCCGGTCCAAGCAGGGCCCAGGTGACGGTGCCGCAGGCAGCGGCCACGGCGTTTCGCCTGTTGGATGCAGCGCGACGGGTGCGCGAGGCTGCATTCTTCCCGGCACTGGGCAAACGACGACTCATGATCTTGATGGCGGTCCGCGAAAAGCACAAAAGGTGGCACTGCGACGCAGACTGCCGCGCTCGAAACTAGTTTGCGGATGCTTACCGCATGCTGACCAGGCGATGGGCGTGCGCGCGGGGCTGCTCGCATGGCTTGCCTCGCCGAGAAGCGCCCCGGCCACGGCGTTCAACCCGCGCGACTCTTCTTCAAGACGCGCCGGCCGCCCCGCGGTACACATCGCACGGGCATCTGCCCCGAGCCACCGACCCAAGCCCATCCCATGCCCCCCGAAAGCAGCAGGCCGCCCACCCTGACCACCACCGGCGGCGCGCCCGTGGCGAACAGCCAGCACTCGATCACCGCGGGGCCGCGCGGGCCGATCCTGCTGCAGGACTACCAGATGGCCGAGAAGCTCGCCTACCTGGCGCGCGAGCGCATTCCCGAGCGGGTGCTGCACGCCAAGGGCGCGGCCGCCTTCGGCACGCTGCGCATCACCGGGGACATTGCGCGCCACACCCGTGCGAGCGTGTTCCAGCCGGGCCAGCACACGCCGGTGCTGGTGCGCTTCTCGGGCCTCACGGGCGAACGCGGCAGTGCGGATGCGGAGCGCGACATGCGCGGCTTTGCGCTGAAGGCCTACACGCAGGAAGGCAACTGGGACTTGGTCGGCAGCCACCTGCCGGTGGCCTGCATCCGCGATCCGCAGAAGTTTCCCGACCTGGTGCGCGCGCTGAAGCGCCACCCCGTCAGCCACCTGCGCTCGCCCACCGCCATCTGGGACTTCTGGTCGCTCTCGCCGGAAAGCATGCACCAGATCGTGATGCTGTTCTCCGACCGCGGCCTGCCGCTGAGCTACCGCCACATGCACGGCTACGGCGCGCACGCCTTCGGGCTGATCAACGCGGCCAACGAGCGCACCTGGGTCAAGTTCCACCTGAAGACGCAGCAGGGCATTCGCCACCTGACCAACGCGCAGGCGCGCGAAGCCATCGCCGGCGACCGCGAGAGCGCGCAACGCGACCTGTTCGAGGCCATCGAGCGTGGCGAGCATCCGCGCTGGGCGCTGCATGTGCAGCTGATGAGCGAGGCGCAGGCGGCGGGGCTGCCCTTCAACCCCTTCGACCCCACCAAGGTGTGGCCGCAGGACGCGTTTCCGCTGGTCGAGCTCGGCCTGCTCACGCTGGACGCCAACCCCGACAACTATTTCGCGCAGGTGGAGCAGGCCACCTTCGACCCGGCGCACCTGGTGCCGGGCATCTGCATCTCGCCCGACAAGCTGCTGCAGGGACGCCTGCTGGCCTATGCCGACGCGCAGCGCTACCGCGTGGGCACGCACCACGCGGCGCTGCCGGTGAACCGGCCGAGGTCCGAGGTGCACACCTACCACGCCGACGGCGCCATGCGCATGGATGTGCCGGCGCGCACCGATGCCTACTACGAGCCCAACTCCTTCGGCGGCCCGCGACCCGACCGCCGGCTGGCGGAGCCCGCGCTGCCGTTGAGCGGCGATGCCGCGCGCTTCGACGACCGGCAGGGGCTGGGCGACTACGCGCAGGCGGCCGCGCTGTACCGGCGCATGGACGACGGCGAGCGGCAGCGGCTGGCCGCCAACATCGCGGCGTCGATGGACGGCGTGCCCGAGACCATCCAGCGGCGGCAGGTGGCGCACTTCCATCTGGTGGATGCGGCCTTGGGCGAGGACGTGGCGGCGCACCTGCTGCGCTGAATGGCGGGCCTTCAGACGGCCTTCAGACGGCCTTCAAACGGCCGAGATAGCGGCCGCCGCCGTGCCCGCGCCCTGGTAGATCGGCGGTGTCCTGACGATCGACGTCAGCGCGGGCTCGGCCGCGCGCAACGCCGACAGGTCGGGCCGCGGACGGCGCAACTGCGCATGCGCCGAGAAAGCCATTTCCATGGCCCGCGCCGCGCCCAGCACCCGGTGGTCCGCCCTGAAGCCGCCCACCACCTGCAGCCCGAACGGCATGCCCGCATGGTCGAGCCCGCAGGGCAGTGAAATGGCGGGGTGCGTGGTCAGCGTGACCACATAGGTCAGCGCCAGCCAGCGGTAGTAGTTGGCCTGCGGCTCGCCGTTGATGTGGCTGGCGTACGGCTGCGTCCAGGGAAAGGGCGTGACCGGCGTGGTGGGCGACAGCACCAGGTCGTAGTCGGCGAAGGTGGCCTGGAAGCGCTTGAGCAGGCGCGTCTGCTCGGCCTGCGCCCAGGCGCTGTCGAGCAGGCTCATGCGCGCGCCCATCTCGTAGTTGGCGCGCGGGTTCGCACCCAGGCTGTCGGGGTCGCGCTCGTAGGCCGCGTGCATGCCGGCCACGAAGGCCTCGGCGCGCAGCACGTCGAAGCAGCGGTGCGCCTCGCCCAGGTCGAACTCGACCTTGTCGCAGCGGCGGAACAGGTGCCGCATGGCCTCGATCTTCTGGCGGAAGGCGGCGCGGATGCCGTCGTCCACGGCGCAGGTGCCGAAGTCTTCGGTCCATGCCACGCGCAGGGTGGCCAGGTCGACGTGCGCCGGCGCCAGGAACGACAGCGGGTCCAGCGGATAGGTGAGCGGGTCGCCGGCGTGCATGCCGGCGGAGGCCGCCAGTTGCAGGCACGCGTCGTCCACGGTGCGGCCCATGGGGCCGACCACCGAGATGGGCGTCCAGCCCAGCGGCTTGCGCACGCTGGGCACGACCCCGGGCGACGGCCGAAAGCCCACCACGCCGCACTTGGCCGCCGGAATGCGCAGCGACCCGCCGGTGTCGGAGCCGGTGCACACCGGCAGCATGTCGCACGCCAGCGCGGCCGCGGAGCCGCCGGACGACCCCCCGGCGTTGAGGTTCGGGTCGAAGGGGTTGCCGGTGGCGCCCCACACCTCGTTGCGCGAGTTGGCGCCGGCGCCCATCTCGGGCACGTTGGTCTTGCCCGCCACGATGGCGCCCGCGCGGCGCAGGCGCGCCACGAGCTCGATGTCCTCGGTCGGCACGTGGTCGCGGTAGATGGCCGAGCCCCAGGTCGTGAGCAGGCCCTCGGTGGGCTCCAGGTCCTTCACACCCAGCGGCAGGCCGTGCAGCAGGCCGAGCGTGTCGCCGCGCATGACGGCGCTTTCGGCGGCTGCGGCTTCGGTGCGCGCACGCTCGAAGCAGGTGGCGGTCACCGCGTTGACGAAGGGGTTCACGCGCTCGATGCGCGCGATGCAGGCCTCCAGCAGTTCGACGGGCGAGACCTGCTTGGTGCCGATCAGGCGGCGCAACTCGACGGCGGATTGCTCGACGAGCTCGGTGCCCGTTGCGCCGGAGTCGTGCGATGTGTCGGTCGGGTTCATCAGTCGGCCGTGATGTTCGCGCGCGCCGCCACGGCGCGCATCACCGGCAGCTCCCGGTTGATGAGCTCGCTCGTCGCGGCGGCGTTGCTGTAGGCCGGCTCCAGGCCCTGGGCCAGCAGCTTGGCGCGCGTGTCGGGGTCGGCAATGGTCACGGCCAGCGCCTTCTCGAGCTTTGCCTTCACGTCGGCGGGCAGGCCCTTGGGGGCCACCAGCGCGAGCCAGGTGTCCATGTCGATGCCGGGGTAGCCGCTCTCGGCCATGGTGGGCACGTTGGGCAGCAGCGCGGAGCGCTTGGCGGTGGTGAGCGCAATGGCCTTGATCTTGCCGCTCTTGAGCTGCGGAATCGCCGCGCTCACGGTGTCGATGCTGAACGGAATCTGCCCGCCCATCAGGTCGGTCATGGCCGGGGCGCTGCCCTTGTAGGGCACGTGCGTCATCTTCAGGCCGGCGGCATGCAGCACGCTTTCGCCGGCGAACTGCGCGGTGGTGCCGGTGCCGAAGGAGCCGTACGAGTACTTGCCGGGCGAGGCCTTCACGTAGTCGACGAACTGCTGCACGGTCTTGACCGGCACGTCGCTGTTGGCCAGCAGGATGAGGCCGGTGCGCCCGGCGATGCCGATCGGGTCGAAGCCCTTCACCGGGTCGTACGGCAGGTTGGGGCGGATGGCGGGGTTCACGGTGAAGGTGGTGCCCGAGCTGACCAGCAGCGTGTAGCCGTCGGGTGCCGCCTTCGACACGTAGCTCGCGCCGATCACGGTGCCCGCGCCGGCGCGGTTCTCGATGACCACGGGCTGGCCCAGCTCCTTGCCGAGCCGCTGCGCGATGACGCGGCCGTTGACGTCGGTCGCGCCCCCGGGCGGAAACGGTATGACCAGCGTGATCGGTCGCGTGGGAAAGGCCGTCTCGGCGGCAGCGGCGGTCAGCGGCACGGCGCCGAGTTCAAGGCCGCACAACAGTGCCATGCCAGCCATGAGCGGGAGACGGTTCATCGGTTAACTCCTGGGAATCGAGGGAAGTGCAAGGCCATCCTAGGAGCCGCAGGCAGCTGCCACAAGCGCAATGTTTAGAATCCTGCGTTGCCGAATCGGCAATCGACACGGGTCGCACCAGACCCCGCACACAGGACACTTCATGTCGCTTCGCGCCTTGCAGGAAACCGCCGTGCGCTACTTTCTCGAGGTCGTGAAAACCGGCTCCGTGAAGGACGCCGCGCTCAGGCTCAACGTCGCGCCCTCGGCCGTGAGCCGGCAGGTGGCGCGGCTGGAGCGCGAGCTCGACACGCTGCTGTTCGACCGCCACGCGCGCGGCATGGTGCCCAATGCCGCGGGCGAGCTGCTGGCCGCGCACGCCAAGCGGGCGCAGCACGACATCGAGCGGGTGGCCAACGACATCGCCGGCCTGCGCGGGCTGCGCAGCGGGCATGTGCGCGTGGCGAGCACCGAGGGCTTCGCGTTCGACTTCATCCCGACGCTGATCGCGCGCTTCCGGCGCAAGCACGAGGGCATCCGCTTCCACCTGGAGGTGTGTTCGCCGGGTGACATTTCCAGGCGGGTGCGCGACGGCGAGTCCGACGTGGGCATCACCCTGAGCGCGGCGCCCGAGCCCGGCATCGAGATCGAGCTGCGGCACCCCAGCCCCATCCTGGCCGTGATGGCCAAGGACCATCCGCTGGCGGTGCAGCGGCAGCTGGCGCTGCGCCAGGTGGTGGCCTACCCGCTGGGGCTGCCGCAGGAAGACAGCTCGATACGGCGCCTGCTCGACGCCAGCTGCGCCCGGCAGGGGCTGCGCTATGCGCAGGCCATGTCCAGCAACCATGCGAATGCGCTGCTGAGCTTCGCGGCGGCCGGCGGCGGCAGCATCGCCTTCTATGGCGCGCTGTCGATGCGCACGCTGCTGCAGAGCAAGGCGCTGGTGGCCATTCCCCTGAAAGACCGCGAGATGAACGAGCGCCACCTCGAGATCGAGACCATGGCCGGCCGGCCGCTGCCCGATGCGGGCAAGGCCTTCGTGCGCTTCCTGGTGGAGGCCGTGAAGGCCACCGGTTGAAGCGTTGCTACTTCAGCGCGCGCTCGACGGCGTCGCGCAATTGCTGTAGCCCGAAAGACACATCCGTGAAGGTGCCGTTCACATAGAAGGCGGGGGTGGCGCGCACGGTCAGCCGGCGCCCGATTTCCATCTGCTCCTGCACGCGCTGGCGGTACACGCTGTCCTTCAGCTCGTTGTCGAAGCGCGGCATGTCCAGGCCCAGCTGCTTGGCATAGGTGTCCAGGTGGCTGGCGTCCAGATGGCTCTGGTGGTTGAACAGCAGTTCGGCGTACGGCCAGAACTTGCCTTGCGCACCGGCCGCCTCGGAGGCTTCGGCCGCCAGCTCCGAGTGCGGATGCACCTCGCGCAGCGGAAAGTGCCTGAACACGAAGCGCACCTGGTGCGCGAAGTGCGACAGCAGCAGCTGCACGGCCGGGTGCGCCTGCCGGCACGAGGGGCATTCGAAGTCGCCGAACTCGATGATGGTGACCGGGGCCGCGTCAGGCCCGAGGATGTGCTCGGTGGCCCGGTCGGGCACGAGAAGGGGGTTCGCGTGGGGCAGTGCGCTCATCAAGGCCTCGCAGGGTGAGTGAGTGGGTGGGAAGAAGGGCCGTCTATCGCTCGACCCGCATCTTTCGCCGCCAGGTGCCCGGCGGCGTGCCCGTGTACTGCGAGAAGACGCGCGTGAAGTGGCTCTGGTCCGCGAAGCCGCAGGCCGCGGCCACGTCCGCCAGCGGGCGCTCGAAGTCCATCAGCAGTGTCTGCGCGCGCTCCAGCCGCTGCGCGATCAGCCACTGGTGCGGCGTCTGGCCGGTGGTTTCGCGGAAGGCGTGGATGAAGTAGCTGCGCGACAGGTTGCAGGCGTCCGCAATCTCGGCGATGGAGATGGTGCCGTCGATCTTGTCGCGCAGCATTTCCTTGGCGCGTGCCTCGTGCGAGCGAGACAGCACCCGCTGGGTGCGGGGCTCGGCGGCCGGTGCCGTGTGGCCGTGCGCATCGACCAGGTGGCTGGTCATGGCCAGGCAGACCTGGTCGACGAACAGCAGGCTGGCCTGCGCGGGGTGTTCGAGCGCGGGCGCCAGCGCGAGCGCGAGATGGGCGAGCACCTCGTCCCGCACGGCCGTCACCGCCGCGAGGCCGCCTGCGCGCGGGCCCGGCTTGTCGTCGATGGCGCGCTCCAGCGCCGGATGCGAGATCTCGAGCAGCACGAAGTCGAAGCCGCTGTGCATGTCCGCGCGGTAGCGGTCGCAGAAGTCGCGGATGTAGATGTCGCCCTGGCGGAAGTCGTGGCACTCGGCGTGGTGCGTGTGCAGCACCCGCCGGCGGTGGCCGTCGCGCAGCGAAATGCCCACGAGCACGCCGCGTCCGCTTGCGGCCGTCTCCACGTGCTGGCGCTCCTGCGTGTCCACCGTTTTGCGGTAGATGCGCACGCCGTTGGCCGACAGGTCCCTGTCCTTGCTCAGGTGACCGGCCGAGCAGCCGAGCCCGTCCTTGGGCGCGGGTTCACCCGCGGGCTGGAAAGCCGGTTGAAATGCCAGGCCTGGGGCCGGGACGGGGCTGCTTTCGGCGCGCATGAAGGGGCGGGCGGGATGAGGAGTGGTGAAGCACCCGATTGGCGGTGCTGCGGCCGATTATGGATAGAAGCTTTGTCCGATTTGTTGAAAATGCGGGTTTGCCATCGATGGAAGCTGTAAGGTTTCGTGTATGCCGCAGGGGACCACAGCCTTTATGCTGTTCGCCACCCTCACGCTGTCCGTTCCAACGTTCCCCACCATGACCGATTTCCGTCCCGCCTACGACGAGCGCTTCGACCGCATTGCCGCCGACCGCCTGCCCGAATTGCTGTGCGCCATGCCCAAGGCCGAGCTGCACATGCACATCGAAGGCTCGCTCGAACCCGAGCTCATCTTCGCGCTCGCGCAACGCAACGGTGTAAGCATTCCCTATGCCAGCGTCGAAGAGCTGCGCCGCGCCTACGCCTTCACCAACCTGCAGACCTTTCTGGACATCTACTACGCCGGCGCCAGCGTGCTGCTGAAGGAGCAGGACTTCTACGACATGGCCTGGGCCTACCTGGAGCGCGCCGCGGCCGATCACGTGGTGCACACCGAGATGTTCTTCGACCCGCAGACGCACACCGCGCGTGGCGTGCCGATGGAAACGGTGGTCAATGGCCTGCACCGCGCGTGCGTCGATGCGCAACCGAAGCTCGGCGTGAGCGCCTCGCTCATCCTGTGCTTCCTGCGCCACCTGAGCGAGGAAGAAGCTTTCGAAACGCTGGAACAGGCGCTGCCGTTTCGCGAAAAATTCATCGGCGTGGGGCTCGACTCCAGCGAAGTGGGCCACCCGCCCGAGAAGTTCGCGCGCGTGTTCGCGCGCTGCCGCGAACTGGGCCTGCACCTCGTCGCGCATGCGGGCGAAGAGGGGCCGCCCGAATATGTGTGTAGCGCGCTCGACGTGCTCAAGGTCGAGCGCGTCGACCACGGCGTGCAGAGCGCGAAAGACCCGGCGCTGATGGCGCGGCTCGCGCAAGACCGCATTCCGCTCACCGTGTGCCCGCTGTCCAACCTCAAGCTCTGCGTGTTCCCCGACCTGTCGCAGCACAACCTGGGAACGCTGCTCGACGCGGGCCTGGTCGCCACCGTGAACTCGGACGACCCGGCCTACTTCGGCGGCTACATGAACCAGAATTTTCTCGAGACCTTCGCTGCCACCGGCCTGAGCGTGCGGCACGCCTGGCAGCTTGCGGCCAACAGCTTCGAAGGCAGCTTCATCGACGAGGCCGCCAAGCGGTCTTACGTCGACCGGCTGAACGCGGTCTTCGCGAGCTTCTGATCTGCAGAGACGTCCGTGGCAACGGGCCGCGGCACCAGCAGCGGCATCGCCACCAGCGCGCACGCGCTCGCCGCGAGCCACACCAGCGCCCAGCCCTGCAGCGCCAGCAGGTGGGGAATGGAAAAAGGCGTGACGAAGCACACCAGGAACACGCTGGTGTTGGCCATGCCCAGCGCGGTGCCCGCACGTGCCGCGCCGGCCATCGTCGCCAGCTCGGTGTAGGCCACGCCGTGCCAGGCCGACACGCACACGCCGCTCACCCCCAGAAGCACGACCAGCGCGATGCGCAGCGCCGGTGAATCGGCGGCGCTGCCGTTCGCATGGCCCGCGGCCAGCACCAGCACCGCGAGCCCGGCGAACAGCAGCACGCTGAGTGCGCTGCAGGCGCGCAGGTAGGCGGGACGGTTGCGCCGGCGGTCGGTCCAGCGGCCGCTCCACACGCGCATCACCATCGCACCGACCTGCGTGAAGACCATGGTGGCGGTGATCGTCGCCAGCCCCGCATGGCCGAAGTCGTGCAGGAACACGGTGCCGAAGGACAGCACCGCGAACTGCGGCGCACAGAGAATGCCGATGCCCGCCACGATGCGCCACACGCGTGCGTCGCGCAGCGGGCCGCTCTTCGGTGCCGCGGCTTCCACGGTCTTGCCGGTGCGGGGCGCTATAGGCGGCTCGTGCACCCAGGCCCAGCTCATCGCCGCGCTCAGCACGCACAGCAGCGCCAGCAGGCCGTACAGCGCGGCGAAACCGAAGTGCAGTGCCACGAAGGGCAGCACCAGCGCGCCGATGCCGCCGCCCATCGGCACGGCCGTCTGGCGGATGCTCATTGCCAGGCCGCGCTCGCTGGCGTCGAACCACGTCATCACCGCCCGCCCGCTCGCACCGTTCACGCTGCCGCCCAGCAGGCCCACCAGCAGCAGCCCCGCGGCCAGCCAGCCCAGGCCGGGAATGTGCCCCGCCACCGGCGCGGCCCACAGCGCCATCGCCGCCAGCGCCAGCGCCGTGCTGCCCAGCCCCATGAGCAGCACCGGCCGGTCACCCCAGCGGTCGGTCAGCAGGCCCCAGGGCAGCTCGCTCACCGCGATACCCAGGCCCATGAGGCCCAGCACCAGGCCGAGCGTGGCGTTGTCGAGCCGGTAGCCGGTGCGCATGAGCACGGCGGTCATCGGGATGCCGCTGAAGGCCACGGAAAACGCAGCGTTGGCGGCCACGCCGGCGGCCAGCACCTTCCAGCGGTGGCGCGGCGATGGCGATAAGGAAGAGGGCGAATTTGTCATGTTGCGGTGCAGTGTCCGCTGGTGCAAAGCTTTTGAAAATCAGAAAATAATGCGCTTATCGTCCTGAAAATCAGGACGATCAAACAGGCCCCTCCAAGCCCCTCCAAGGACACGACATGAGCCAGGTGATGTTCGATCTCGACGTGCTGCGCACCTTTTCCACCGGCATCGCGCTCGGCAGCTATGCGCGCGCGGCCGACCGGCTGGGCCGCTCGACCTCGGCCGTGAGCGCGCAGCTGAAGAAGCTGGAGGCGCAGGCCGGCACCGTGCTGTTCCGCAAGGACGGGCGCGGCCTGGCGCTCACCGACGCCGGCGAAACCCTGCTGGCCTACGCCCACCGCATGCTCGAACTCAACGACGAGGCCGGCGCCGCCATGCGCGGCGCCGACCTGCAGGGCTGGGTGCGGCTGGGCCTGCAGGAGGACTTCGGCGAGACGCTGCTGCCGGCCGTGCTCGGCCGTTTTGCGCGCGCCCACCCCAAGGTGCGCATCGAGGCCTGCGTGGCGCGCAGCGGCGAGCTGCGCGAGCGGCTCGAGCTCGGCGAGCTCGACCTGGCGCTGGCGTGGGACGTGGGCGACCAGCCGCTGTCGCCGCATGCCGAGCGCGTGGCGCAGCTGCCGCTCCTGTGGATCGGCCCGACGGCGCCCGAGCGGGTCGACGCCCCCTGGTGGACGGAGCGCGAGCACCGCGGCCCCGGCGCGCGGCAGCCCCGGAGCAAGGAGCCGCTGCCGCTCGTCATGCTCGACGCCCCGTGCCCGCTGCGCGAGATCGTCATCGCCGCGCTCGACCGCGCCGGCCTGCCCTGGCGCCGGGCCTTCGGCAGCGCCAGCCTGGCCGCGCTGTGGGCCGCCACCTCGGCCGGGCTGGGCCTGACCGTGCGCACGCCGTTCGGGCTGCCCTCGCATGTGCGCACGCTCGACCGCTCGGTGCTGTCGTTGCCGGCGCTGCCGCAGATCTCGCTCGTGCTGTACCGCGCGCAGGCGCACGCCGAGGCGCCGGCCAGCCGGCTGGCCACCTTGCTGCTGGAGGCGGTGCGCCAGCATGTGCAGCCCGTGGCGGTGCCGATGCGTGAGAATCCGCCGCTGGAGACAAAGACAAAAGCAACGACAGAAGCGAGACCGCATGGCAACGCACAACTTCCTGCATCTGTGGGATGACCGGTTCCTCTACATCACGCCGGCGATCCAGTCGGGCCTGACGGCCCGCTCGTCGGCCACCTTGCTGGCCTCGGTCAGCGGCCACCCGTTCACCCTGGAGGCGGTCGACGGCACGCGCGTGCGCTGCACCGCTGCGCTGGTGGCGCCGCATGTGTCGCGCCGGCTCGACGTCGACGGCTGCGGGCTGCTTTCGCTCAACCTCGACCCGGCCTCCGTCGCCTACCGCATGCTCGCCAGGCGCATGGGCGGCCACGGCATCCAGCCGCTGGACGCGCGGCGCTTCGGCCGCCTGCGCGACGATTTCGCGCCGGCGCAGTGCGGCGCCCTGGCAGACGACCGCCTGCAGATGCTCAGCGCGAAGATGGTCGAGGCCATCACCGAAGGGCCCGAGTGCGAGGCGCCCGTCGACCCGCGCATCGAACGCGTGCTGCGGGCCATTCGCGCGCACGCGGGGCAGATCGCGCTACGCGAACTGGCGGCCGTGGCCTGCCTGTCGCCCGACCGGCTGACGCACCTGTTCGCCCGGCAGGTGGGCGTGTCGGTCAAGCGCTATGCGCTGTGGACCAAGGTGCGCCGCACGGTGCAGCAGTTCACCGGGCAGCGCGCGCTGACCGACGTGGCGCTGGTCAGCGGCTTCACCGACGCGGCGCACATGAGCCGGACCTTTCAGCGCTACTTCGGCTTGGCGCCGTCCTTCCTGGCGAGCCAGGTGCGCGTGACGGCGGATGCGCAGGCTTCGCACGCCTGGGGACAGCGCGCGTTGCACTGAGGCTTTGGGCGCCGGCTGCGGCGCTGTCGCCTGAACAAAAGCGCAGCCAGAACGTCAGCAGGCATGCGCGCCAAATTTTCGCGCGGCCTTCGGCCGCTTTCTCTCGTGTCCGTTGCCCTGGCCCTCGCGGCATGCGCGGCTATCGACGATCGTCCGGCGCCCGCGCCCCATGGCGCCTACAAGGCCGAGATTCGCCGCACCGCCATGGGCGTGCCGCACATCAAGGCCGACGACTGGGCCGGTGCAGGCTATGGCTATGGCTACGCGCAGGCGCAGGACAACCTCTGCACCTTGGCCGACGCCTTCCTGAGCTACGGCGGGGAACGCTCGCGGTTCTTCGGCGCCGAGGCCCAGGTGCCGGCCAGGAGCACCATCGGCCAGCCGAAGAACATCGATGCCGATTTCTTCCACAGGCACGTGCTCGACGCCGAGCACGTCGATGCCATGGCCCGCGCGCAACCCGCCAGCATCCAGCGCCTGGTCGAAGGTTTTGCCGCCGGCTACAACCGCTATCTGCGCGACCTGGCAACCGATGCCCATGCGCACGACGCCTGCCGCAACGAGACATGGGTGCGGCCCGTGACCGCCCGCGACATCTACCGCCGCATGTACGCCACCAACCTGGCGGCGGGCTACAGCAACTTCGTCGCCAACATCGCGACCGCGGTGCCGCCCGGCGCCCAGGTGTCGTCGCACGGCCTGAGCGACACGGCGCCGCGGCAGTTGGCGATGGAAGTCGGCGGCACCGCCGGCGTGGGCAGCAACATGATCGGCTTCGGCACCGCGGCCACCGGCGACGCGAGCCCGCTGCTGTTCGGCAACCCGCACTGGTACTGGCGCGGGCCCGACCGCTTCTACCAGGCGCAGATCACCATTCCGGGGCAGATCGACGTGAGCGGCACGTCTTTCCTGGGTGTGCCGGTGATCCTCATCGGCTTCAACGAGAACGTGGCGTGGAGCCACACGGTGTCGGCGGCGCGGCGCTTCGGCCTGTACCAGTTGCAGCTCGCGCCCGGCGACGCCACCCGCTACCTGCGCGACGGCCGCCCGGTGAAGATGCAGGCCCGCGTCATCACGGTGCAGGTGAAGCAGCCCTCGGGCGCGGTCGAGCCCGTGACGCGCACGCTCTACACCTCGGCCTACGGACCGCTGGTGAATCTGGGCGCGATCGACCCGGCGCTCGCGTGGAACTCCGCCACGGCATTCGCCATCCGCGACATCAACGCCGACAACTACCGCACCTTCCGCACCTGGCTGCGCTGGGGGCAGGCGAAGTCGCTCGACGAGCTGATGTCGGTGCAGCGCGAAGAGGCCGCCATTCCCTGGGTCAACACCGTGGCCGTGGGCCGCGGCAGCGCTCAGGCCTGGTACGCCGACATCGGCGCGGTGCCCAACGTGTCGGGCGCGCAGGTGAAGGACTGCACCCCGCCCGCCGGCCAGGCCCTCGGCGCGGCGATGCCGCGCGTGCCGGTGTTGGACGGCTCGCGCAGCGCCTGCGACTGGCAAGGCGATGCCGACTCGGTGCAGCAGGGCGCCATCGGCCCTTCGCGCATGCCCGGCCTGCTGCGCGACGACTACGTCGCCAACATGAACGACAGCCACTGGCTCGCCAACCCGAAGGCGCCGCTCATGGGCTACCCGGACATCTTCGGGCCGGCCGGCAGCAATGCGCAGACCTTCCGCACGCGGCTGGGCCATCTGCTCGCGCAGGGGCTGGCGCTTGACGGCGCAACGGTCGACGGCGTGAAGCGGGCCGCGCTGAACAGCCGCGCCTACACCGCCGAGCTGTTCAAGGCCCGCGCGCTGGCCATGGTGTGCAACGTGCGCCGCATCGCGGTCAAGGCCGACCCGCAGACCGGCGAGGCGTTCTCGCCGCCGCGCAGCGTCGACACCGGCCCCGCCTGCGCGGTGCTGAAGGCCTGGAACGACACCGGCACGGCGTCGGCGCGCGGCGCCCACGTGTGGGACGAGTTCTGGGCGCGCGCCGAACTGCTGCCCGCGGCCCGGCTCTACGCCGTGCCCTTCAGCGCGAGCGACCCGCTCGGCACGCCGCGCGGTCTTCAGGCATCGGCCGCCGAGGACCTGCGCCAGGCCTTCGGCGCGGCGTTGCTGCGCGTGCAGGCGAGCGGCTACGCGCTGGACGCCCCGCGCGGCGACACCCTGTTCGTGACGCGCAACGGCCGGAAGATTCCGCTGTCGGGCGGCTGCGACGACCAGGGCTACTTCACCATCGTGTGTTCGGAAAACCGCCTCGACCGGGGCGGCTACGGCATGGACGGCAACCCGAACGGCAACAGCTACATGCAGATCGTGCGGTTCCCTCAGGGCGGTGTGGAAGCCCACACCTTCCTGACTTTCTCGCTGTCGGACGACCCCGCCTCGGCGCACCACGCCGACTACACGCGCGCCTACAGCGCGGGGCAGTGGCTGCGCATGCCGTTCTCGCAAGCGCAGATCGAGGCCGACGCGGCCTACCGCAGCGTGACGATCCGCGAGTAGCTGCGCGCGCCGCTCGCTGTCTCGCCGTCTCGCCGTCTCGCTATGGATGACGCCGCTTGGCCAGCCAGTTCCACCCGGCGCCCGCGGCCATCAGCACGCAGGTGCCGAGGAACACGGCGCGCATGCCGATGTGCCCGCCCACGAAGCCACCCAGCAACGGTCCCGCGACCTGGCCGGTGTACTGCGCCGAGGTCGAGTAGCCCAGCATGTTGCCGGCCACGCGCTCGGGCACGTTGTGGCGGATCACGCTGGCAATGCACGGCAGCAGCCCGCCGAGCGAGAGCCCCATCAGGAAGCGCAGCACCACCAGCTGCCAGCCCGCCGTGACGAAGGCCTGCGGCACCAGCAGCAGCGCCGACACCGCCAGGCAGCCGACGATCACGTTCCAGTGCCCTACGCGGTCGGCCAGCTTGCCCAGCCGCGAGGCCGAAAGAATGCTGCCGAGCGCGGCGGCCGACATCACCAGGCCCGCCATCATCGTCACGCGGTTCGGGTCGTCGACCAGCGTGGCCACGTACACGGTGATGATCGGCTCGATCGACATGTTGGCGAGCATCAGCAGCATGCCGGTGAACAGCATGGCGACGAGCGGGCGCTTGTCCGCAACGGCGGCCCAGCCGCTGTCGGCGGCGTGCGGCTGCTTCTTGCCGGCCGGCGTCTTCCTGTCTTCGCGAATGAGGAAGGCCGTCGCCAGGAAGGCCACGAAGATCATCGCGCCCGCCGCGAAGAAGGTCGCGCGAATGCCGATGAGCGGCGGCAGCACGCCGCCCACCAGCGGCCCCACCAGGTTGCCCGCCATGATGGCCGAGGACATGGTGCCCAGCGCCCAGCCGGTGCGCTCCTTGGGAGTTTGCGTAGCCACAAGCACCATCGAGCCCGAGGCATAGCCGCCCAGCAGGCCGGCCAGCAGCCGCAGCCCCACGAGCTGCCACACGTTGCCCGCCAGGCCGATCAGCGCCATGGCCACCGACATGCCCAGGCTCGCGCGAATGAGCATCGGCTTGCGCCCGTAGCGGTCGGCCAGCCGGCCCCACAGCGGCGCCACCAGCGCGGCACTCAGAAAGGTGGCGCCATAGGCCGCGCCCGACCACTGCACGATGGCCGCATGGTCCTTCACGCCCAGCTGCTCGACGTACAGCGGCAGGAAGGGCAGCAGCAGCGTCATCGCGATGATGGTGGTGAAGGAGCCGAACATGCACACCGCGAGGTTGCGCTGCCAGTGGATGTGGGTGTGGATGTGAGGGGTGGTGGCCGCTGCGGCTTCTGCCGCGGGCGCGTTCGTTGAGGTCGGGTGCGTCATGGGGAGCGGCCATTGTGTGACGCGGCGGCCCGGTTGGCGCCTGCCGGATGGCGGCGGCACCCATCGCGGGGGGCGTGGGCCTCGGTCTGCAAGCCCGGGCGCAGATGCGAAGGCCGGAACATCCGGTTCAGTTCCCGGTGGATCTGCTGTCCTCCATGGACATGCCCGCCGCTGCGCCCGGCCGGCACACCACCGCATCTCCCCGCCGCAAGACCCCGCCCCGCAGCACCCGCGCCGTCAGCCCGCCGTGCCCGCGCACCGCGTTGTAGCCGCCGGGCCCGAGCGCTTCTTCCATGCGCGAGCAGGGCTCGCACGGCCCGCTGATTTCCAGCAGCACCTCGGCGCCGATGCACAGCACCAGCGGCTGGTCGCGAAACAGCGAGCGCGCGGCGATCAGGTTCAGGCCCGACACCACCAGGTTGCGGCGCAGCACGTCCGCCCCGACCTCGGCCCGCGCGCACATCGCTGCAATCACCGGCAGGTGCTCCGCCTGCAGCAGCGTGACCTGCCGGCGCCCGCCAGGCTGCGCCGCACCGCTGCTGCGGTCGCCCTGCAGGCCCCGGCCTTCGAGCGCGACCGCTTCATCCACCGATTGCACGGGCGCACGGCGTGCGGGCCGCAGCAGCACGGCGTCGAGCCGGCCGGGGCGGGGAAACTGGCGGGTCAATTCGCGGAGATCGGGCATGCGGCCATTGTGCGCAAGCGCGCTTCGCATGGCCCTGCCGCCGGCCCGGTCGGGCGGCAAGGCTTACCCTCTCGTCGCGAATGACAGACAACCCCCTTTTCAGGACATGGCCATGAAACGCATCGGCGTGCTCGTCTTCCCCGGTTTCCAGATCCTCGACCTTGCGGCCATCGCGGCGTTCGAGCTTGCCAACATGCATGCGGGCAAGACCCTCTACAAGGTCGAGTTGCTGTCGGAAGAGGGCGGCCTCGTGGCCAGCTCGTCGGGCTTGTCGACCGACAGCAAGCGCTTCACCGCGGCCAGGTTCGACACGCTGCTGATGACCGGCGCGCTCACCATCGAGCCCACCTCCGAGAAGATGTGCCGCTTCCTGCGCGCGGCCCTGCGCCGCGCGCGCCGCGTGGCCAGCATCTGCACGGGCGCCTTCGGGCTGGCCGACGCGGGGCTGCTCGACGGGCGCCGCGCCACCACGCACTGGGCCTTTGCGCAGGAGCTGCAGAAGCGCCATCCGGCGATCAAGGTGCAGCCCGACCGCATCTTCATCAACGACGGGCCGGTGTGGACCTCCGCCGGCATGACGGCGGGCATCGACCTGGTGCTGGCGCTGGTGGAGGAAGACCTGGGCGTGGAGGCGGCGCGGTTCATCGCGAAGAAGCTGGTCGTGTACCACCGCCGCGCGGGCGGGCAGTCGCAGTACTCGGCGCTGCTGGCGCTGGAACCCCGCTCCGACCGCATCCAGCAGACGCTGGTGCATGCGCGCGCCAACCTGCGCGACGCGCTGTCGGTGGAAGAACTGGCCGAGGTGGCGCACCTGAGCCCGCGCCAGTTCAGCCGCGCCTTCAAGGCCGAGACGGGGCAGTCGCCCGCGCACGCCGTGGAAAACCTGCGGGTGGAAGCTGCGCGTGCGCTGATCGACGAAGGCAGCCTTGCGCTGGGCGTGGTGGCGCTCGAGACCGGCTTCGGCGACCCCGAGCGCATGCGCCGCGCCTTCCTGCGCACGCTGGGCCAGCCGCCGCAGAGCGTGCGCCGCGTGGCGCGCCTGCAGGGGGCCGGGGCCTGAAACACCCGATGTCCTGAAAGGTGGCTTATATGACATTTACGCCATCGCCTCCAAGGAACAAACTTCCCCCACGGCCGCACCACCGTGTGGCGACAAAGGAAGTTTTCATGACTGCATCGACAAAGGGCACCGCCCTCATCACCGGCGCATCGTCGGGCATTGGCGCCGTGTACGCCGACCGCCTGGCGCGCCGCGGCTACGACCTGGTCCTGGTGGCGCGCAACCGCGAACGCCTGGCCGCGCTGGCGGACCGGCTCGCGGGCGAGACCGGGCGCAAGGTCGAGGTCCTGCCCGCGGACCTCAGGAACAAGGGCGACATCGCGCGCGTCGAGGCCGTGCTGCGCACGCGCAGCGACATCACGCTGCTGGTGAACAACGCCGGCGTGGGCGCCACCGCACCGCTGCTCGCGTCCGACATCGACAAGATGGAAGACATGATCGCGCTCAACGTGAACGTGCTCACGCGGCTCACGTATGCGGCGGTGCCGGGCTTCGTGGCGCGCGGCGCGGGCACGCTGGTGAACATCGCCTCCATCGTGGCCGTCTCGCCCGAAACGCTCAACGGCGTGTACGGCGGCAGCAAGGCCTTCGTGCTCGCACTGAGCCAGTCGCTGCAGCACGAACTGGCCGGCAAGGGCGTGCGCGTGCAGGCGGTGCTGCCGGGCGCCACGGCCACCGAGTTCTGGGGCATCGCCGGCCTGCCGGTGCAGCACCTGCCGAGCGAGATCGTGATGACGGCCGAGAACATGGTCGATGCGGCGCTCGCGGGGCTCGACCTGGGCGAGCAGGTCACGATTCCCGCGCTGCCGGACCAGGACGAGTGGAACGCCTTCGAGGCGGCGCGCCGCGCGATGTCGGCACGGCTGTCGAGCACCGCGCCCGCGGCGCGCTACGGCGTGCGTGCGAGCGAAGGCGTGGCCGTCCCAGGGTAAGCCTGTCCCCATCGCGGCGGACAGACGCCGCGTCGCCGCCTGCTTACGCTCCCGTCAGACATTTGCCCGGCAACGGGTCACCCCCGACTTGGGAGCGCGCGTTTGAGAGCAGCAACTGGCATCGGCAGCCTGGAAGACATCCGGCGGATCGAACATGCACCCTATGCGGACTTCATGCCGCATGCGGATGTGCTCGATGCGCTGGAGGACGCGGCGCGGCGGCACCCCGAGCGGGCCGCCATCACCTACATCCGCAGCGCCGACCCCTCGGTGCCGCCCGCGCGCTGGACGCACGCGGAACTGGTGGCGCAGGTGCGCCGCGCGGCCCGTGCGTTCACCGCGCTGTGCGGCGACGCCGAGCCTCGGGTCGCCTTCCTGCTGCCCGCCATTCCCGAGGCCTACTTCACGCTGTGGGGCGCCGAGGCGGCCGGCGTGGCCTGCCCCATCAACTACCTGCTGGGCGAGGAACACATCGCCGAACTGATCGACGCCGCGCAGGTCAACGTGCTGGTTGCGCTGGGGCCGAACCCCGAGCTGGACATCTGGCGCCGCGTGCCCGGCCTGCGCAGCCGCTGCAGGTCGCTGGCGCATGTGATCGCGGTCGGCGGAGCGGAAGGTGCGGAAGGTGCGGCAGGGGCGCAAGGAACGCTCGACTTCGATGCGCTGCTGGCCTCCCACTCGGACGCGCCGCTGCAGCGCACGCGCCAACCCGATGCCCACCGCATCGCCGCGCTGTTCCACACCGGCGGCACCACCGGCCGGCCCAAGCTCGCGCAGCACACGCACGGCAACCAGCTGCATGCGGCTTGGGGCGGGGCGCGCATGTACGGCACCACGGAGCACGACGTGGTGCTCAACGGTTTCCCGCTGTTCCATGTGGCGGGCTCCTTCGTCTACGGCCTGTCGACCCTGCTTTCAGGCGGCGAGGTGGTGCTGCCCACGCTGCTGGGCCTGCGCAACACGGCCTTCATGCAGGCCTACTGGCAGTTCGTGGCGCTGCACCGCGTCACGCTGCTGGCGGCGGTGCCGACCGTCATGTCCACGCTGCTGGGAGTGCCGCGCAACGGCGAAGACCTGTCGCGCGTGCGCTGCCTGCTCACGGGCGGCTCGCCGCTGCCGTCGGACCTGGCCGAGGCCTTCGAGCAGCGGCTGGGCATTGCGGTGCGCAACATCCTGGGCATGACCGAGTGCGGCGGCGTGATCGCCATCGAGCCGGTGGGCGCGCCGCGCGTGGCGGGCTCGGTCGGCTGGCCGCTGCCGTTCACCCGCGTGCGCGTGGCCGATGACACGGGCGCCCCACTGGCGACTGGCAAGGAAGGTGAAGAGGGCATCCTGCAGATACAAGGCCCGAACGTGGGGCCGGGCTACACCGATGCGGACAACAACGCCGGCGTGCTCGTCGAGGGTGGCTGGCTGGTGACCGGCGACGTCGGCCGCATCGATGCGCAGGGGCGGGTGTTCGTCACCGGGCGCTCGAAGGACCTGATCATCCGCAGCAGCCACAACATCGACCCCGTGGTGATCGAGGACGCGCTCATGGCCCACCCCGACGTGCTGCTGGCCGCGGCCGTCGGCGCGCCCGACGAATACGCGGGCGAGGTGCCGGTGGCCTATGTGTCGCTGCGCCCGGGCCGCTCGGTCGGCAGCGAGCAGCTGGCCGCGTTCGCGCAGGCGCGCATTCCCGAGCGCCCCGCGTTTCCGAAAGCCATCTTCATCCTCGACGCGTTACCTGTCACCGCGATCGGCAAGCTCTACAAGCCCACGCTGCGCGCCATGGCGATCCGCTGGGTGGTGCAAGACCGGCTCGCGCGCAGCGCGCTGGCGTCGAAGGTGCACGTCGACGTGCGCGCCGAGGGCAAGGGGCTGGTGGTGCATTGCACGCTCGCCGGCGACGACCCCGGCACCGCCGCGCAGGTGCGCAGGCTGCTCGGTGTGTTCGCGCTGAACTGCCGTGTCGGCACCGCCGAAGGAGCCGAGGCATGAGCGCCGCGCCGGGCCGCCCCGAGCAAGCGCGCGTCGAAGAGTGCACCGCCGTGCGCGGCGCGGAGGTCGTCGAATGAACGATGACATCCGCTATGAGAAGAACGGCCACGTCGCCACCATCACGCTCGACCGGCCGCAGGCGCGCAACGCGCTCACGCCGCGCATGCTGTGCCTGCTGGCCGACGCCTTCGTCGATTTTCGCGCCGACGCAGCCCTGCGCGTGGCCATCCTCACAGGCGCGGGGGAGCTGGCCTTCTGCGCGGGCGGCGACCTGGCGACCACGCTGCCGCTGATGACCGGTGACCGCGCGCCGGCCGATGCCTTCGAGCACCGCATGCTCGCCGACCCGCTGGTGCTGGCGGCCTCGTCGCTGCGCGACTTCGCGCTGCACAAGCCGGTGATCGCGGCCATCAATGGCGCCTGCATGGCCGCGGGCTTCGAGACGATGCTGGGCACCGACATCCGCATTGCCGCCGCGCATGCGAGCTTCGGTCTGCCCGAAGTGCAGCGCGCGCTGATTCCCTTCGCGGGCTCGATGGTGCGGCTGCCGCGGCAGATCGGGCATGCGCGGGCGATGGAATTCATGCTCACGGGCCGGCCCATGAACGCCGAGGCCGCGTTGCAGTGCGGGCTGGTCAACCACGTGGTTCCTGCGGACCGGCTCATGGCCAAGGCGAACGAGATCGCGCAGCAGATCGCCGTCAACGGGCCGCTCGCGGTGCAGGCCGTGAAGCAGACGGTGATGGAAGCCAACGGCGTGCCGCTGGATGTCGGCTACCGGCTCGAAGACCGTGCGAAGAAGGCCGTGTTCGCCAGCGCCGACGCACGCGAAGGGCCGCGCGCCTTCATGGAAAAGCGCAGCCCCGACTACAAGGGCCGGTGAGCCCGGCCCTTCGCGCACATTCGATTCAAGAACCAACGGAGACAAACCGATGAACCCCAAGCCGATGTCCAGAAGAGCGTGCCTCACCGCGGGCGCCGCGGCGTCCCTGGCGCTGGCCTGCCCACCGCTCGCCCTTGCCCAGACCGCGCAGGCCTACCCGTCGCGTTCGGTGCGCCTGGCCGTCGGCTTTGCGCCCGGCACCGGTCCCGACGTGCTCACGCGCGTGCTCGGCCAGCGGCTGGGCGAGACCATCGGGCAGCCGATGGTCATCGAGAACCGCGCCGGCGCGGGCGGGCAGATCGCCGCGCAGTTCGTCGCCAAGAGCCCGGCCGACGGCTACACGCTGCTCATTGCCGACGTGAGCGCCATCAGCATCGCGCCGGCCGCGTTCTCCAGGCTGCCCTACGACCCGGCGCGCGAACTGGTGCCGGTGTCGGAGGTGGTGCGCACGGACTTCATCCTGGTGGTGCCCAACTCGTCGCCCGCGAAGACGGTGGCCGATTTCGTGAAGATGGCCAAGGCGGACAAGGACAAGGTCAACTTCGGCACCTTCGGCGCGGGCACGCCCGGCCATTTCGGCGCCGAGATGTTCGCGGAGCAGGGCGGCTTCAAGGTGGAGCCGGTGCACTTTCGCGCGACCGGCGATGCGGTGACGGCCATCATCGCGGGCGACGTGCAGGCGGCTTTCGTGTCCACCGCGCTGGCCATGGCGCAGGTCAAGGGCGAGAAGATGCGCGCGCTGGCCACCACCGCGCCGCAGCGTTCGCCGCTGCTGCCGGCGGTGCCCACGTTCACCGAATCGGGCTTTCCCAAGGCCGATTTCTCGGCGTGGTTCGCGCTGTTCGTGCCCGTGGGCACGCCGCAGGCGGTGATCGACAAGCTCAACGTGCAGGTGGTGGCGGCCGTGCAGTCGCCCGAGGTGCGCCGCCGGCTGGAGGAGGCCGGCTTCAGCATCGCGGGCACCAGCGCGGCGGACACGCGCCGCATGATCGCCACCGAGACCGTGCGCTGGCAGAAGGTGGTGGCGGCCACCGGCTTCAAGGGAGACTGAGCATGCGAGCGCACCTTCTCGCGGCCGGTGTGCTGCTGGTAGCGGGTTGCTCGGGCATCGACACGGGTGGGTCCGTCTCCACGGGCGCATCGAACGCGCCGCTGGCCTGCGCACGGCTGGCCGCCGCAGTGCCCACGGGCACGCGCCTCACGCTCAGCGAGACGGTGCCCGCAGGCGACATCCAGCTCACCGGCGTGCAGCCCGGCGCGCCCGGTTCCACGGCGCCGGTGCCCGCGCATTGCCATGTGCAGGGCAAGATCAACGAGCGCACCGGCATCGACGGCAAGCCCTACGCCATCGGCTTCGACCTGCGCATGCCCGCGGCCTGGAACGGCCGCTTCTTCTTCCAGGGCGGCGGCGGCACCGACGGCACCTTGCGCGACGCGGTCGGCCAGCTCACCGGCGGCGGCAACACGAGCAACGCCTTGCTTCAGGGTTATGCGGTGGTGTTCACGGACACGGGCCACATCGACGAGCCCGGTCCCGACGGCCCGTACCGCTTCGGCCTCGACCCGCAGGCGCGGCTGGACAACGGCTACAACTCGATGGCGCAGACCGGCCGCGTGGCCAAAGCGCTGATTGCCGCGCACTACGCGAAGGCGCCCGAGCATTCCTATTTCGTGGGCTGCTCCAACGGCGGGCGGCAGGCCCTGATGATGGCGCAGCGGTACCCCGACATGTTCGACGGCGTGATCGCCTCCGCGCCGGCCTACCGCGTGCCGCTGGCCTCGGTGCAGGCGGTGTACGACACGCAGCTCTACGCCAGGGCCGCCGCTGAGAATGCGCCCCTGGTGAACGGCCGCCCGGTGCTCTCGGCCGCGTTCTCGCCGGCCGACATGAAGCTGTTGACGACCGAGGTGCTCAACCAGTGCGACGCGCTCGACGGCCTGCGGGACGGCATCGTCGACAACTGGCCCGCCTGCAAGTTCAAGCCCGAGGCACTGCGGTGCACCGGCGGCAAGACCGCGCAATGCCTGAGCGGCACGCAGGTCGATGCGCTCGCGAAGTCCTTCGCGGGCCCGAAGGACGCGAACGGCCGCCCGATCTACAGCGACTGGACCTTCGACGCCGGCCTGCACTCGCAGGAGTGGACGCGCTGGAAGTTCGGCGACGCGCCTGGCGCCGTGCCCAATGCGCGCAACATCACGCTGATGACCGGCGCTCTGGCCATGGTTTTCAGTACCCCGCCCACGGTGACGGCCGATTTCTACGGCCACGCGCTGGCCTACGACGTGGCACGCGACAGCGCCAAAGTGCATGCGTCGAACGCCACCTTCACGCAGTCGGCCATCCAATGGGAGGTGGCCGATTCGCCGAACGTTGACGCCTTTGCGCGCCACGGCGGAAAGATGCTCTTCTTCCACGGCGTGAGCGACCCGGTGTTCTCGGTGAAGGACACGGTGCGCTACCTGGGCCAGCTGCGCGACCGCTACGGCGGCAGGACCGACGCCATGGCCCGCCTGTTCACCGTGCCCAACATGGCGCACTGCGCGGGCGGCCCGGCCACCGACCAGTACGACGGCCTGGGCGCGCTGGTGAACTGGGTCGAGAAAGGCCAGCCGCCCGAGCGCATCGTGGCGCGCGCCCGGCCCGAGAACCGCGAGGTGACCACGCCGGGCCGCACGCGTCCGTTGTGCGCATGGCCGAAGCAGTCGCGCTACAACGGCAGCGGCAGCATCGAGGACGCGGCCAGCTTCGGTTGCCGTTGAGGGCCGCCGGAACAGGCTGGAACAGGGTCAATCCCGATGGAAGAACACGCGGCACGCGCTAGCTTGGCCCCATGGACCTGATACCCCTCAAGCACCGACCCGCGCCGGCCCCCCTCGCGACCGCGTCGGAGCGCGCGAGCCTGGCGCTGGCCGGCGTCATCGGCTGCACCGGCCAGCCCGATTTCAGCGCCAAGGCGCTGATCGAGCTCAACCGCATTCTGCCGATGTGCTGGATGTCGATCTACAAGCTGTTTCCCGATGCGCCGCCGCAGAGCTACGGCGGCGGCGCCTTCGGCATCGCCGACGGCACGCGCGATTCGTGGCGCGTGTACCGCCAGGGCCTGTACAGCCGCGACCGCACCTTTCTCGCGGCCCGCGAGGTCACCGAGGGCGGCGACGCCGTGGTCACGCGCTGGCATGCGCGCGAAATTCCGCTGGAGCACCGCAAGGCCATCTACATCCGCCACGGCCTGCGCGAGCGCGTGTCGCTGGTGGCGGGCGATGCGCTCGGCGGCGGCGGCCCAGGCGGCGTGTTGGCGGTGAACCTCTACCGTGGCATGGAACAGCCGTCGTTCCGTGACGACGAGGTCGACCTGCTGTGCAGCCTGGCGCCGCCGCTGCTGGCCACGGTGCAACTGCATCTGCGGCTCACGGCGCCGCAGCACCTGGAAGCAACGCAGGCGGCTCATGACGTCACGCTCAACCCCGAACCCGCCGCGCTGGCCGACCTGCCGCGCCGCGAGCGCGAGGTGTGCCAGCGGCTGCTGCGCGGCTGGACCTACGACGGCATCGCCGCCGACCTCGGCATCTCGGCCGGCACGGTGAAGACCTACCGCAACCGCGCCTTCGAACGCATGGGGCTGCACCACCGCAACGAACTGTTCGCTAGGGCGCTGGCCGAGGTGGCGGCCGCGCCCGCGGCTGTGTAGGACCGTGGCGCGGGTTGCGACCGCCGGGCGCTGCCCCGGGGCATGCGCGCCTATGATCGTTCGGGACCATGCGCAATTCACTCGACTTCAGTTCCTGGCAAGGCCTGCTGACCACGCTGCTCGGCCTGATCGTCGTCTCCCTGGTGGCCGTGGGCATCCGCCTCGCCGTGATGCACGGCGTGCAGCAACGGCGCGAGCGTGCGAACCGCCAGATCAACGAGCGGCTCAAGACGCTCATCGCTGCCTACAAGGTGCTGGGTGGCTCTTTCACCGGGGACCTGTCGGTGGACCCCAGCCACTTGCGCGAGCTGCGCACGCGCGAAGGCGCCGAGGCCGCCGCCCTTGCCGCGTCGGACCGGCGCCGGCGCACTCGGGACACGGTCGAGGCGGCGCTGTCCGACGTGATCCTGCTGGGCACCGAGACGCAGGTGCGCCTTGCCGCCGGCGCGGCCAACGACATGGTGGCGGGACGGCCCGTGGAAACGGCTGAACTGGTGGTATCGCTTCGCCTTTTCATTCGCGACGTGCTCGACCTCGACCCGATTCCGCCCGAACTCGGCATTCCCAAGCAGGGTCCGGTCCGTGCCAAGGGAACGCCTGCGCGCGAAGGCGCGGGCGGGTCCAGGGCTGTCTCTTATACACATCTCCGAGCCCACGAGACGAGTCATAGGATCTCGTAT
>NZ_CEEDFC010000020.1:0-152779 GCF_979254005.1 Variovorax sp. AC103 | reverse complement strand
CGAGATCCTATGACTCGTCTCGTGGGCTCGGAGATGTGTATAAGAGACAGGTTCCCTCTCATGGTTGCACGTCGTTCTCGCAGTCAAGGTCTGCGCGCACGGTGTGCTCTGGCGGCCTGCGGCCGTCTGCGAACCCTGACGGCTGCGCTGCGGCGTGCGGGCCTCGGTCTCGGGCAATTCCGCCCCTGCATCCTTCCAAGGAGAGACCGCCATGACGACACTTCTGAACGACGCGCTGCGCGCGCAGCTTTTGGCCAACCGCCTGGCTTCGGCCGAGGATCCCCGGTTCGATCCGCAGCCGGTGGTCAAACTCTTCACGCCGCACGCGGGTGCGACCTGGCTGCTGAGCGAACTCGATGCGGAGGACATCGCCTTCGGGTTGTGCGACCTGGGGTTGGGCTTTCCCGAACTCGGGTATGTGAGCCTGGCGGAGCTGGAAGCCTTCCGGGGGCGCTGGGGGCTGCCGATCGAGCGCGATGTGCACTTTGCTGCCGACAAGCCGCTGAGCGGTTACGCACGTGAGGCGCGATTGGCAGGACGCATCGTCACCTAGCAGGGGGGCGCCGGCATCGGCTCTCGGCGGTGCCATTCTTTCCAGGGGCACGAACTCGCGCTGGCTCGATCAAGTCGACTCTGGCTGGCATCCGCAGCACGTGCAGGCCCTGAATGACCGTGCGCTCCGATGGCTCGGATGCGAGAAGTGCAACGGGACGATGTGGGGCGCCTGTGAGTCGCCAGAGAGGTCCATGCATCTTGCCGATGCAGGCATCACCTGCGCGCGATGCGGCTTGAAACGGCCGATGGTCTTCGCTTTCATGGCGTCTGAAAAAGACGCCTTGGAGGTTGGGCTCGATCCCTTCCGCCATCTCCGTTACCGAAATTAAAACCCTCAAACCCGTGCTACCGTTCGGAGTTCGATGGCTGAGAGGTGCGAATGGGCAGTGCGATAGAAAAGTCGTTAGCGATTCTCGATTATCTGGCCAGCCGTCCCGAAGGTGCCACGCTCGCAGAGATTGCCAACGCGTTGAATCAGATGGAAAGCGGTTGTCACCGCGCATTGGCCGAGTTGATTCGCATGCGCTACGTGCGCCCATTGCCCCAACGCGATGCTTACGCGCTCACGACCAAACTGGTGTCGACCGCCCTCGGTTATCTGAGCAAGTCCGGGGTGGTCGACGTTGCTCAACCAGTCATTGACCTTCTCGCGCACGCGACTGCGGAACTCGTCAGATTGGCCATCGTGGACGGTGAGAAACTCACCGTCGCAGCGACAGCGCAAGGCGCAAGATCCGGCCTCATCTATGAGCCGCAGGACACCGGCGTCGACCTTCGACTGTCATGCAGCGCCGCCGGCCAGGCATGGCTCATGACCCTGCCGGAAGACATTGCCGCCCGATGTGTGGCGCGCCAAGGCATCGGTATGCCGGATCGCTACGGTCCGGCGGCACCACGTTCTGTCGAGGCGCTGATGAGGGTTCTGGACCAGCACCGCGAGCGTCGCTTTAGCATGACCGAGAACACCTGTGCGCTGGGGCTCAGCGCATTGGCCGCTCCAATCCAGCGCGCTGGCATGCCTGCCATGGGGGTCATCGTGATCGCGGGTCCCTCCTCGCGTTTGACGTCAAAGCGTATGCAGGAATTCGGGCCCGCATTGCTTGCCGTCGCCGGCGAGCTCGCAGCGACAAGCGATGCGTCTGCGCTGATGAAGTCGTCCAACGCGGGAACTTGGGGCGACATCGCGGAAACCCCGGCGACTGCGGGCGAAGACCCCGCCAAGGGCGGGTAGCGCGAACGACACAGAACAGTCCGTGCAGCGGCGCGCCGCTGAGCGGTGCCAGCATGCCGACAGCAAAAACCTCCCCATCGGAACGGCTTCGAGCACCCGCTCAGGCAATTGAGTCAGGCCGGCTGTTCTCGGAGCATCTCCGACATGGCCCTGATGGCAGCCCGGTACCCGCCAGGTCCTAGACCGGCGATCACGGCGGTGGCCACCGCGGACATATAGGAGTGATGGTACATCTCCTCTCGGCGATGGATGTTGGAGATGTGGACCTCGATGATCGGCCCTGGAAACATCTTGAGCGCATCCATGATGGCCATGGACGTGAACGAATAGGCTGCGGGATTGATGATGATGCCGCTGCCCGTGTCGATGGCCTCGTGGATCCAGTCGATCAACTGGGTCTCGCTGTTGGACTGGTGGAACTCCAACGGGATCGCCCCGGCTTCGTCGCGGCACATGGCCTCGATTTCGGCGAGCGTGGTCTTGCCGTAAATCGCAGGCTCACGCTTGCCGAGACGGTTGAGGTTCGGACCGTTCAGAATGAAAAGCGGCTTGGTCATGGGTGGGTACGCTTGCAACGCGAGAGGGTTTCAGAAGCCGCTGTGGAACAGCTTCGCGGGGCCGGTGACAAGCCAAGGAAAGAAAACCATCAGGAACATGATCAAGAACTGCGCGATCATGAATGGCATCACTCCCTTGGTCACTGTGTCCATCGACATTCGCCCGACGCCGGCCACGACGTTGAGTACCACGCCAACCGGTGGCGTGACCAAACCGATGGCGTTGTTCATGATGAACATGACGCCAAAGTAGACGGGGTCGATCTTGGCGGCGATGACGACCGGCATCAGAACGGGCGTGAGGATCAGGATGGTTGGCGTCATGTCCATCGCGGTGCCGACGATCATGACCAGCACCATGATCGCCACCATCAACAAGATGGGACTGTCCATGAAGGGTTGGAGCATGCCTACCACCTTGCCGGGAAGGTCTGCCACCGTGATGAGCCAGGCTGAAACCATGGCCGCAGCCACCAGGAACATCACCACCGCGGTGGTCTTGGACGCCTTCTTGAAAATACCGAACAGCTGCGAGAGTTTGAGGCCGCGATAGATGACCGTCGCGACGAACAGGGCGTACACCGCCGCCACCACGCCGGCCTCCGTCGGCGTGAACACGCCCATGCGCAAACCGACCAGGATGATCACCGGCAGCATCAGCGCCCAGCCACAGCGACGCAGCGTGGTCAGCAGTTCCTTCAATGGCTTGCGCGGCGGAGGCACCACGCCTTCATTGCGCGCGACGTAGGCCCAGGTCACCCACAGTGCAAGCCCCATCAGCAGGCCCGGCGCGATGCCGGCCATGAACAGCTTGGAGATCGAAACGTTGGCCGTGACGCCGAAGATGACCAGTCCGATCGACGGCGGCAACACCGGCGCAATCACGCCGGACGCCGCGATGAGACCGGCCGCGCGATGCGGCGCGTGGCCGGCGGCGACCATCATCGGCAGAAGCATGGCGGTCAGGGCAGCAGCATCGGCCACCGCGCTGCCCGACAGTGCCGAAAGCATGATCGACGCGACGATGGTCACGTAGCCCAGGCCGCCTCTGATGTGACCGACAAGGGCCATCGCGAATTCGACGATGCGCTTCGACAGTCCGCCTTCGTTCATGATCTCGCCGGCCAGAAGGAAGAAGGGCACTGCCAGCAGGGGATAGCTGTCTGCTCCGCCCAGCAGGTTCTGCGCGAGGATCTGGGCTTCGAACAGGTCCATGTGCCACATCAGTGCCACGCCGCTGACCAGCAGCGCAAACGAGATCGGTATGCCGATGGCCATCGCCAGCAGCAGGGATCCAACGAAGATCGTGAGTGTCATGCTCGCTCGCTCTGTGGTTTGGTGAGGTCGGCGCCATGCGGCAGGTTGAGCGCGGCCAGGTCTTCGGATTCCTGGACCATCACCAGGTCGTCATCGTTCATGTGACCGGTGAAAAGCAGCCACAGGTCCAGAAGCAGCACGATGCATGCGCAGCCCGAAAAAGCCACACCAGCCGCATGCAGCACGGCCATCGGCAACTGCGTGGAAGGTGCCAGCACATCCATGTTGATGCTGGTTTGTTCCAGCGCGCCCCTGAAGACCAAGTAGCAGACATACAACATGGTCAGGTGGCCGAGCACGAGGCAGATTTTCTTGCCGAAGGGTGGCAGGCGCGACACCAGGGCGTCGGTGCCGAGGTGCGCGTGCTCGCGCAGCGCGACGACACACCCCATGAAGGTGATCCACACGAACAGCCACCGCGAAATCTCTTCGGACTGGGTGATCGACGAGTTGAAAACATAGCGCAGAACCACGTTGCTGAAGACCAGCGCCACCATGATCATGAGCGCCACGGCCATCACGTTCGTGACACCGCGGCAAAAAGAATCGATCAGCTTTACCATGCCTGCTCCTCTGTACGACCCGTCGGCGCGCCATGCGCTCAGCGGCATCGCGGACCCCCAAAACGACCGCCGACTCCAACTGTCAGGAATTGGAGCGGGCTTGAATTTGCAAAATCAGAACTTGGAGACGCGGTCCAGTTCGGTCTTGAAGAGCGTGATCACGGCCGGGTCGTACGCAGCGGAAAACTTGTCGTAGATCGGCTTGACTTCGGCGCGCATGCGGGCCGTCTCGGCGGGTGCAACGGCGTTGTACGTCATGCCCTTGGCCTGGAGTTCGACCAGGGCCTTGCCGGCGGCCTCGCGGCTCGCCGCACGCTGGTAAGTCTGGGCTTCCATGGCGGCTTCCTGCAGCAACTTGTGCTCTGCAGGTGACAGCTTGTCCCAGAAGCGCTTGCTGATCTGAATCGGGTTCGTCGCGTACACATGGTTGGTGCCGCTGACGTACTTCTGGACTTCGTAGAACTTGCTGGACAGGATCACCGAATAGGGGTTCTCTTCCCCGTCGACCGCCTTGCTTTCGAGGGCGTTGTACAGCTCGGCGAAGGGCATCGGCAACGGGTTGGCCTTGAAGGTCTTGAAGGTCTCCAGGAACACCGGGTTCGGGATGACGCGCAGCTTCAGGCCATCCAGGTCTTCGCCCTTGGTGATGGGCCGCTTGCTGTTGGTGACGTTGCGGAACCCCAGGTCGAAAAATCCCAGGATGACGATGCCCTTGTCAGCCAGCTTGGCACTGACCATCTTGCCCAGCGGGCCGTCCACCATGGCGTCTGCCTGCTTCCCGTTGCTGAACAGGAAGGGGAAGTCGAACAGTCCGAATTCCTTGACGACGCCGGTCAGCGAGGTGGTGGACGCCACGAGCATCTCCTGCACGCCGCCCTGCAGCGCGGATTGCTGCTGCAGCTCGTTGCCGAGCTGGCTGCTGGCGAATTCCTTGACCGTGATCTTCCCGCCGCTCTTGGCCGTCACGAGCTCGGCGAACTTCTTGACGCCCCAACTCGTCGGGTGGTCCGTGTTGTTCAGGTGGCCGAATCGGATCGTTCGTTCCTGAATGTCCTGTGCTTGAACGAGCGTGGCGGCGATGAGCAGGGTGAGGCCGCCTGCCAGTTTCAAGAATTTCGATGCCATGAATGTCTCCTTGGATTTGGAATGTAAGAATATTATTGAATCGTCAGGTAAATCGCAATGTATATGGTGATCAGGGTATTCTCTGATTGCCAAAGCAGCGACCCGAACCGAAAACTGCACAGAATTGCGATCCGCACAGGAGCAACCTTGTTAACCGACCATTCCCTAGATTCCCAAGACAGCGCCACCGTCGGCGAGGTCGCCTATCGCCGTATACGCTCGGACATCGTTCTGGGCCGCCTGACGCCGGGGCGGCGTCTGCCGCTGGAACGGATGAAGGAGGCCTACGGCACCAGCGTCAGCACGCTGCGCGAACTGTTCAGCCGCCTGGCGACGGAAGGTTTGCTCGTCGCGGAAGGGGCCCGCGGGTTTCAGGTCAGCGCCGTCTCGTCGGCCAACCTACGAGACGTGGCGTCGATGCGGCTTCTTCTGGAGGGCCATGGACTCAAGGAGTCTTTTCAGCGGGGCGACCTTGAGTGGGAAGGACGGGTGGTCGCGGCTTATCACAAGCTGGCGACCATGGAAAAGCGCATGGCGACCGATGCGCATGCGCCAGCGGAAACCTGGCGCCAGTACGACTGGGCCTTTCACGTGTCGCTGATTTCGGCTTGCGGGTCCGACCTGCTGCTGCAGACCTATGCATCGATCTGCGACAAGTACCTGCGCTACCAGATGATCGCCGCCATCTTTCGTGGCAAAGAGGCAGCGGACGAGCACCAGGTCCTCCTCGAATGCGCGCTCTGCAAGGACTGGCAGCGCGCGCAACAGACCCTGACCACCCACGTCGAGGATTGCGTCACGCAGATGACCTCGGTGCTGGACGCCGCCTGAACCGAATTTCGTGAGCAAACCCATGACATCGTCAACAGACCCGCTGCGCATCGGCATCCTCGGCGCCGCGCGAATCGCCCGTTCATTCGTCGACGCGGTGCGGCCGTCGGCCAAGGTCTTGGTCACCGCCGTGGCGAGCCGCGACGGCGAGCGCGCTGCAGCCTTCTCGCGCGAGCTCGGCATCGACCGGGTCCACGCGAGCTACGAGGAGCTGCTTGCCGACCCCGACATTGACGCGGTGTATGTGCCGCTCCCCAACAACCTGCACGCGGCGTGGTCGATCCGGGCCGCCGATGCCGGCAAGCACGTCCTCTGCGAGAAGCCGCTCGCCGCCAGTGCGTCGCAGGCACAGGCCATGTTCGCGGCCGCCGAGAAGAACGGCGTGTATCTCGTGGAGGCCTATCCATACCGGGCGCAGCCGCAAACGCTCAAGGTTCGCGAACTCATCGCGGCTGGCGCGATCGGCCGAATCCAGCTCATCCAGGCATCCTTCGGCTTTCCCATGGCCGACGCCGCCAACATCCGGATGGACCCCGGTCTTGCGGGGGGTGCGCTGATGGACGCAGGCTCGTATCCGGTGAGCTTTGTGCGCACCGTAGCAGGCGCGGCGCCGTTGCGCGTGTCCGCCTTCTCGCGATGGGGCGCGACGGGTGTCGATCTGACCACGATGGCAACGCTCGAGTACCCGGACGGTGTTCTCGCGCAGATCTCGTGCAGCTTCACTACCGCGCGTCACCGGCAGGCATTCGTTGCGGGCGACGCGGGTTCCATTCACACCACCTACTTCAACGACACCGGCGCCGACTTTCCTCCGCTGGTGGACCTGCGCCGAGGCACCGGATGGGATGCGGCACGCGAAGTGATCCAAACCGAGCCGCTTGCCGGGTTTCTGGCGGAAGCCGAGTCGTTTCACGACCTCGTGCGATTCGGTTGGGGCGGATGGACGGGCGCCACCCCCGCCGAATCGATCGACATTGCGAGGACGCTCGATGCGATCGTGGCCAGCAGTCGCCTTGGCGCTGCGGTTGACGTTGCCCATGAGCGGGGGAATTGAGAATGTCGCTCCCAGGTCGTGCAGCGTTGGCAATGTGGTGGGACATGGCGCCCGAGATGAAGCTCGAATTCGAGCACTGGCATTCGCATGAGCATTTTCCCGAGCGCCTCGGCGTGCCCGGGTTCCAGCGGGCATCGCGCTGGACGAGCGCTGCCGGGGGCGAAGGCATCTTCGTCATGTACGAACTCACTTCCTATGCGATCCTTTCATCGGATGCCTATGTCCGTCATCTGAACACGCCCTCGCCATGGTCCATGCGGATGATGCCGCACCATCGGAACATGGTCCGCAGCCAATGCCACGTGCTCGAGTCGTCGGGCAGCAGCGTTGCGAGGAACGCGCTGACCCTGCGCGTCTCGCCGATGCAAGACGGCGCCGACGAGCTGCGTGCCTTTTTCAAGGCGCTCTGCACGGCGCTGGTCCAGCGGCCGGGCATCGTGGGTGCCCACCTGTTGCGTCATCAGACGCCACTCGTCGCCGAAACCACCGAACAACGCATTCGGAACTCCGCCGACCGCGTGGCCGATTGGGTGTTCGTTGTTCATGGGTACGAGACACACGCCGTGCAATCGCTCGTCGATGCCGATCTTTCGGCTGGGGCGTTGCGGGCGTCGGGCGCGGCCGACGGTGCGATCAGCGGTCTCTACACGCTATCGCATTCTGCGACGCCCGACGACATGGCCGGCTTGAACGCACTTTGATGGACAGGCAACGCAACTGCTACGCGCCGTTCTCCACTTCAAGCTGGCGCGTGATCCTTGCTTAGGAACGTGGATGGCCTTGCCAGTCAGCGGGTACGTTCACGGCACCCGCCTTGTGACGACTTTGGCCAATGCGGGGGTGAACTTGCTTGCGCCTCAATGAAGCCGCAGCACCTCGAACTGCTGTCGGGTGAGCGCCACCCGTATCGACACCCATCACCCTCGCATTTGCCCCGCATGGCCCTGCCCAAAGGGGCCTCGCTGCTGATGACCTGAACAAGCTCGGCGCCGCTGACCAACGTCATGTTCCCCCCATCCGGGCCGAGAAACAGCTGTTGCTGCTTGTCGTCGGAATCGACCAGGCAGACCAGCGTGCCGCGCTGCATGCCTTTGCTGGCGTCGCAGCGACGTGGGCGGAATCGGCGCCAATTGGCCATCGCCTGGCGGATGGCTTCGGCGCGCCGAGCTTGGCCGGTGGCCAGGTAGGCGGCTTCGATTCCCAAGGGGTCGTATTTGTTTTCGGCGATGTTTTCTTCATGAGTCGCCGTTTCATGGGCCGCCCGCACTGCCTGTTCGGCTTGCAGCAGGTCTTCGGCGAGCGATGCGCTGTCGGCGCTTCACAGCGCCCTGACGTCCGAGCAGCGGCACCTTGCCGACCAGAACCTGCCGGCGGTCATTCCCTGAATTCCGGGGGGGAATCGACCTCTTCGGGTCAGGCCGCCAGGTCGAAGCAGCAACCCGCGTAGTAGGGCTTGTCGCCGCCGGTCACGAAGGGCACCTCGATCGGCTTGCCCTCGTTGCGCCACACGTCGCGCTTCTTGTAGCCGGAGCGCGCCAGGTCGGCCAGCAGCTCGTCGTGGTGCTGGATGCGGTAGGGGCACACGGCCACGCCGATGCTGTTGAGCGTGAAGATCGTGCGCTCCGGGTGCACGGCCGTGGTGTTCATGATGATCCGCCTGGGCTTCACGGGCAGCGAGGAGAGAATCGCGTCCATGCGCACGGGCAGGTACTGCAGGCTGCCGGAGGCATACAGCACGTCGCAGCCGCTCGCGTCGCGGTAGTCGGTGGTGAAGGCCAGTTGCACGGTGGCCTCGCGCTTCACGGCCATCGCGCGGCCGCTCTCGACCACGCCGGGCACATCGCACACGGTCCACCGCAGCGTGTCGGGATAGCTCAGCACGCGGCGGAAGGCGTAGTACTTGATGCCGACGTGGCCGCCCAGGTCGAAGATGCGCGTCAGGCCCGCATCGATCGAGCGGCCCAGCCAGAACAGGCTCGGGTAATCGTAAAAATAAATCTGGGGGCTGTAGAGCTCGCCCGCGTCTGCGTTGGCGTAGCCCACGGCCTTGGAGGGCGGCGCGCCGGCCTCGGCTGCCGCGAAGCTCTCGAACGACCCCATGAACAGGTTCTCGTCCGTGTTGTCCAGGAACTTGCGCCTGTAGGCGCTTTCGCTGGGTGGGAACCGCAGAAAGCTAGAGAGCATTTTGGTCTCCGGTGGCGCCTTCATTCTGAGCGCGACCGAAGGATTCGAGGCCTAAAGCCATGCTCGTCGGGGGCAGTTACCCCGCAGGCGTTACAAACCGCTGGCCAGTGAGCCTGCATGTGCTGGGCTACAACCTCTAACGAGTGATCGCCATCCTGGCCATGAGGGAGACGATGAAGGCGGTACGGCTGGTGGGGGCGTGAGCCTCTTTACGGCGCGTCAACGGTGCACAGAGAGCCGCTGGGCTTCAGATCCGTTCGTGCCCGCCTGCGACTCCTGGATGGCCTGTAAAGCGCCGGTGGCCCTCGCGACGCGGATGATCGGCATACCGCAGAGCCGAAGGCGTTTGCGCACAGCCTCGGCCACCAGCGGTCGTCCCTGAAGGTCGGCTTCGGGCAGCCCTCGGCCCTAATCACATCGCTCGGCTCGGCTCACCACAACGGTGGCGCCGCCCGAGGCAAGGCTGCTCCAGCCTTGCCTTCACTTCATGGTCGCCTCGGTGAGCCTTGATGGTTTAACTGAACGTCTCGGTGCATACCCCGCGGGCAGAGAGGCCGACCCCTGGCGTGCTCCCAGGCGTCCTCCCAGGCGTCACTCGCAGCAGTCGCTGAATTCCGATCGAACGGTTGGTTGAGCCGGGCATCAGGAGAGCCGCACACCTGCAGGCTGGGCGACAGTCCGCCATCGACACGGAGGTTGACGCCAGTGATATATCCGGCGAGTGGGCTCGCGAGAAAGGCAACCGCGTCCGCAATCTCCTCCAGCCTGCCGACTCGACCGAGTGGTACCTGCGCGAAGAGGGGCAGCGCCACACGCTCGATTTCGGTGCACGGCGCATCCAAGCTCGCCAGCCCGCGTTCCGCAGCGGCCTGGCGGAATGCAATCTCCAGCGCCGGGCTGCGTGCCGTTCCGGGAGACACGGCATTGACGGTCACACCATCGCTCGCCACAGCCTTGGCCATGGACGCCGTCATCGCGTTGAGTGCCGCCTTGCAGGCCGAATAGTCTGCTCGGGACGCCGGCGGCATCACCGCCGCGAGGCTGGAGATGTTGATCACGCGGCCCCATCGCGCCTGTTGCATTCTGGGCAACAGGCGAGTGCTGACCCGAAGCGCGGCGAGCACGTTGCGGTCGGAGGCCGCCGTCCATGACTGCGCTCGCGAATCCGCCCAGCTCTCCGTCGAGCCGCCAGAACCTCCGGCGTTGTTGACCACGATGTCTATCGGACCCGCAAATGCCTCCGCATCATCGACCAATCGCTGCACTTCGTCATCGTGGGTCAAGTCGCCAGTCACGACATAGGCACGGCCGCCGTTGGCGATGATGTCGTCCGCCACTGTCGCTGCGAGAACCCGGTCCCGCCCATGGACGATCAAGATGGCGTGCTCGAAAGCGAGCTTTCTTGCAATGGCCTCGCCGATACCTTTGCTGCTGCCCGTGACCAGGCCCTGTCTTGCCTGCCAGTTCAAGATCCATTCGAGAGGCCCGATTCCACTTATTGCTTGGTCAGGTCTGCTCGGGCATTGGTGGACGCTGTCTTGTGAGCGCGCGCGTCCGACACCGTCAGCCAAATCGCAGAGACGAGAAAATAGAAGGCGCCAAATGCCGCGTAGGGAGCGATGTCGTCAATGCTGATTGTCTTCAGCCCGCTGGCTCGGTGGACGAACAAGGCGCCTGCCAGCGACGACTGGGCGCCGCTGAGAACCATCGCCCACTGCGCACCGTAGGACTTCCAGCGCCGAACAGCCGTCGCGAGTTGAAAGACTCCCGCCAGAGCCGCCCATATCCCGAACACCAAAAGCACCGCATTCATGCCCATCCCGAGCGTCAGCGCGACCGCGATTGTCGTCACGGCGCTAACGCCCACGTTCAGAGCCTGCGTCGGGTTGCTCTTCAATCCCCCGTTGCGTCTTGCGTCGACCAAGTTCGCCGCAGCGTCCCAGAGTGGATAGACGAGAAGCAATGCAGCAGAGATGGCGGGCGCTCCTTTGCCCAGTGTGAACGCTGCCGCGACCCAGAGGATCGAAAACGCAGCGCGGGCGAAATAATAGGGCTTGAGCCACTGGTTTCCCGGCGGGGAATACTTCGGGTTGAAGTTGCTATCGGACATGTGAGTTCCTATTGGTGATTTGAAAATCAGGTCCACGTCGCCGGGATGGCCGATGGACCTGGGTGTCTGTCGGTGGTCGACCACCACTGCAGGCAGAAAGCAAGCGTTGTGGGCGTTCAATGACAAGGACCGCTTGCGTCGGCGTGCGAGCGCTTTGCAAGGGGAAGCGAGCTTTTAAAGATCGCTTTGGCCGAAGGGCATGAACCGGTTCAGCGTCTCCCAGAAGACAGTAATTTCTGGAAGGCAGCTTCATCGCATGGAAGCTGCAACCTTAAGTGCTGCCGCGCCAGCGCACTAGCCCACCTCGGGCACTTTCACTACTAAGCTAAGGTTATGAATTCAGCAATCCTCAACCGAGCGAACACATGTCCAATTTGCGTGGCATCGAAACCTTCGTGCGGGCGGTGCAAGGCGGCAGCATCGCCGCTGCGGCGCGTCAACTGGGCATCAGCGCTGCGGCCGCAAGCCAGAACCTCCGCCGGCTGGAAGAGGAGCTTGGCACGCGTTTGCTGACGCGCACCACTCGCTCGCAGGCACTGACGGAGGCGGGTGAGGTGTATCTGGCCCGGGTCAGCCCCTTGCTCGACGGGCTGGCCTACGCCAAGTCCGAACTGTCGGGGCTGCAGGACGTCGTGAAGGGGCGGCTCAGGCTCTCCTGTTCGGTGCCCTTTGGCCGCCATGTGTTGGCACCGCTGATACCTTCCTTCTTGGCACGCTATCCGCAGGTGAACCTGGAAATGATGATCACCGACCGCAATGTGGACCACGTGAAAGAGGACGTGGACGCCAGCATCCGCTACCGAGACGTGCTGGAACCCGGCCTGGTGGCGCGTCCCATCGCCACTTCCCCTATCTTGATCTGCGCGGCGCCCGCTTATCTACGGCTGCATGGCCACCCCCGAATCCCCGAAGACCTGGCAGCACATTCCTGCTTGACCTTTCGCAGGCCACTGGACGGGCGCCTCGTCCAATGGCCGTTCCTGCGCGACGGCATGCGGTTTGCTCCGACTTTCCACACCACCACGGTTTGCAACGACATCGATACCCTGGCAGCCTTGGCCCTGGCCGGTGCGGGCGTGACCCGACTCAGCAGCTTCATTGCCAACCCCCTGATCGCCGCCGGCCTGCTGGAGCCGCTGTTCCAGGCGGCCGATGGACGGGATCAGACGCTCGCGGACCCGGAGCCTCTGGAATACTTCGCCTGCTTCCGCGACCGCAAGCACTTGCCCGGTCCAGTGCGGGCCTTCGTCGACTTCATTGCCGCAGCGTTGCAGGACCACCCACTGCTGCGCGCGCCAGTGTGGCCAGCGCTGGCCGTCTGCTGACTCTTGCGAGCTCAGAGACGACAGCGACAGTCAAGGCGCGAGCCTCGTCTGCCGGTCAGCACTGAATGGCAGCTTGATGGTTCGCTGCCTGAAGTAACAGGTGTCTGCACCGGGCCCGGAGCCAACGTAGCGTCCTCTCGAAAGCAGACCTCAAAATCGCGGCCATCTACCTGTTCTCGGGCATTGCCCATGGGTAGCGCTTTGTATAGGATCGCCGCCTTACAAAAGGTAACGCGGGAGATCATGAGGAGCATTACGGCAAGGGCGCGATGGCTCCGCGCTCCATCCATTTGGCTTTGGCCGGTGGCCCTGTGGCTGGGCTGCCTTCTGGGCTTGTCCGCATGTGGCGGCGGTGGCTCCGGCGGCGTGAGCTTCGCCGGCTCCGGACTCAACCTCACCCAGCCGCCCGCGGGCCTGGGCTACGCGATGACCTCCGCGGTCTACGAGGTCGGGCAAGCCATCGTGCCGAACCGGCCCAACGCCAGCGGCGCCGCCGTGGCGCGCTATGCCGTGGCGCCGCCGTTGCCGACGGGTCTGGCGCTCGACGCTGGCACGGGCGTCATCAGCGGCACGCCCACTGCCGTGGCCGCATTGGCCGTGTACGTCGTGACCGCCGAGAACGCCGGCGGCGCCGCGACGGCCCGTGTGCAGATCGAGGTGCGCAGCACGCCGGCCGCGCCGTCCGGGCTGACCTACCGCGAGAGTGCCGCGATCTACACCGTGGGCCTCGCCATCGCGGCCAACGCGCCCGCCAGCAGCGGCGGTCCGATCACTGGATACAGCATCGCGCCAGCTTTGCCCGCGGGGCTGCTGTTCGACCCGCAGACCGGCGTGATCAGCGGAACGCCCACGGGAACTGCTGCGGACGCGGTCTACACCATCACCGGCACCAATGCGACCGGGTCGGCCGTGGTCACGTTGCGGCTGGCAGTCCAAGCGGCGCCAGTGGCGCCGGCCAGCGTGGCCTATGCCACGCCGCGCGGGCTTTACTCCGCAACGCAAGTCATCGTTCCCAACACGGCGTTGGTGACCGGTGGCACCCCCTCGGCGTTTTCGGTGACGCCAGCGCTGCCCGCGGGCCTGAGCCTCAACGCATTGACCGGCGCGATCACCGGCACGCCGGCGGCCATCCAGCCGCTGGCGACATACACGGTCACTGGCAGCAACAGCGCGGGCTCGGCGCAGGCACAGGTGCAGATCGCGGTGACCGGAAGCGGCAGTTGGGCGTTGGAGCCGACGCTGCCGACTGGACGGCACTACGCGCCGGTCGTGGGCCTGCCCAACGGCAAAGCAATGGTCATCGGCGGGTTCACGGCCTCCGGGGTGACCGCGTCGGTCCTCATCTACGACCCGGCGGCCCACAGCTGGACCGCGGCCGCGCCGATGTCGACGCCTCGCGCCGACGGGTCGGCGATCGTGCTGCTCGACGGGCGCGTGCTTGTCGCAGGCGGCGACAGCACGGGCAACTCCACCGTGGCCTCGGCCGAGATCTACGACCCGGCCGCCGATACCTGGCAGCCTGTCGCGAACATGGCCGAGCCGCGCACGCGTTCCACCATCACACGTCTACCCGACGGCAAGGTCCTCGTCATCGGCGGCTACAGCCGCAACCCCGGCTTGACCTTTTCGCAGACGGCCGAGCTGTATGACCCGGTGGCCAACACCTGGACCCCCCTGGCCACGCCGTTGTCCTCCCCACGCGCTCAGCATGCAGCACAGCTGCTGCCGGGCGGCAATGAAGTGCTGGTGATCGGCGGCGTCAACCAGAACGGTTTCGTGACCTCCGCCGAGCGGTTTCCCGTCAACGACAGCGGTACCGTCACGCCCGTAGCGGGCACCGTTCCCGCAGCCAACGTCTACACCTCGGTCCTGCTTGCAGGAGGGGACGTGCTCGCGATGGGCGACGGCAGCACGACGGCCTTAAGGTTCAATGCCGCCACGTCGAGTTGGACGGGGAGCAGCTTCTCCGGCACGCGCAGCCTGCCGACCCTGACGACGCTGGCGGACGGCCGGGTGCTGCTCGCGGGCGGTACGGCAAGCGGCGGCGTTCGTCTGACTACCGCGGAAATCTATAACCCTGACTTCGACGTCTGGACACCGGCGAGTTCCATGACCACCGGGCGCAGTGCCGCCTCCGCGGTCCTGCTCGGCGACGGCTCGGTCCTGATGGTGGGCGGGTTTTCCAGCTCGGGCGAAATTGACGGAGTGGAGCGCTTCCTGCCCTGAGCCTTGCCTGTCAGGCGAACGGCCGCTCACGTGGCCTGCGAACGTCGACGATCTGGCAACACGAGGACCGGACCGAAGGCCGACGCAGGGCCGGATCTTGCCCGACGGCGCGAACGGCGGCATCGACGCGCAAGGCACGCGCCGTCCTGCGGGCGCGGTCTGCCGCCGTGGCGACCTGCTGCTTCATCAGCTCGCCCTCGGTCTGGCGGTGCATGGCCGGCATGGCGGCGCCTCCTGGAAATACAACACGGCACCGTGGCGCTGCTCCCGTGGGATCGCCGTCCATGGCCATGGGCCTGTGACTGGCGTCGGGCGTGGCGGCTGCGCCAGGCCGGGTCCGCGTGCGCGGCGTTGAAGGGGTGGGGGCCAGGGTCCGGGTGCCGCGACGTCAGACACCGCCCGCGCATGCTCGCGCATGCCGGGCGGACCGGTCAGCGCTTGGGGTTTTTGTCCTTGTCCGCCAGCGGCACGGCCTTGGTGACGGTCACCGACACTGGGTCGCTCGCGGGGAAGGACTCCTCGATGCCGTTGTCGATGGCTTCTTCCGACGGATCGTCCACCACTGGTGGCAACGGTTGTTCGGGATTGGACGGGTGGTGGTCCGTTGTAGGGAAAGGAAAAGGTTTGGATCGGGCGTCTGCGGACGCATCGGGTGGCGTGGGGTTCGACTTCGGCATTGGGGGCTCCTGGAAAAAATCAGGCAGGCAAGTGAAAGAAGGAAGCGAGGCAGGAAGTGCGATGCCGCTTCGGGCACCGACCAGATGAGTTGATAGCCATCGCACCAACGCCGGTGTCGGACAGTCGCTGAAGTTGGGCATGCCGCGGTCGGGCTTCGTCGGCGGCCCGGTCAGGCCCTGTCGCCTTGCCCCTCGAGGTACTTGCCGCGCAGGTCTGCCGTCGACTTCACGCCGATATGGCGGGCGTTCACCGAGAGCCATTTATCGCACGCCGCATGGCCCGCAGCCCGAAGCGACTCGAACAGCTCGAGGCCCACGGTGCGCTTGATCGAGGGCTCCAGGAAGAGCGTGTCGAGCTCATCCGGAAGGCTCAGCACATGCAGGCGGATCGCGGCGCCGGTGGCGTGGCGGTTGAGCAGGTCGATGGCGCGAAGCTCGCCCACGAGGCCGTTGATCGACGCGATCTCGTTGATGCGGTTCAGGATGTTCTTCGCGGTCGTGGGCACCTCGCCCCGATGCAGCGGCGTGAGTTCGACCATGAAGATGTCTGCGTCCGGCCGCTTGCCTTCGTACAGCGGCCACAACGTGGGGTTGGCCCCGTAGCTGCCGTCCCAGTAGACGGCGCCGTCAATCTCCACGCCCTGAAACATGAGCGGCGCGCACGCCGATGCCAGCAGTGCGTCGATGGACATGTCGGCAGGCTCGAACACCCGCGTGCGCGCCGTGCGAACGTCTACCGCGTTCACGAAGAGGCGAGGGCCATTGGCTTGGCGCAATGCATCCACGTCGACGACCGATGCCAGCAGCGCACGCAGCGGCGACATGCCCAGGGGGTTGGCCTGGTAGGGCGATGTCAGCGGCATGGCGTCGTCCCACAGCCCCATGCCGGGTTTGCGCAAGGGCAGCGTCAGGAAGGTGAGCGGCACCCCCACCGGGGCCACGCGGGTCCACAGCAGCCGCAGCCGCGCCTTGGCGCCCTCGCGGCCGCCGTGGGCGAAGCCCGTGGCCAGGGCTGCGCCGTTCAGCGCGCCGGCGCTGGTTCCGCTGATCGTTGCGATCTCGATATCCTCCTCATCGAGCAAGCGCTCCAAGCAGCCCCATGTGAAGGCGCCGTGTGCGCCGCCGCCTTGCAAGGCAAGGCTGAGGTGTTTGCGTGGTGTCGACGGCATGGGGCCTACTTTCTGGCCGCCTGCACCAGCACCGTGGTGGCCAGCCGGATGCTGCCCACCGAGGCTGCGGTGGCAAGGAGCCCGCACGGCGTCAACTCGACTTTGGCGTCGAGGAAAAAGGGATGGGTGCCGATGTGTAATACAGCCAGTTGCGTCGATTCGGGCATCGCCATTTTGCTCCCAAAAAATGCGACTCTGGTGACAATCAAGGGCGGCCCAGGCGGGCAAGCGCCGAGCGTGCACGTAGGAGCGCCCGCCAAGGTGCGGTTGTAGCCCAGGCGCGTCATCGCTTCGGCGAGCGGCTGGCGATTTGCCATTAGCCCGACCACGGATCGACTGCCCGAAACGAGATGTGCTCGCGCCGCGCGAATGTTCCACTGCGCGCCGCTCTTGAGCGACGCCGGCACGGGCAATGGTTGCCACTGGCGCCGACACCCCAACAGCTTGTGCCGCCTTCTCACCCGTGATTCCGGTAGCAATCTGCTTCCAGAACTGCCGCTCCACCTCTCGCCGAAGCGAAGGCGCACCGGGTGAGCGCAATGCACCTCGCCCCGTCAACTTCTGCATCCACCCCGCGGGTCGTCCCATAAGCACCTCCAAGATTGAAAGTGTTGCGACGACCGGTTGAATACGCCCAATACGTCAGCATCCGGTACACCGAACGACTGGGCGAGGCTGGCATTGAGCCATCGGTGGGCAGCAAAGGCGACTCCTATGACAACGCCCTGGCCGAGACGATCAACGGCCTCTACAAGGCCGAGCTGATCCATCGCCGGGCACCGTGAAAGACCAAGGAGTCGGTGGAGTTCGCGAGCTCGAATGGGTTGTCCTGGTTCAACCACCATCGCCTGCTCGAACCCATCGGCTACATCCCGCCCGCAGAAGCTGAGGCAAGCTATTACCGGCAACTCGCCAGTCAGTCCGCCACGGCGGCGGCATGACTTAAACCAATTAGCCTCCATGAAAGACGGGGCGATTCAATCGACTTATGCGGGCGTGCACTGACTAAGAGCTAAGAAGCTGCGATTGCGAGCGCCATGCCTGGCTTGGCGGAGCTATCGAGACGAAAAATTGCTTTCCCAGCGCGACCAGATTTCTACTGCACGCCGGGCCGCTGAGGGCGCCGATCCTTGAATTTTCGAAGGCGTGCGTGAAAAGCGCGGCGCCGGCGCAGGGTGCGTCACACCGTCCACATCGACGAACGCGGCGCGCGCGACCTGGTGCGGGTGTTCACGCGCCTCGCCAAGGGCCAGCACCGGCGCGAAGCAGGCGTCGCTGCCTTCGAGCAGTGCCGCCCATTCGTCGCGCGTGCGCGTCCGGAAGATGCGCGCCAGCTCGGCACGCAGCGCCGGCCACCGGGCCCGGTCGTTCTGCGCGTCGCGCAGCCCGGGGTCCACGTCCAGGCGCTCGCATAGGTCTGCGAAGAATTGCGGCTCGATCGGGCCGATGCACACGTGCCGGGCGTCGGCGGTCTCGTAGGTGCCGTAGTACGGCGCCCCGCCGTCCAGCGCGTTGCGCCCGCGCTGCTCGACGAAGCTGCCGCGCAAGGCGCTGGTGGCGAACAGGCTCATGAGCGAATTCACGCCGTCGGTGATGGCCGCGTCCACCACCTGTCCGCGTCCGGAGCGCTTCGCCTCGTGCAGCGCGGCCAGGATGCCCACGACCAGGTAGAGGCTTCCGCCCCCGTAGTCCCCCACCAGGTTGAGCGGCGGCACCGGCGCGCCGCCGGCGGGGCCGATGGCATGCAGGGCGCCGGTCAGCGCGATGTAGTTGATGTCGTGGCCGGCGGACTGCGCCAGCGGGCCGTGCTGGCCCCAGCCGGTCATGCGGCCGTAGACCAGGCGCGGGTTGCGCGCCGCGACCTCGTCGGGACCCAGGCCCAGGCGCTCCATCACGCCGGGGCGGAAGCCTTCGACCAGCACGTCCGCGTGGTCGAGAAGACGCAGCACCTCCGCGCGTGCCTCGGCGCTTTTCAGGTCAGCCAGCACCACGCTGCGGCCCCGCCCGGTGATGTCGGTGCGGTCGCCGAGCTTGCGGCCCGACCGGTCGATGGTGACCACGTCCGCACCCATGTCGCTCAACAGCATGCACGCGAAAGGGCCGGGGCCGAGCCCTGCGAACTCGACGACCTTCAGGCCCGCGAGAGGCCCGCTCAAGACCCGCTCCTCAGCCGCCATTGCAGCAGCGAGAACGCAGGTCGCGCCTCGGTGTGATGCTCGTACACCCCTTCGACCTCGGCGCCGATGTGCACGGTTTGCATCGGGTCGCCCAGCAGGTTGCCGACCATTCGCACATGGCCCGCATCGGGCAACTCGCCGAGCACCACCAAGTAGGCGCCGTGCCCTTTCAGCGACGCATGCGCCGGATGCCACACGCGCTCCCAACTGAAGATGCGCCCGCGCGGCGCCACCTCTTCCCAGGCCGGGTCGAACGCGTGGCAGCGGTGGCACAGCCACTCGGGGCCGAACTGCCAGGTGCCGCATGCGGCGCAATGCTGCACGCGCAGCCGGCCCTCGCGCAGGCCCGACCAGTAGGGCGCCGAGAGACTGTCTGGCTCCGGCACCGGAACCGGCAAGCCGAGCGGCAGGTAATGCGTTGTCGTCGTGTCGTTCACAGCACGTTCTCCGATGCCAGCAGCAGGTCGCTCACCGGCGTGACCATCGGCCCGCCGATCACCAGGGCCACATCGCTGTGCCGGGCCTGGCTGGTCGAGGTGCCGCGCACCTGGCGCACGGCCTCCAGCACCAGCTCGAAGCCGTGCATGTAGCACTCCGCCAGGTTGCCGCCGCTGGTGTTCAGCGGCAGCCGGCCTGAGGGCGCGAGCAGGTTGTCGAGCGTGAGGAATTCGTTCGCCTCTTCGGGGCGGAAGAAGCCGTGTTCGGCCAGCGCCATCGCCACGCCGCCGGTGAAGTTCTCGTAGCTCTGCACCACGCCGACATCGGCGGGTGTGATGCCGGCCATGGCGTACAGCTCGGGTGCCACGGTGGTGAAGCTTGCGCTCGCGTAGTCCGGCGCATTGTGGGGAATGGCCCCCGCGCGGTAGCCCGAGCCGGTCGCCGTGCCGAGCAGGTACGCGGGCTTGCGTGCGAAGTCTTTCGCGCGCTCGGCGGCCACCAGCACGATGGCCGCGGCGCCGTCGTTTTCCATGCAGCAGTCGTACAGGTGGAAGGGCTCGGCGATCCAGCGGGAGGCGTCGTAGGTGGCCGCGTCCAGCGGCTTGCCGTGCATCACGGCGCGCGGGTTGGCTTGCGCATGGTGGTAGGAGGCCATGGCAATGGCGCGCACGGCCTCCTGCCGCACACCGTGCTCGTGCATGAAGCGCCGCACGCGCATAGCGAAGCGTTGCGGCGGCGAGAGCACGCCGTAGGGCATCAGGTAGGCCTTCTCACCGGAGACGGTGTCCACGCCCTGCACCTGGCCGAAGCGGCCGTTTTGCCCCTGGGCCAACGCGCGGAACACCACCACGCAGTCGGCGAGCCCGGCCGCGATGGCCGCCGCGCCATTGGCCACGGCCGCGCAGCACCCGCCGCCACCGCCGCCCCATTGCATGGTCGCGCTGCGCAGGCGGTGCGTGCCCAGCGCGGCCGCCAGCCGCGATGCGTCGCTGCGGTCGTCGCTGTACGAGGCAAAGCCGTCGATGTCCCTCGGGTCGATACCCGCGTCCGCGCAGGCCGAGAGGATGGCCTTCAGTGCGAGCTTGAATTCGGCGTCGGGCGACTGGCCGTGCTTGTAGTACGGGGTCTCGCCGATGCCGACGATGGCGACGCGCCCGCGCAGCGAGCGCTGCGTCATGCCGGTGCGCCGGCGGTCTCGTGCCGCACGGCCGGTGCGCCGAAGGCGCCGGCCTGCGCCAGCACTTCCAGCCGGGCGTCGTCGTAGCCGAGCGCCTCGCGCAGCACCTCGTGCGTGTGCTGCCCGACGGTGGGGGCGGCCACCGGGTCGGCGATGGGCGTGCGGCCGTAGCGAATGGGCAGCGCCATGTTGGGCACCCAGCCGACGCCCGGATGCCGAATGCGCGTGACCAGCCGCCGCTCGCGCGCCTCCGGCGAGCGAATCGCCTCGCCCACCGAGCGCACCTCGCCGCACGGCACGCCAGCGGCGCGCATGCGCGCCTGCCAGTGCGACCATGGCTGCAGTGCAAAGGCCTCGCCCAGCAGCGCGAAGAGTTCTTCGCGTCGCGCGGAACGCTCGCGTCCGTTGGCAAAGCGCGGGTCGTCGGCCACGTCGGGCCGCTCGATCACCTGCGCCATCAGCCGCTGGAAGATCTTGTTGTTGCCGCAGTTGATATAGAACGAGCGGTCCTGCGCCTCAAACACGCCCGAGGGGCAGGTGTCGGGGCTGGTGTTGCCGTGGCGCTGGGGTTCGGCGCCGCTGAACACGTGCTGCAGCGTGGCGTAGCCCGTCATCAGCACGGCGTTGTCGAACAGCGCCACTTCCATCGACTGGCCGTGCCCGGTGCGCTCTCGCGCCACCAGCGCTCCGAGGATGGCGTTGGACGCCATCATCGCGGTGCTGATGTCCATCACCGGCGACAGCGCGCGCACGCCCTGGCGGTCGGCATAGCCGTTCATCGACACGAAGCCGCTTTCGGCCTGGGCGATGGGGTCGAAGCCCAGCCGGTCGGCAAAGGCGCCTTCGCGTCCATAGGCCGAGACCGAGCAATACACCACCTCCGGGTTGGCCTTGCGGATGCTTTCGTAGTCCAGGCCGAAGCGCTCCATCACGCCGGTGGAGAAGTTCTCGACCACCACATCGGCCGTGGCCACCAGCGCGCGCGCCACCTCCAGTCCCTCGGGCGTTTTCAGGTCGAGCGCCACGCTGCGCTTGTTGCGGTTCGACCAGAGAAAGGGCGCACCCTGGGCGAGCTCGGGGTGCACCGGCGGGTATTGGCGAAAGTCGTCGCCACGCCCGGGGGCCTCGATCTTCAGCACGTCGGCGCCCATGTCGGCCAGCATCATGGTGGCGAACGGACCCGCGATGAAGTGCGTGAAGTCGACCACCTTGATGCCTTCGAGGGCCTGTGGCGCGCCCGCGGGGCGGGGCGTGTGTTCGGGAAAGTCGGTTTCGAGGTTTTCAAGCATGAAGGTGGTTCTCACATCTGGATGTTGGCTTTGCGCACGACCGGGCCCCACTGCGCCATTTCGTCGCGAATGAGCTTTTCGAGTTCTTGCGGCGTGCTGCTGCGCGCCTCCACGTTGCGCTCGGAGAACATCCTTCGCACCTCGGCGCGCGCGACCGCGGTGCTTATCGCCGCCTGCAGCTTGGCGACCACGTCCTGCGGCGTGTCCTTGGGCGCGAGCACGCCGAACCAGGCCGAGCTCCTGAAGCCCGGCACGTCGTCCGCAATGGCCGGCAGGCCCGGCACCGTTTCGGTGGGCTTGAGCGTGCCCACCGCCAGGTAGCGCACCCTGCCCGAGTTGACGAGCGTGGCGCCGTCCAGTCCGGTGACGAAGGCGGCCTGCAACTGGCCGCCGGCAAAGGCCGTCATCATCGGCGCGCCGCCGTTGTAAGGAATGTGCTGCAGCTTGAGGCCCGCGGCCTCGTTGAAGTATTCGGCCGTGAGGTGCGAAAGCGAACCGTTGCCGACCGAGCCGATGTTCAGCGACGTGCCGTTCTTCTTTGCATACGCGAGGAACTCCTTCATCGTCCTGGCCGGGCTGTCGGCGGGCACGGCCAGGATCATCGGCGTGATGGCCACGGTGGAAATGGGCCGCAGGTCTTTCAGTTCGTCGTACGGCACCTTGCGCATCAGTCCGACCACGGCGTTGGGGCCGGTGTTGCCGAACACCAGCGTGTAGCCGTCGGCCGGGGCCTTGGCAACGTAGTCCACCCCGATGGTGCCGCCCGCGCCGGGCTTGTTCTCGACGATGACGGTCTGGCCCAGCGTCTCGGTCATCGATTGCTGGATGGCACGCGCGAGCTGGTCGGTGCTGCCGCCGGCCGCGTAGGGCACGATCATGCGAATCGGCTTGCTCGGGTAGTTGCCCTGGGCGAACGCGGGCAACACGCCGGCAGCGAGCCACAGGCATGCGGTGCACAGCAGCGAGCGCCGGGGGAGGAAGGCGGGTTTCATGGTGAGGTCTCCTTGTTTTCGTGAATGCGTGGGCCGGTTAGGGTCGGTTCAATTCAGTTGCCGAGCACGGTCGACCAGTAGCTGCGGGCGCGGTCCATGTGCCGCAGGATGAGAAGCTGCGCCTTGGCCGAGTCGCGCGCGCGGATGTGTTCGAACAGCCGGCGGTGGTCGCGCAGCGAGGCCTTGCCTTGTGCCGTGTCCTCGAACATGGCCTGGCGGCGCTCGCCCGTGAACCGGTAGAAGGCATGCAGCACGCGCACCAGCACCGAGTTGTGCGTGGCGTCGACCAGCGCGATGTGGAAATCGGTATCGGCGGCGGCGATGTTCCCGTCTTGCGACAGTACGGCTTCGGTACGTTGCAACACGGCTTCCATGCGCTCCAGGTCGACCTCGGTGCGGCGCTGGCAGGCGAGGCCGGCGGCCAGCACCTCCAGGTGGCCGCGCACCTCCATCGTCTCGGCCACCTCGACCGGCGTGGGCGTGCCGCCCATGTCGGTGAGCATCACCAGCGCCTCGAAGCTGGCTTCGCGCTCCACGTGCCGCAGGTAGATGCCCGAGTTGGGCCGCGACTCGACGATGCGCAGCGTGACCAGCGTGGCGAGCGCCTCGCGCACGGCGTTGCGGCCGACGCCGAGGCGTTCGGCCAGGTCGCGCTCCGAAGGCAGCCGGTCGCCGGGCTGCAGGCGGCGGTCGCGCAGGTACGCCAGGATGCCGGCAATGGCACCGTGGCCACCTTGGCCGCCGGTGGGTTCCTGTGCCTCGGTGGCGGGGTCGAGCTTGGTGGCCATGGTGTGCACGCCGTTCAGAGGTCGAGCACCAGCGTCTTCGAGCGCGCGCCGGAGCAGCAGATCATGATGCTGTCGTTGGCCTGCTTTTCCTCGGCGCTCAGGAAGTCGTCGCGGTGGTCGGGCTCACCCGCGATCACCTTGGTGCGGCAGGTGCCGCACACGCCCGCGGTGCAGGCGTAGGGAACGTCGACGGCGTGGTCGAGCAGCGTGTCGAGAATGGTCTTGCCCGGTGCCACGGCAAGGCGCTGGCCGGTGCGCTCCAGCACCACGTCGTAGCCGCCTTCGGTGGCCGCCTCGCTGGCGGCGGCGAAGCGCTCGAAGTGCACCGTGCCCGCGGGCCGCGAGGCGCAGGCTGCGATGAAGGCGTCGATCATGCGTGCCGGGCCGCAGCAGTACAGGTGCGTGCCGGGCGGCGCATCGCGCACGATGGCGGAGATGTCGAGCCGGGCCAGGCGCGAAGAGCCGAAGCAGAAGTCGACCTCGCGCCCGTCGCCCGCCATGGCGCGCAGTGCGTCGGCGTAGGCGGTCTCGCGCGGCGAGCGGCTCGCGTAGTGCAGGCGCCACGGCCGGCCCAGCTCGCGCAGCCGGCGCAGCATCGACATGACCGGTGTGATGCCGATGCCGCCCGCGATGAACACGGAATGCGCCGCGTCTTCCACCAGGGCGAAGCCGTTGCTCGGCGGCGTGGCGTGCAGGCGGTCGCCCACGCGCGGGGTGGTGTGCATCCACGCGGAGCCGCCCTGGCCTTCGGCGTCGCGCTGCACCGCCACCACGTAGCGGCTCCCGTCGGAGGGCGCGTTGACCAGCGAATAGCTGCGCACCATGCCGTGCGGCAGGTGCAGGTCGATGTGCGCGCCGGCGGTGAAGGCGGGCAGCGCGGCGTCGTTGGCCGAAACGAACTCGTACGACGCGATACCCTCGGCCTCCAGCCGGATCTGGCGCAGGCGCAGGTCGATGGGAGCGGGCATGTTCATGGCGTGTAGCCGAAGTCGGCGCCCAGCCGCGCGGTCATCGCCTCGCGCCCCGAATCGTTCCATGACTCGCTGGCCGGCAGCGTGAGCGACACCGCGCGCACCATCGGCAGGTCGGGGTCTTCGATGCGCGGGGGGCGCTGCTGGCGCACCGAAAGGTTGCGCACGGTTTCCAGCAGCAGCCGGCGCGTCATCGCGATGCCGGTGTCGCTCATGCCCAGGTGCTCCTTGGAGCGGTCGTAGATCGGGGCCACGCCCGACTGGCAGGCCGCGTCCTGCACCCACAGGCCCGGCAGGCCCGAGAACCAGGTCTTGGTCTGCGCGTCGTAGTTGAAGAGGAACGCGCTCTGCAGGTTGAACTTGGTCCAGTACTTCGCGTAGGGCTCGGTCGGCGGGCGCGGCGCGTAGGCGTTCACGCTCGGGTGGCCGGTCTCGCGGCCGGCGTGGCCGTTGTCGAAGATCTTGCGGGTCTTCTCGTAGAACGGCTGCGTCGGGTGGTACGAGAACATGATGCACAGCGTGTGGTGGTCGTCCAGCGGCACCCAGGCGTGGCCGCTGAGCTCGGGGTACTGCGACTGCGGCGGCACCAGCGTGTAGAAGGGCAGCATGAACTGGTTCACGCGCCAGTAGTGCGTGCGCTCGTCGAGCACGCGCTTCGAAGCCACGCTCATGCCGAAGTCCTGGCGCTTGCACTCGAAGGTGGGGCGCAGGTCTTTCTTGGCGGTCCAGTCGCTGATGGCGCCTTGCTGGTCGATGCGACCGTGCAGGATGGGGGCGTGCGCGGAGTCGATCTCGCCTTCCACCGCCTGCAGCCAGTTGCACTCCTGCACGCGAAAGCTCACGTACACGTTTTCCTCGGGCACCAGGTTCCACTCGAGGTTGGGCAGCGGCGGCAGGTTGTCTCGGTCGGGGCCCATGTAGGTCCAGGCGATGCCGTTGCGCTCGCGGCAGGGGTAGTTCTTGATCTGCACGGTGTCCTTGAGCCGGCTTTGCGCGGGCTCGGCCGGGGTGTCGAGCACGTGGCCGTCCACGCCGAACTTCCAGCCGTGGTAGATGCAGCGCACGCCGCAGTCCTCGTTGCGCCCGAACACCAGCGGCGCGCCGCGGTGCGGACAGGCATGGTCGATGAGGCCGATGCGGCCTTCGCTGTCGCGGAACGCCAGCAGCTCTTCGCCGAGAAGGCGCACGCGCTGCGGCTGTCCGTCGGCCTGCAGGTCGCGGCTGGGCAGGAAGGGAATCCAGTAGAGGCGCATCAGCTGCCCCATGGGGGTGCCGGCGCCGACGCGGACCAGGGTTTCGTTGTCTTCGTGGGAAAGCATGGGAGCAGATTCCTTATGGGGACAGGTGCATGGCGGACACGGGTGTCGATCTGGTGTGTCCACTTTGGAGAGCCAAATTGGTAGAACCAATGCTAGCTTCCGGCGCGCGGGCCTGTAAAGCAGGAATCCCAATAACCTTTAGAATGGATCAACCATAGGAGGATTGTCGATGGACCATGAGACAAGGACCACCCAGAACACCGCCGATACCCCCCAAGCCGCCGCCTTCGACACCGTGCTCGACGCGCGCTACAGCTGCCGCGGCTACCTCGCCACGCCCGTGCCGCGCGAGGTGATCGACGCCATCCTGCGCGCCGCGCAGCGCACCGCCTCGTGGTGCAACTCGCAACCCTGGCAGGTGGCGGTGACCAGCGCCGCGGCCACCGAGCGGCTGCGCCGCGCCATGGCCGAGCCCGAGGCCTCGGCCGACGCGTCGTTCGACATCGCGCCGCCGGCCGAGTACCGCGGCGTGTACCGGGAGCGGCGGCGCGAGTACGGCTTCCAGCTGTACGACAGCGTGGGCATTGCGCACGGCGACCGCGAAGCCTCGGCGCGGCAGGCACAGCTGAACTTCGAATTCTTCGGCGCGCCGCACATGGCGCTCGTCACCACCGAGGCCGTGCTCGGCACCTATGGCGTGCTCGACTGCGGCGCCTACGTGAGCAACTTCATGCTGGCGGCCCGGGCGCGCGGCGTGGCGAGCATCGCGCAGGCCGCCATCGCGTCGCGCGCGAAGTTCCTGCACCGGTGGTTCGACATTCCGCCGGACCGGCAGGTGGTGTGCGGCATTTCCTTCGGCTATGAAGACCCGGCGCATCCGGCCAACCGCTTCCGCACCACGCGCGCCACCATTGGCGAAGCGAGCCGCTGGGTCGATTGAGCGGGCCGGTCGCTCAGAGCTTGATGCGACCGGTGGCCACCAGCTTCTTCGTCAACTCCAGCTGCTCGGCAAGAAAGGCCGAGAGCTTGGCCGGGCACCATCCCGCGGGTTCGAAGCCCAGCTCCAGCAGCTTCGGCGCGACGTCAGGCAGCTTGACGATGCGAGCCATTTCCGTCGAGAGCTTGTCGAGGATCGCCTTGGGGGTTCCGGCCGGCGCAAACAGTGCACCGAAACCCGGCATCACGACGTCAGGGAACCCCGCCTCGGCGAAGGTGGGCACGTCGGGATACAAGGAAAACCGGGTCGGGCTCGCCACCGCCAGCGCACGAATCTTTCCCGGATAGCGGGAAACTCCCCCCAGCGAGACGACCGCCGTGTCGATCTGGCCGCCGATGAGGTCCTGCAGCGCGGGTGCTTCGCCCTTGTAGGGGACATGCACCGTGTCGATGCCCGCCGCGATGTTGAGCAATTCGCCGACGAAGTTGCCGCCTGATCCGGGGCCGTACGAGCCGTAGGAAATCTGGCCGGGCTTGCTCTTGGCGAGGTCCACCAGTTGCTTCAGCGTCTTGATGTTCAACGATTCGCGCACGCCAATGGCAATGGGCGTGAGCGCCAGCATGCTGATGGGCGCGAGCTCCGACATCTTGTAGGTCTGTGTCGGCTGCAGCACCAGGTTGCTGATCAGGGCGCTGTAGTTGACCAGCAGCGTGTAGCCGTCGGGCGTCGCCCTGGCCACGGCCGCCGCCGCGATGGCCCCGCTGGCGCCAGCCTTCGATTCGACGATGCTCGGCTGCCCCCAGGCCTCGGTCAGCTTCTGTCCGATGACGCGCATCATGGTGTCGTGCCCGCCGCCGGCGGCCGTTGGGATGATGAACTTGATGACGTTGTTCGGATAGGCCGGGTCGGCCCAGGCGAACGTGGGCATGGAGGCGGCTCCCGCAATGGCGAGGCCGGTGGCGAGGGTGTGGCGGCGCGATGCGTTCATCGGATGTCTCCTGGTTTTTTTGGAATATCCATTGGTTGAACCATAGTTAAGTCTGAGAGAATGGTCAATCCGCACCTGCCCGGGAGGGCACACTACCGGCTCCGAGCCCAGCGCTTTCATCGTTCGTGACCCAGAGGAGGAAAAAGCCATGTCGGAAACCACACCCGTTTTTGCACCCGTGCGCATGCGCCGCGCATTCGAAGCCATTTGCGACCAGATCCGCCAGCAGTTGGCCGACGGGCAACTGGCCGCCGGCGACAGGCTGCCCAGTGAGAAGGAACTGTCGGAGCAGTTCGGCGTCAGCCGCAGCGGCGTGCGCGAAGCACTGCGAAGCCTGGAGATGGCAGGCATGGTGGAGGCCCTGACCGGCATCAACGGCGGCTTCTACATCAAGCAGTCGCACCCCGACGGGATCACGCAGGCGGTGCGCGACATGGTGGCGCTCAACCAGGTGCCGGTGTCGGACGTGACCGAGGCGCGCATCCTGCTGTGCGACCTGGCGATCAAACTGGCCTGCGAGCGCGCCACCGAGGCCGACTTTGCCGCCATCGAAGACGACATCGATCGCTTTGCCGAACTGGTGAAGCAGGGCAAGCCGGTGCGCGACAGCGCGCTCATCACCGAGTTCTACCGGCTCATCGGCCGCGCGACGCACAACGAAGTGATCGTGATGCTGATCGACGCGCTGTCGGAGATATTGCGCGGCCTCATCGCGCAGCTGCAGGCGCCGCACAGCAACGTGGTACAGGTGCGCCGCAAGGTGCTGCGCCTCATGCGCGATCGCGATGCGCCCAAGGCCAGCGCGGCGCTGGCCAAGCACCTGACCGCGCTGCATCTCCTGCTGGAGGACATGGCGCACAAGAAGGCGCCGCGCTGAGCCGCTTCAGCGCGGCAGGCCGAGCCCGCGCTGGGCGATCAGGGTGCGCTGGATCTCGTTGGTGCCGATGCTGATCACCCACATCAGCGAATGGCGCAGGTTCTGCTCGATCCGGCCCTGCAGCAGGGCACCCGGGCTGCCTTCGGACAAGGTGCCCTCCATGCCGAGAATGTCGAGCGCCACCTCGCCGAAGCGCTCCATCAGTTCACCCGAGTACACCTTGCTGGCAGCTGCGTCGTGCAACGGCGTTTCGCCTGCGTCCACACGTTCGGCGCAATGCATCATCATCTGGCGGCCCACCTCGATCTGGGATGCCAGTTCGCCGATCTGCCCGCGCACCAGGAGGTCCAGCCGCATCGCGCGCCCGTCCAGCTGCGCGCCCCGGATGTGGTCGCACAGCAGCTCGAAGGCGTGCGCCACCTTCATCACGATGCCGCCGCCGATGAACCCGCGCTCCGTGGCCAGCGCCCCCACCAGCACCTTCCAGCCGCCGTTCAGCTCACCGACCATCGCGTCGGCGGGAACGCGCACGTTGTCGTAGAACACGTTGGCGAAGCTGCCGCCATACAGGGTGTTCGAGGTCTTGACGGTGATGCCGGGCGTGTCCATCGGCACGATGAACAGGCTCAGGCCGGCGTGCGGCGGGCTGGCCTCGGGGTCGGTGCGGGTGGCCAGCAGCATGTACTCGCCCCAGTAGGTGGTGGTCCAGATCTTCTGGCCGTTGATGACGTAGTGGTCGCCGTCGCGCACGGCACGCGTGCGCATCGACGCCAGGTCGGAGCCTGAATCGGGCTCGCTGTACCCCATGCCGTAGATGGCCTCGCCACGCAGGATCTGCGGCAGGTAGCGGTCCTGCTGCGCCGGCGTGCCGTGCACCTGCAGCATGGCCGCCTGCACGGGGGCGCCGGCACGCGGCGCCTCGGCGCGCTCCATTTCCTCGACGAACGCGAGCTGCTCGAAGGCGCCGCGCGCCTGGCCGCCGAAGCGCTCGGGCCAGCCCAGCCCGATCCAGCCTGTCTTGCCCAGGTCGCGGGCGAAGTCGCGGTCGTACTCGCGCTGCTTGAAGCCCAGGCGGTCGTGCGCTGCCTTGCGCTCGCCCGACCAGTGCACCTTCAGCCAGGCGCGCACCTCTTCGCGAAAGGCGTTGCCTTGTGGCCCCAGGTCGTATTCGGGCAGCGCGTGGGGCACGTCGCCCAGGAAGTACTCCGCCAGTTCCTCCTTGCTGCGGCGCATGCCGCCGTGGCGCAGCACATCGAGGTGGACCTGCTTGAAGTGCCGCGGCGCCTCGTGCTCCTCGCTGTAGCCGATGGCGCCGAAGGTGTGCTGGGTCTCGAGGGCCACCTGGCGCAGCGTGGCTGCGGCGACCGCGCAGGCCGCGGAGGCGAAGACGCGCCAGTTGCCGGTGCCCAGGTCGTGCTGTCGCGCGGCGTTGGCCAGCGTGAGCTGCGTGCCCATCAGCGCGATCTGGTTGTTCGCCAGCTTGTGCTGGATGGCCTGGAAGCTCCCGATCAGGCGGCCGAATTGCTTGCGCTCGCCGGCATACGCGACCGCCATCTCGAAGGCGCGCGCCGCCGCGCCCCCGGCGCGTGCGCTCAGCGCCAGGCGGGTCATGAGCTGCAGGTCGTCCAGCGTCCGGGCCGACACATCGAGCAGCGTGGCCGGCACGTCGTGCAGCGTGACGCGGCCCATGCCGTTGGCGCCCATGGCCGGCGTGGCCTCGATGCGCACGCCAGGGGCGCTGGCGTCGACCAGCGCCAGGCCCGGACCGGCCACGGCGACCGCGAAATGCGTGGCGCTGTCCGCCGTCTCCATGAAGGACAGCTCACCGGACACGGTGTTGCCGGCCATGGTGGCGCTCCCCGCGCTGCGGTCGCCGTCGAAGGCGCCGAGCGCCAGCAGCACGCGTGCCTCGCCGGTGCGCGCCGCGTCGAACAGCGCGTGATCGTCGCCGGCCGCGGTGCGCAGGCCGGCCAGGTGGAGCAGGGCCAGGTGATGCAGCGGCACCGGGCAGGCGGCACGCCCCATTTCCTCCATCGTGATGGAGATTTCGCGCAGGCCGCCCTCGCTGCGGTCGCTGCCGAGCGCCGCCAGGCCCTGGTCGGCAAGCTGGCGCCACACCTCTTTCACGCGGGCCGGGTCCGTCGCCCATTCCACGGCGGTGGAGGAGGGCCAGTGCCTGGCCAGGAAGCCACGCACCGAATCGCGCAGCATCGCGCGTTCTTCGTCACTGGGCAGGTCCTGCTGCGTCATCGTTTTCTCCTAAAAAAAATCAATGGTACAACCATTGCAAAGTGTTGGAGCGGAGTGCGGAAACACGGCGGCCCGAGTCCGCGCACTTATCATTGGCTCAAAGGTCCAACGTTTACGGGCTCTCCGGGAGAAACAACATGAACGCCAAAGAATCGCAACCCACGCCGACGTCGGCCGCCGCGCCGGTGTCGGCCGCAAAGTTCCAGGTCATCCGCTCGGCGCGCGCCTTCGAGGAAATCGCGCAGCAGATACGCACCGAGCTCGCGCAGGGGCGGCTCAAGGTCGGCACGCGGCTGCCGTCGGAGCGCGCGCTGTCCGAGCAGTTCGGCGTGTCGCGCAACACCCTGCGCGAAGCGCTTCGCTCGCTGGAACACGCCGGGCTCATCCGGTTGCAAAAGGGCGCCACCGGCGGCGCCTTCATCAGCGGGCGCAGCGGCGACGCCATTGCCACGGGGCTCATGGACATGTACCACATGGGCGCCATCCAGCCCGAGCAACTGACCGAGGCGCGCATCTGGCTCGAGTCGATCCTGGTGCGCGAGGCGTGCGCACGCGCCACGCCGGCCGACATCGAGGCGCTGAGCAGCAACATCGACGCGGCCGAGGAGGCCACGCGCAAGGACGACTTTCCCGCGCGCGCCGCCACCAACCTGGAGTTCCACCGCATCCTGGCGCGCATGACGGGCAATCCGATCATGGTGATCGTGATGAACGGCGTGCTCAACGTGCTGGCGGAGTTCATCGGCCAGGTCGGGCACTACGAGAACGCCTACGTGCTGCCGTCGCGCCGCCGCTTCGTGAAGCACCTTGCCGCACGGGATTCGGACGCCGCGGTGGCGGAGATGGAGTCCATCCTCAAGCGGCTGCAGCGCAGCTACTTGTCGAAGATCGAGGGCGGCGATGCGCAGGGAGCCGAGGCAGATCCGGCCGCCGCCAAGGCCCGCCCGAAGCCGACCGCCAAGCCCGCGGCAAAGCCCGCGGCCAAGTCGCCGGCCAGGCCGGCCGCGAAGGCGGCTTCCAAGGCTGCGGCCAAGCCCCCAGTGAAAACGCCGCGCTAGCGCCTGCGCTCGCTGCCCGCCGACCCGACCGCTCGCCGAAACGCGAGCGGTTTTTTTTTGGCGCACCCGGGGCGAATCCCGCTTGACAGGGCAAGGGCGAATTCCTAGCATTTAGCAATGGTTCAACCAAAACTAGTTTCCAGGATGCTATGACCCAAGACAACGACAAGCCTTCGACGGGAGAGTTGCTCGCCGTGCTGCTGGCCCGCGATTTCGAGGATGGCGAAAAAGTCATCATCGGAACCAACTCCGACATCCAGCTGGCCGCCTGCAACCTCGCGCGAAAGATGCAGGCACCCCGCCTGTGGTGGATCTCCGGCCCCGGCGGCATGGTGAACCCGGTGCGCAACCACCTGCTGTCCACGGCCGACTCGGAGAACATCGAATCCTCCGAGGCCTGGATGGACCTTCCGAACATGATCGACTTCATCGACTGGAAGATCCACTTCTTCGACTTCGCGATCCTGTCGGCGCTGCAGGTCGACCGCTTCGGCAACATCAACACGGTGGTGGTCGGCGACCACGCAAAGCCGAAAGTGCGCGGCCCCGGCACCGTGGGCATCAGCGCGCTGTGCGGGCTGGCCAAGCGCTTCTACGTGGCGCTCACGCGCCACGACAAGAGCGCCTTCGTGCCGCGCGTGGACTTTCTTTGCGGCCCCGGCCACATGGAAGGCGGCAACTCCCGCGAAGAGGCCGGCCTGCCCGCGGGCGGCCCGAAGCTCGTGGTGTCGCCGCTGGGCGTGTTCGACTTCGAGCCCGTTTCCAAGGCCATGCGCGTGCGCTCGGTGCAGCCGGGCGTCACGCTCGAACAGGTCCATGCCGCCACCGGCTTCGAGATGCGGGTCGACGGCACGCCGCCCGTCACCGCCATGCCTTCCGCAGAAGAACTGCACCTCCTGCGCACCCACGTAGACACCCGCGGCGCGCTTCGCCGCAAATTTCCCTGACAAGGCGCCTCATGAGCAACAAGAGCAAACTGATTTCCCTCGACGAGGCCGTGGCGGTCGTCAAGGACGGGGACCGGGTGGGCCTGGGCGGCTGGATCTTCAACGCGCAGCCGATGGCGCTGGTGCGTGCACTCATCCGCAAGGGCGTGCGCAACCTCGACCTGGTGCCCGCGCCCGGCTCCATCGCCCCCGACATGCTGATCGGCGCCGGCTGCGCGCGCAGCACCGCCTGCGTGTTCATCAGCTTCGAGCAGTTCGGCCTGGCCCCGCACTTTCGCCGCCAGGCCGAGGCCGGCACGCTGAAGGTGTACGAGCTCGACGGCCCCGGTATTGCCGGCGGGCTGCGCGCCGGCATCTGCGACATGCCCTGGACGGCCATTCCCGACCTGGGCACCGACCTGCCGCGCCACACGCCCGAACACTACTGGCCCCTGCCGTCGAAGCCCGGCGAGCGCAAGATGCTGGCCGCCGCCGCCATCAAGCCCGACGTGTGCCTGCTGCATGCCCAGCAGGCCGACGAATACGGCAACGTGCAGTACCTGGCAACGCCGTTCTTCGACGCCATGCTCGCGCAGGCGTCGCGTCATGTGATCGTCTCGGTCGACCGCATCGTATCCAGCGACACCATCCGCCGCTCGAACCACCTGACCAAGCTGCCGAGCGTGATGGTCGATGCGGTGGTGGAAGCGCCCTACGGTGCGCACCCCACGTCGTCGCCCTCGCTGTATCGCGCGGACGAGCGCCACCTGAAGGAGTACGTGAAGGCCAGCGGGAGCGAAGAGGCCTTCGCCGCTTACCTGAAGCGCTACGCCGAGGATGCCGGCGCCCACGGCGACTACCTCGACGCACTCGGCGCGTCCCGCCTCGCCGGGCTCGCCGTGTCCGAATCGAACCTCGCGTGAAGGCCCTGCGATGAGCAACACCCCAGCCGCCAAGCCCGGCATCCTGGACGGCGTGCGCGTCCTCGACTTCACCGCGATGATGTCCGGCCCGTACTGCACACGGCTCATGGCCGATCTGGGCGCGGAGGTCATCAAGATCGAACCGCCCGAGGGCGACTACATCCGCCTGCGCGCCCCGCGCCGCGAGGGCCGCAGCACCTACTTCGCGCAGCTCAATGCCGGCAAGAAGAGCTTGGCGCTCGACCTCAAGAAGCCGGAGGCGATCGCGCTGGTCCGCGAGATGGTCCTGAAGTGCGATGTGGTGGTCGAGAACTACCGTCCCGGCGTCATGAAGCGCCTCGGGCTGGACTACGCGTCGCTCTCGGCGCTGAACCCGAAGCTGGTGTATTGCTCGATCTCGGGCTTTGGCCAGGAGGGCGAATGGGCGGGCCGAAGCGCCTACGCGCCGGTGCTGCACGCGGCCAGCGGCTACGACATGGCCAACCTCGACTACCAGGAAGGCGACGTGGAGCGGCCGCTGAAGAACGGCATCTTCGTGGCCGACGTGCTGGGCGGCTCGCTGGCGTTCGGAGCGGTGCAGAGCGCCCTGTTCCGCGCCGCGCGCACGGGCGAGGGCGACCATGTCGACCTGTCGCTGATGGACGCGATGCTCGGCATGCTGGTGTACGAATGCCAGGAGGCGCAGTTTCCGGCCGAGCGGCGCCGGCCGTTGTACCGCCCCACCAAGGCCAGGGACGGCTTTTTGCTGATCGCGCCGGTGAGCCAGAACAACTTCGAGGCGCTGGCGCGTGGCACCGGGCACCCGGAGTGGATCACCGATCCGCGCTTTGCCATCAGCCAGGACCGCGAGCACCACTGGGGCGAGCTGATGCAGCTGCTTGACGACTGGGCCGGCTCGCAAAGCGCGGCCGAATGCGAGGCGACCATGAACGCGGCCGGCGTGCCGTGCTCGCGCTACTTCACCGTGCGCGAGGCGATGGAGCTGCCGCCGCTGCGCGAGCGGCACGCGTTCCAGACCATCGACGACGGCTCGGGCCCGTTCGAGGTACCGAACCCGGCCTTTCGCTTCGCGCGCACTGCGGCGCACGCGCGCAACAGCGTCCCGGCGCTGGGCGGCGACGGCCCCGCGCTGCTCGGCAGCCTGCTGGGCTTGAGCGACGAGCGCATCGCCGCATTGCGCGAAAGCCGCACGCTGCACGTTCGCGGGTGACACCGCCGAGGCGGGTTGACAACACAAGGAGACAAGCACATGCCGACGAGCAAATGGAGACCTCTTTCAGGGGCGACAGTGAAATCCAAGGTGAAGGTCAAGGCAAAGCTGCTGTGGACCGCGCTGCTGGCCGCGGGCGCGATGGCGTTGCCGCAGGCCGGCATCGCGCAGGCCCCAGGCTTTCCGAACAAGCCGATCACCATCATCGTGCCGTACCCGCCGGGCGGCACCACCGACGTGCTGGCGCGGGTGCTGCAGGAGCCGATGCAGCGCTTTCTCAAGCAGCCGGTGATCATCGAGAACAAGGCCGGGGCTTCGGCCGTGCTCGGGACCAAGTTCGTGGCCAAGGCGGCCCCCAACGGCTACACGCTGCTGTTCCCGAACAACGGCTTGGTGATCTCGCCGCAGGTGTCGAAGGACGCCGACTACGCGCCGCTGAAGGACTTCGCGCCGGTCTCGCTGGTGTCGCTGCAGCCGATGATCCTGGTGGTGAACCCGTCGGTGCCTGCCAAGTCGGTGCAGGAGCTCGTCGACTACGCCAAGGCCAGCCCCGGCAAGCTCGACTTCGCGACCGCCGGCCCGGCCTCGTTCGGCCACCTGGCGACCGAGCTGTTCAGCCGCAGGGCGGGCATCCGCATGACCCACATTCCCTACAAGGGCCAGGCGCCGACCACGCAGGCCATCCTGACCGGCGAGTCGAAGGTGCTGCTGAGCACCAGTTCGTCGCAGATGAACGCGTTCATCAAGGACGGCAAGGTGCGGCTGCTCGGCGTTTCGTCGCTGCAGCCGTCGCCGCTGGCCCCGGGCGCGCCGCCCATCGCGAACACGCTGGCCGGCTTCAACCCCGAGGTCTGGTTCGGCCTGTTCGCGCCCGCCGGCACGCCGCGCGATGTGGTCGCCAAGCTCAACGACGCCATCGTCAAGGCGCTCGCGCTGCCTGAGGTCAAGGAGAAGTTCGAGACCGCAGGTGCCTCCGCCACCGGCAGCACGCCCGAGCAGCTCGGCGCGCGCATCGCCGAGGAATACGGCACGTGGACGAGCGTGATCCGCGAGGCCGACATCAAGTCCGAATAGGCGCCCCGCGCACGCGCAGCACCGGCAAGGGAAGGGCCGCGACATCGCGGCCCTTTTGTCGTGTGCCTGCGCTCAGGCGGGCTTGAACATCGGCACGGCAAAGCCGCCTTCGGCCGGCTTGAAGCTCACCTCGACCCGCTCGCCGATGCGCAGCGCATCGAGGTCGCAGTCGACGATGTTGGTGAGCATGGTCACGCCCTCGTCCAGCGTCACGTAGGCCAGCGCATAGGGAATGGGCCCGGCCCGGCGCGTCACGCTCACGCTGTAGATCGTGCCCTTGCCCGACGCGTCCACCCATTCGGTATCGCCCAGGCAGTAGGGGCACAGCGCGCGCGGATACCAGTGCAGCCTGGCGCACGCGGTGCAGCGCTTGATGCGCAGCCTGCCTTCCTTCGCGGCGCTCCAGTAGGCCTCGGTGGCGGCGTCGACAATGGGCGCGCCCAGCGGGCGCTCTTGGTACATCGTGGTCATTCAGCTTCTCTCCATGATCAGTGTGGCGCTGCCGTGGCGTGAGCCCAGCAGGCCGCCGGCGCCTTGGGCCAGTGCAAGGCGGCAGTCGGGCACCTGCACCTTCGGGTGCGCTTCGCCGCGCAATTGCCGCACCGCCTCGATCACCTTGGTGATGCCGCCGCGGTTGGCCGGATGGTTGTTGCACAGGCCGCCGCCGTCGGTATTGAAGGGCAGCTTGCCGACGCCCGAGATGAGGTTGCCGTCCATCACGAACTTGCCGCCTTCGCCCTTCTTGCAGAAGCCCAGGTCCTCGAGCTGCATCAGCACGGTGATGGTGAAGCTGTCGTAGATTGACGCGTACTGGATGTCGGCCGGCGTCACGCCGGCCTCGGCAAACGCGATGGGGCCCGACACGGCCGCGCCCGAGTACGTGAGGTCGACCTGCCCGTTGGCCTGGCCCTTCACGGTCTCGCCCGCGCCGAGCACGGTGACGACCGGGCGCTTCAGCGAGCGGGCGATTTCGGGGCGCACCACCAGCAGCGCGCCGCCGCCGTCGCTCACCACGCAGCAGTCGAGCTTGTGCAGCGGGTCGGAGATCATGGGCGAGGCCAGCACTTCTTCCACCGTGACCGGCTCGCGCAGCATCGCGTTCGGGTTGTATTGCGCATGCGCGGCCGCGGCCACCTTGATCCATGCGAGCTGCTCGCTGGTGGTGCCGAACTCGTGCATGTGGCGCGCGGCGGCCAGCGCGTACATGTTCACCGTGATGGGTGCGTAGGGCATTTCCCAGGGAACGTCCGGCGTGGCCGCGGTGACGTTGCGCGGGCCGGTGCCCACGGTGCTGGCTTCGCTGCGCGGGCGGCCGGCCAGCGTGATGAGCGCCACGTTGCACTTGCCCGCGGCAATCGCCTGCGCCGCATGGGAGACCTGGACAAGGTAGGCGGAACCGCCCGTGTCGGTGCTGTCGACGTGGCGCACCTTCAGGCCGAGGTAGTCGACCATGCTGAGCGGCCCGAGGCCGGGTGCGTCGCCTGCGCAGAAGTAGCCGTCGACGTCCTGCAGCGAAAGACCGGCGTCGGCCAGCGCGCCGCGCGCGCATTCGGCATGCAGCTGCGCCACGGTCTTGTCGGGCGCCTTGCGCGTGGGATGTTCGAAAGCGCCGGCGATGCAGGCCTGTCGTTTGATGCTCATTGATTGCTCCGTGTTCGCCCCGATGCGGGACCATGAATCGACCGGGCCCGGCGTTTCGCCATGCTTGACGCTGGAACGGTGCCGTCATTATCATTGGTTCAACCAAAATAAATCAAGGCGCAAACGCGTTCGGCGATGAACCAGAATCTCCACGCCCGGTTCGAGCAGCGCTTTGCGCACGGCGACGGCGCGCCCGCCATGGTGGAAAAAATTCCGCAAAGAAGAGGCAACATGACCCCGCATGAATTGAGCACATGGCCGCGCGGCCTGCCGCGCGACATCGACATTCCCCCCACCAGCCTGTGCGCGAACCTGCTGGTGTCTGCCATGCGCTACCCCGATCGGGCCGTGCTGGTCGACGACTTCGGCAGCCTCAGCTACACCGAGCTGGCCGACCAGGTCGAGCGCATCGCCGCCTTCCTCCAGAACGACCTGGGCGTGCAACGCGGCGACCGCGTGCTGATCTACCTGCAGAACGGACGCGGCTGGGTCGCGGCCTACTTCGCGGTGCTGCGCATCAACGCGGTCGTGGTGCCCGTCAACCCGATGAACAAGCGCGACGAGCTGCCGCACTACCTCCACGACACCGGTGCGGTGGCGGCCTTTTGCAGCGCCGACAACGTGGCGGAGCTGCTGGCCGCGCCCGCCGCGCAGCAGCTGCGCCGCGTGATCGTGGTGGGCAACCCCGGCCCGGCCGAAGTGCAGCCCGAGCCCGCGCAAGGTCCGTCGCGCACGATCGGGCTGCGCCGCGTGCTGGCCGCGGCCTCTGGCCCGTTGCAGCCGCTGGAGCATCTGCCGGACGCGTTGGCGCTCATTCTCTACAGCTCGGGCTCCACCGGCGCGCCCAGGGGCTGCATGCACACCCACCGCACGCTCACGGCCAGCACCGTGATCGTGGCGCACTGGATGGGGCTGGTGCCGCACTCGGTCCAGCTGGTGGCGCTGCCGTACTTCCACATCACGGGCATGCAGAACCTGATGAATGCGCCCATCTATGGCGGCGGCACGCTGGTGCTGATGAAGCGCTGGAACCGCGACGAGGCCGCGGCGCTCATCGCGCGCCACCGCGTGAGCCATTGGACGGCGATGCCGACGATGGTGATCGACTTTCTTTCGAGCCCACGCCTGGCGGAGTACGACCTGAGCTCGGTGCGGCGCATCGGCGGCGGTGGCGCGGGCATGCCCGAGGCCGTGGGCGAGCGCCTGAAGGCGCTGACGGGGCTGGACTTTCTGGAGGGCTACGGTCTTTCGGAAACCGCGCACGTCTCGGGCAACCCGCCTGCCGCGTTCAAGCGCCAGTGCCTAGGCGTGCCGCTGTTCAACACCGACCTGCGCATCGTCGACCCCGACACGCTGGCCGAGCTGCCGTCCGGCGAGGTGGGCGAGATCGTGATGGCGGGGCCGCAGGTGTTCGTCGGCTACTGGCGCAATGAGGAGGCCACGCGCACGGCCACCGTGGCGCTGGACGGCAAGCGTTTCGTGCGCAGCGGCGACCTGGGGCGGCGCGACGACGAGGGCTACTTCTTCATCGTCGACCGGCTCAAGCGCATGGTCAATGCCTCGGGCTACAAGGTCTGGCCGGCCGAGGTCGAGGCGATGCTGCATGAGCACCCGGCCATTGCGGAGGCGTGCGTGATCGCGGCCTTCGACGCCTACCGCGGAGAAACGGTGAAGGCGGTGGTGGTGCTGCGCAACCCGCAAGCCGGCGTGCGCGAGGCCGACATCATCGAATGGTCCCGCAACAGGATGGCGGCCTACAAGTACCCGCGCCTGGTCGAGTTCGTGGCGGAGCTGCCGAAGTCGCCCACCGGAAAGATCGCCTGGCGCCAATTGCAGGATGCCGAGCGCGCGAAAACGCCGCGCGCCGCGGCGTAAGCCGTTCGATGCGCCTGGTTCGCGTCATGCGCTTGATACGGAAGCGCAATCCAAATATCATTGGTTCAACCAAATTGAAGAAATGGGGCTTCCATGCAGAATCTAGTCACCCTTGAAGGCCGCACCATCGTCGTCACTGGCGCGGGGCAAGGCATCGGCAAGGCCGTTGCCGAACTGGTCGTCGACCTGGGAGGCAACGTGGTCGCCGTCGACCTGAATCCCGACACGCTCAAGTCCGCGATGGCCGAACTGCCCGCGGCCCGAGTGCAGCAGGTGGTTGGCAGCGTCACCGACGCGGCGCTGGCGGCCAGCGCGGTCGAGGAGGCGGTGTCGCGCTTCGGCGGCGTGCACGGCCTGGTCAACAACGCAGGCATCACGCGGCCCGCCATGATCGAGAAGATGACCGCGCAGCAGTGGCAGGACGTGATCGACGTGCACCTGACCGGCACCTTCTTCTGGCTGCAGGCCGTGGGCCGCCACATGGTGGCGCGCGCGAAGAGCGGCGACACGAGCGGCGGCGCCATCGTCAACATTTCGTCGGACGCGGGCCGCAAGGGCTCCATCGGGCAGGTCAACTACGCGGCCGCCAAGGCCGGCATGCTCGGCGTCACCATGACGGCGGCGCGCGAATGGGGCAAGTACAACATTCGCACCAACTCCATCTGCTTCGGCGTGGTCGAGACGCCGATGACCGAGGTGGTGCGCGGCGAGAAATTCCGCGACGGCATGCTGGCGCAGACTCCGCTGGGCCGCTGGTCGACGCCGCAGGAGGTGGTGAAAACGGTGTGCTTCCTCATGTCCGATGCCGCCTCGTACATCACCGGGCAGCACCTGGGGGTGAACGGCGGCTTTCACATCAGCCTGTAGGCGCGCGGCCGTGAAGACCCGCCTGACCGAACTGCTGGGCATCCGCTACCCGATCGTGCAGGGCGGCATGCAGTGGGTCGGCCGCGCCGAGATGGCCTCGGCCGTCTCGAATGCAGGCGGCCTGGGCATGCTCACCGCGCTCACGCAGCCCACGCCCGAAGACCTGGCGCGCGAAATAGAGCGCTGCCGCGGCATGACGGACAAGCCTTTCGGCGTGAACGTGACCATGCTGCGCAGCGTGAACCCGCCGCCGTACGAGCGCATCTTCGCGACCATCGTCGAGAGCGGCGTGAAGGTGGTCGAGACCGCCGGCAACGTACCGGCGGAGGTGGTCGGCCTTCTGCGTCGCCACCGCATCGCCGTGCTGCACAAGTGCACCTCGGTGCGCCACGCGCTGGCGGCGGAAAAACGCGGCGTGGACGTCGTCAGCATCGACGGCTTCGAATGCGCCGGGCATCCGGGCGAGGACGATGTGCCGGGGCTGGTGCTCATTCCTGCGGCAACGCGCGCGCTCGGGATCCCGGTCATCGCCTCGGGCGGCATCGCGGACGGGCGCGGCATGGCCGCCGCACTGGTGCTGGGAGCCGAAGGCGTGAACATGGGAACGCGCTTCGTCTGCACGCAGGAGGCGCCGGTGCACGACGCCATCAAGCAGGCGCTGGTCAAGGGCAGCGAGCGCGACACGCGCCTCATGTTCCGCAGCATGGGCAACACCGCGCGCGTGTTCGCCAACGCGGTGGCGCAAGAGGTCGTCGCCACCGAGCGCCGCCCCGGCGGCTGCGCCTTCGAGGACGTTCGCGCACTGGTGTCGGGTGCGCGCGGCAGGGCCGCGCTCGAATCCGGCGAAGTGGACGCGGGCCCGGTCTGGGCCGGGCAGGTGATCGGGTTGATCGACGACGTGCCGACCTGTGCCGCGCTGCTGGAGCGCATGGTGGCCGAGTGCCGCCAGCAGCTTGCCCGCGCGGCGGCTTTCTTCTAGGACGCGAACCCGCATGCAAGACCCGGACACCGACGCGCTCGCGCGCTCCGTCCGCGCCAACTTGCTGGGGCGGTGCCGCGCCCTGAACCCCTCCCGCTTTCCAAGGACCAGACCATGTACATGCCCCCCGACAGCAAACTGCATCTCGATCCGCAGGACGAGTACACCCACGCGCCCGAAGCCGCCGGGAACTACAACGAGAGCATGTACTTCAATGCCTTCGACACCGCGCGCGGCATCGGCGCCTGGATGCGCCTTGGCAACCGGCCGAACGAAGGCCATGCGGAGATGAGCTGCTGCGTCTACCTGCCCGACGGCCGCGCCGGCTTCATGTACGGCCGCCCGACCATCGCCCACAACGAGGCGATGGACGCGGGCGGATTGCGCTTCGAGGTGCTCGAGCCCTTCAGGCGCCTGCGCGTGAGCTATGAGGGCGAACTGCTGATCATGGACGACCCGCACGCCATGGCCGACCCCGGCAGCGCCTTCAAGCGCTACCCCAAGCGCCCCGCGACCATCGCGCTCGACTACGAGGGCATCTCGCCGATGCACGGCGGCGAGATCGTCGCGCTCGACGGCAGCCGGCTTGAGGTCGACCCCGAGCATTCGGTCTACCGCGGCCACACCGAGCAGAACATGGCGGTGCGCGGCCACGTCACGGTGGACGGCGAGCGCTATCCCATCGACGGATTCGGCTACCGTGACAAGTCGTGGGGGCCGCGCCACTGGCACAGCTTCTATTGGTACAAGTGGCTGCCCGTCACCTTCGACCGCGACTTCGGCGTGCTGCTGTCGGTCAAGGGGCAGCGCGGTGGCCGGCCCAACAACGTGAGCGGCAACGTGCTGCGCAACGGCCGCTACGAGCCGGTGATCGAAGGCCGCATCGCCACCGTCTACGACGACAAGTACTACCCGGTGCGTTTCACCGCGCAGGTGCGCACCGCCGAGCGCAGCTACACGCTGGAAGGCGAGGTCGGCGCGCTCGTGCCCCTGCGCCACAAGAGCGCCAGCGGCGAGCCGGGGGCCTGCACCCGCATCACCGAAGGCATCACCACCTACCGGTGCGAGGGGCGCACGGCGCTGAGCATGTCGGAGTACTGCGACGTGATGGTCGACGGCACCCCCATCTCGGTGCTCGAGGAGCCCGCCGCATGAAGACGCTGACCTACGCCGTGGAAGACGGCATCGCGACGCTGACGCTGAACAGGCCCGAATCGAAGAACGCCATCAGTCCCGAGATGGCCGACGAGCTCGGGGACCTGCTGGCGCGCATTCGCGCAGACGACGCAGTGCGCGTGCTTGTGGTCACGGGCGCGGGCGGCGCCTTTTGTGCCGGCGGCGACGTCAAGGCGATGGGCGGGGGCGGGCCGCGCACGCCCGAGCAGCGGCGCGCCGGCATGGCGCGCTACACGCGCATCTGCACCGAGCTGATGGCGCTCGACCGGCCGGTGATCGCGGCGGTCGACGGCGTGGCCTTCGGCGCCGGCTTCAGCATCGCGCTGATGTGCGACATCGTGCTGCTGAGCGATCGCGCGCGGCTGTGCATGGTGTTCCAGCGCATCGGCCTGGTGCCGGACATGGGGGCCTGCTACACGCTGCCGCGCGTGGTGGGCCTGCAGCGCGCCAAGGAGCTGCTCTTCTCCGCGCGCGAGATCGACGCCGCCGAGGCGCAGCGCCTGGGCATCGCGATGGAGGTGCTTTCCGCGGACGGCCTGATGCCGCGTGCACGCGCCATCGCGCAGAGCTTTGCCGGGGCTTCACCCGTGGCCATGAGCGTTTCGAAGCGGGCGCTGCAAAGCTCGCTCGGCAGCGACCTTCCGACCATGCTCGAGATCGAGTCGGCGGGCCAGGCGCTGGCTTCCAGCAGCGACTACGCCAAGGAAGCAGTACGCCGCTTCGCCGCGCGCGAGCCCGCCCGGTTCCGCTGGCCGGCGGCCGCCCCCTGAACCCGGCATCGCCCCCCCACTGAAACACGAGGAACAACCGATGCTCGACTACCGCAAAGCACGCGACTGGCACTCCGGCGACGTGCAACACGCGTACGCCCCCAAGGACACGATGCTCTACGCCCTCGGGCTCGGCCTGGGCGCCGACCCGCTCGACGAGAGGCAGCTGCGCTTCGTCTACGAGAAGGAGCTGATGGCCTTGCCCACCATGGCCGCCGTGCTGGCCTCGCCCGGCTTCTGGATGCGCGAGCGCAAGGAGATCGGCATCGACTTCATGAAACTCGTGCACGGCGAGCAGTCGGTGCGCCTGCATGCACCGCTGCCGCCGTCGGGCACGGTGGTCGGGCGCACGCACGTCACCCGGGTGGTCGACAAGGGCGAAGGCAAGGGCGCGATCCTGCATGTGGAAAAAGAGCTCTTCGGCGCCGGCCAGCAGCACTTGGCCACGGTCGAGAGCGTCTACTTCCTGCGCGGCGACGGCGGCTTTTCCAAGGCGGGCGGCCAGGCGGACGAAGCCGCGCCGCCCGCGGCCCCGGTGCCCGACTCGGCGCCCGAACTCGTGCTCGACCTGCCCACGCGCGCCGACCAGGCCTTGCTGTACCGCCTGTCGGGCGACATCAACCCGCTCCATGCGGAACCCGCGTTCGCCGCCAAGGCCGGGTTTGCGCGGCCCATTCTTCACGGTCTCGCGACCTGGGGCATTGCCGGGCGCGGCTTGGTCGCGGCGTTTGCGGACTTCGACGCGACGCGGCTGTCGGCCATGCGCGCGCGGCTGTCGGCACCGGTCTATCCCGGCGAAACCATCCGCCTCGAAGCCTGGCGCGACGGAAGCGAAATCGCTTTTCGTGCGCGCGTGGTGGAGCGCGACGTGCTCGTGCTGACCAACGGCCGGGCCGCGCTGCGATGAGGGCCTGGCGGGTCGAGGCCCTCAGCGATCCGGGGCAGATGCGGCTGGTCGAAATGCCGGTGCCCGTGCCCGCGGACGATCAGTACCTGGTGAAGGTAGAGGCGGTGGGTCTCAATTTTCTGGACACGCTCGCCATCAAGGGCCAGTACCAGACCAAGCCCGTGCTGCCATTCACGCCGGGCGTGGAGGTCGTGGGCACCATCGTGAGCGGCGAAGGCGCGGGCATGCGCGTGGCCTGCGCCACGCCGGTCGGCAAGTTCGGCGGCTTCGCGGAATACGCGCTGGTGCCGCGCGCCGAGGCGATGCCGATCGCAGCCGACGTGCCGCCCGTCGCGGCCCTGGCGCTGCGCGGCAACTACCCGACCTCGCTCTATGCCTTGCGCCACGCCGGGCGGCTGCAGGCCGGTGAAACGTTGCTGGTGCATGCCGGCGCCGCAGCGCCGCGGTGCAACTCGGCAAGCTGATGGGCGCGCGCGTGATCGCCACCGCAGGCAGTGCCTCGAAGCGCGATGCTTGCCTGGCGCTGGGCGCGGATGCGGCCGTCGACTACACCGACCTGAAGTGGGTCGACGAGGTGCGCAAGCTCGCACCGAGGGGTGCCGACGTGGTCTACGACCCGGTCGGCGGTGAGATCGGCGCGCAAAGCGTGCGCTGCCTGGCCTTCGGCGCGCGGCTGCTGGTGGTCGGCTTTGCGGGCGGCGCGTTGACGCAGTTGCCGGCCAACCGCCTGCTGCTGGCCAACGCGTCGGCCGTCGGTGTGTTGTGGGGCGAGGTGCGCAAGCGCGACCCCGGCCTGGCCCGGCAACTGGGCGAGGAGATCCAGGGCTGGTACCTGCAAGGGCGCCTGCGCCCGCTCGAGTCCTCGGTGTTCGACTTCGATGACGCGCCGGCCGCGCTCGGCGCCCTGGAGCGGCGGCAGACCTCGGGCAAGGCGATCCTCCTGCTGACACACTGAGGAAGAACGCCGCAGAACCGGCTTCGCCGGGCCACGTGCTTTTCGGCACTGCTTGCGTCATAATCAATGGTTCTACCAAAGGAGATATCATGGATTTTGACCTGCCCCCCGAAGCGGAAGAGATGCGCGTTGCCACGCGCGACGCCGTCGATGCGCTGCTGAAGCTGGAAACGCGCTACCAGGACACCGGCGAAGTGCCCGAGCAGGTGGAGACCACCCTGCGCGAGATGGGCTTCTACGGCATGTCCATTCCCGAGCCGTACGGCGGCATGCCGGTCGACCACCTCACCAGCGTCGCGGTGCAGCTCGAGCTGGCGCGCCTGCCGCCGCAGTTCTGGCCGTTCGTGCGCTCCGCGCTCGGGCCGGGCGTGCACATCATCGTGGACCACGGCTCGGAAGCGATCAAGAAGAAGTGGCTCCCCGAGATCGCATCGGGCCGCTCGCGCAACTGCATTGCCATCACCGAGCCGCACGCCGGTTCCGACGCCGCGAAGATGACCACCACGGCGCGCCGCGACGGCGAACACTACGTGCTCGACGGCGTGAAGACCTTCATCTCGAACGCCAACCATGCGCACTCCATCACCGTGCTCGCATCCACCGACCGCTCGGCCGGCAAGAAGGGCATCTCGGCGTTCCTGCTGGACACGACCACGCCGGGCTTCAAGGTGACGCGTACCATGCCCACCATGGGCTGGATGGACGACAGCCTGTGCGAGATTGCTTTCACCGACTGCCGCATTCCGGCGGAGAACCTGCTGGGAGAAGAGGGGCGCGGCCTGTCGTATGCCATGTCGGGGCTCAACGAAGGCCGCCTGAACGTCGGCTGCCAGGCGCTCGGGCCGGCACAGATCGCGTTGGACGAGACCATCGAGCACGCCAAGACGCGCGTCACCTTCGGCCAGGCGCTGGGCGAGCACCAGGCCATCCAGCACATGATTGCCGACATGGCCATGGACCTGCATGCCGCGCGCATGGTGCTTTTCGAGGCGGTGTGGCGTGCCGCGCGCGGTGAAGACGCGCGCATGAAGGCCTCGATGGTCAAGGTGATCTGCACCGAGGCGGCATGCCGCATCGCCGACAAGGCGCTGCAGATCTTCGGCGGCTCGGGGTACTGCCGCGGCACCATCGTCGAGCGGGTGTACCGCGACCTGCGCGTGCTGCGCATCTACGAGGGTGCCTCCGAGATCCACCGCAACATGATCGCCAGGCAGCTGCTGGCCTGAGCCAGCCACCGCCGGGCCCGGCCCGGCCCGGTCCGGTCCGGTCCGTCAGCGCATCAGTTCCCGCGCGATCACCACGCGCTGGATCTGGTTCGTTCCCTCGAAGATCTGGTTGAGCTTGGCGTCGCGCATCATCTTCTCCACCGGGTAGTCCTTCACGTAGCCGTAGCCGCCGAAGACCTGCACCGCGTCGGTGGTCACCTTCATGGCCACGTCGCTCGCGAAGCACTTGGCCATGCTCGCGAACTTGGGCAGCTGGTTCCAGTCGCCGATGTCCGCAAGCCGCGCGGTCTCGTACACCAGGCAGCGCGCGGCCTCTATCTGCATGGCCATGTCGGCCAGCATGAACTGGATGCCCTGGAACTCGATGATCGCGCGCTTGAACTGCTTGCGCTGCTTGGCGTAGGCCAGCGCCGCATCGAGTGCGCCCTGGGCCAGGCCCACCGACGCGGCGGCGATGGCGGGGCGGTTGAGGTCGAGTGCGCGCATGGCCGAGCGGAAGCCCTTGCCTTCCTCGCCCAGGCGGTTTTCCACCGGCACGCGCACGTTGTCCAGGTACACCGGCACGTTGATCGTGCCCTTCATGCCCATCTTGCGTTCGTTGCGCCCGAAGGTCAGGCCCTTGCTCTTCTTCACGTCCACGATGAACGGGCTGATGTCGTCCGCGCCGCCGCGCTCGCCGGTCTTGGCGAACACCAGGATGTAGTCGGCGCGGCTGCCGAAGGTGCACCACTGCTTCTGGCCGTTGAGCACGTAGCTGTCGCCGTCTCGCACCGCGCGGGTGCGCATGCCGCCGACGTCGCTGCCGCAGTCGGGCTCCGAGATGGCGATGGCGGTCACGGTGCGGCCCTCGGCCAGCAGCGGCAGGAAGCGCTGCTTCTGGTCGTCGGTGCCGAAATGCATGATCGGCAGCGCGAACATGGTGTTCATGCCCGCCATCAGCGCGCACGACTCCGACACGCGGGAAATTTCCTCGCGCGCGATGCACACCATCGTGAGGTTGGCGCCGGGCCCGCCGTATTCCTCCGGCACCCAGAGTTGCAGCAGCCCCATGTCGCCGTACACCGGAATCAGCTCCTCGGGAAAGCGGTCGTTCTCGTCGATCTCCGCGGCAATGGGCGCGACGTGGCGCTCGACCATGCGGCGCACGCCGTCGCGAAAGGAAATCTGTTCTTCGGTGAAGTTCATGCGGGTCTCTCGGTGTGTGTCCACTTCGGGTTGTTGATGGCAAGCGCCTCGCCCAGGCCCTGGCGCAGCTGTGCGGCCAGCTCGGCGTCGATGGAAACCTCGCCCGCGCGGATGGCATCGACGAGCGCGCGGCGCGTGGCCGCGGCGGCCTCGTCCTGCCGGCCGTCCAGGCGCAGCTCGCGCTCCACGATGCGCAGCACGTTCACCGTCACGCGCGCCTGGAAGCGGTGGTAGCCGTCCAGCGTGGGCAGGAGCTCGTCCTCGAGGTAGCGGGCAGCGGCCTGCAGAAGGATGCCGGCGGAAGGTACGGAGTTCGGCATGGCATCAGTCCTCGATGAGTTGGAAGAAGTCCCACAACGGCTCTTCCATGCGCCGGCCGACCGCGCACAGTTCCAGGCTCGCGGGACTGCCGTCGGCACGCACCGCGAGACCGCGGCGCACGCAGCCGATGGCCCACTTGAGGTTGGAAAAGGCTTCCCAGAAGCGCACGCGCACCGGGTCCACCGGCCTGCCGCTCGCGCGCTGGTAGGCCGCGTACAGGTCGTCGCGCGAACCGAACCCGCCGGCCTCGCCCGCGCCGCCGAAGCGCCAGGTGCGCATGCACAGCACGCCCAGGTCCTGCATCGGGTCGCCGACGCGGGCAATTTCCCAGTCGAGCACGCAGCGGATGCCCTCGGTGCCGACGATCAGGTTGCCCGTGCGAAAGTCGGAATGCACCAGTGCATCGCGCCAGTCGGCCGGCAGGTGCCCGCGCACCCATTGCATTGCGTACTCGAGCGCGGGATGGCGCAGGCCCGTGCGCGCCAGCAGTTCGCCGTACACCCCGAGTTCCTGCGCGGGCGAGAGCCGCTGCAGGAAGGGCAGCTCCGCGACCGGCATCGCGTGGATGGCCGCGAGGATGGCGCCGGCCTGCGCCGCCATCACGCCGCGCGCACCGGCGTAGGCCGGGTCGGCCATGAGCTTGCGACCCAGCGTCTCGCCCTCGACGCGTTCGGTGACGTAGCCGCGCTCCAGGCTGTCGTGCATGTCGAGGATGGCGAGCACCGTGGGCGCGGGCACGCCGTGCGCGCGCGCCGCGATCATCACGCGCGCGTCTTCGGCGGCTTCGAGCTTGGGCGCGACGAGGGATGCCGCTCCCGATGACGGAGGCGGCGCAGCCGGCGCGGGCGTCTGCTGCAGGATCATCGGGTGGCGCCCGCCGGCCGTCAGCAGGTCGAACGACCAGGTTGTCTTGGTGGCGCCGCCCGTAACGCGGCGCAGCCCGTCGACGCTGCCGTGCAGGCCCGCATGGCGCTGCAGCGCGGCGGCCAGGCGGCGCCCCATGTCGGGTGCGGCGTCCACGTCAGATCTTCCGGCCCGCGGCCTGCCAGAACGGGTCGCGCAGCCGGCGCTTGAAGATCTTGCCGCTGTCCTCGCGCGGCAGCGCGGCGTGAAAGTCGAAACGGCGTGGCACCTTGTACTTTGCGATGCGGGCCGCCAGGAACGCGCGCAGTCCGTCGGCGTCGGGTGCGGCGCCGGGCATCGGCTCGATCGCCGCGGCCAGCGATTCGCCCATTTCCTCGTCGGGTATGCCGAACACCGCGCAGTCGCGGACCCAAGGGCACTGCAGCAGCGCTGCCTCGATCTCGGCCGGGTAGATGTTCACGCCGGCCGAAATCACCATGTCGGAGCGGCGGTCGCACAGGTAGAGATGGTCGCCCTTCACGTAGCCGACGTCGCCGCAGCTGATGAGGCCGTCGCGCTCCACCTCCTTGCGTTTGTCGGGATCGTTGTGGTACGTGAAATCGGCGTAGGCCGGCACGCGCATGAAGATCTCTCCGACCTCGCCGGGCGCCACCGGCCGGCCGTCTTCTCCATAGAGAACCATGCGCGCATCGGGGGTGAGGCGGCCCACGCTGCCGGGGAAGGCCAGCCAGTCTTCGGGTGTGCTGAGCGTGGCGGTGCCGACCTCGGTGCCGCCGTACGTTTCGTAGACCACCGGGCCCCACCAGTCCATCAGCGCGCGCTTGGTCTCGGCCGAGCAGGGCGCGCCGGTGTGGGTCACCCACTTCAGCGAGCTCAGGTCGTAGCGCCGGCGCACGTCCTCGGGCAGCTTGAGCATGCGCACGAACATCGTGGGCACGGCCACCATGTGGGTGATGCGGTGCCGCTCGATGGCAGCGAGCGCGGCTTCGGCGTCGAACCTGGTCTGCATCACCAACACGTCGCAGATCGGCAGGGCCTGGCGCGCGCACGCGTTGGGCGAGGAGTGGTACAGCGGGCCACCGATGAGCGCACGCACGCCCGGCTGCAGGCCGTACACGCTGCGCAGCAACTCCACGTACGCGGCGGCCTGCTCCGGTGTGGCCGCGTTGCGCTTCACGCCCTTGGCCCGGCCTGTGGTGCCCGAGGTGTAGATCATGGTCGCGCGGCTGCGGCGCGGCGGGCCGTCCCAGGGTGCGAAGGCTTCCAGCCAGGCGTTCCATTCGGTCGCGTCGGCGGGCAGTTGTGTTGCGGCGGGCGCAAGCGAGAAAGCGCTCACCGCCTCCGGCGGCGTCGGCACGGTGAGGACGATGGTGCCGGCGGGAATCCGGTCACGGATCGGCGCCAGCAGGTCCGTATGCGCTACCAGCACCTTGGGCTCGACGTCGTCCACGATGTAGAGCACTTCCTCCGGCTTGCCTTGCCAGTTGATCGGCACCGCATAGGCGCCGAGTGCCGCGGCGGCCTGCTGCGCTTCGAAAAAGGAGAAGTCGTTGCGCAGCAACAGCGCGACGGCATCGCCTTCGCGCACCCCCGCCGCATCGAAACCGCGCGCGGCGCGCAGGGCGCGCTGCATCAGCGCGTCGCGCGCCATGCTGCGCTGGTCGAGGATCACCTGGCTCATGTCGCCGTGTCTGCGTGGTCGGTCGCTCATTGCATTTCCGCCAGCCGTGTCGCCTGCGTCTCGACGTCGCCGAAAAGCTGGTCGATCAGCGTCACGCGGCGCAGGCAGTGGCCCACGGCGTATTCCTCGGTCATGCCGATGCCCCCGTGCAGCTGAATGGCCGCGTGGCAGAGGGTGCGGCCATGCCGGCCGATCATGAGCTTGGCGCGCGCAAGGTCGGCACGAGCATCCGGCGCCTCGAGGTCGTCCGCCGCGATGGCCGCGGCCAGTGCCATGCTGCGGCACATCTCGAGGCTGACGAGCATTTCCGCGGCGCGATGGCGCAGCGCCTGGTTCTCGCCGATCAGGCGGCCGAATTGCTTGCGCGTGTTCAGGTAGTCGATGGCAAGCCGGTAAGCCGATTCCATGGTGCCCACGGCATCCGCGCAGACCGCGGCAGTGCCGGTCGCCAGGGTGCCTTCGATGGCGCGCACGGCAGCGGCGCCATCGTGCGGATCGCCCAGGGGCAGGCCCGCCGCCGCCTTGAAATGCAGTTCGCCGCCCGGCGTGTCGTCCACCATGCGGTGGGCGCGGCAAGACACGCCTCGGGCGCTGGCGTCGACCAGGAACAGGGCCAGGCCGTTCGCATCGCCCGGTGAGCCCGCGGTGCGCGCGCTGACCACGAACCGATGCGCAGCCGGGGCGTGCAGCACATTGCACTTGATGCCGTCGAGCAGCCACTGGTCGCCTTCGCGTCGCGCCGTGGTCTCGACCCAGACTGGGGCCTGGTGCCCGGCGGCTTCGTCGTGGGCCCAGGCCAGGCGTACCTCGCCGCTGGCCACATCGGGCAACAACTGCGCCTGCAAGGCCTCTGCGCCGGCCAGTCGGAGTGCCGTGGCGCCGAGCACGATCGACGCGAGGAAGGGCTCGAGCGACAGCGCCCGCCCCAGCTCCTGCATCACCGGCAGCAAGTCGACGGCGCCGCCGCCGAAGCCCCCATGCGCCTGGGGCAGGGGCAGGGCGGTCAAGCCGAGCTCGCCCAGTTGCTGCCACACGGCCTGGCTCCAACCCGCGGGCGTGGCCGCGATGGCACGGCGCTGCTCGAAACCGTACACGTCGCCAAGCAGGCGGGCCAGGCTGCCTTGCAGCGCTTGCTGGTCTTCATTGAGTTCGAAGTTCATCGTTACCTATCCGAGGATCGTCTTGGAAAGAATGTCCTTCTGGACCTCGCTCGTGCCACCGTAGATGCTGGCCGCGCGGCTGTAGAAGTAGCGCATGGCCAGCGGCCCCGCCCAGTGCTCGGCGCCCTCGCCGTCGTGCGGGCGGCGCTCCATGGCAGCGGGCCCCGCGATGCGCTGCAGCAGTTGGGCAATGTCCTGCTGCAGCTCGGTGCCCTTGAGCTTGAGCACCGAGGCGAAGCCGGGCACCTTCTGCGCCGTGTCGGGCGACAGCAGGAAGCGCCAGTTGGTGATTTCGAGCGCCCGGATCTCGGCGTCGAGCATGGCCATCTCGCTGCGCAGCTTGGGGCTTTCGAGCAGCGGCTTGCCGGCTTGCGTGCGCCTGGCGGCGAGTTCCCGCGCGCAGTCCAGCCGCTCCCGGCACAGGCCCACGTTGGCGATGCCGGTGCGTTCGTTCATCAACAGGTACTTGGCGCAGTCCCAGCCGCGGCCTTCTTCGCCCACCAGGTTGTCGACGGGCACGCGTACCTCGTCGAAGAAGACCTCGTTGAGGTGGTGCTGGCCATCGATGGACGTGATCGGCCGGATCGTGATGCCCGGTGTGCGCAGGTCGATCAGCAGGAACGAAATGCCGTGCTGCTTCTTGCCCTCGCTGTCCGTGCGAACCAGCGCGAACACCCAGTCGGCCAGGTGCGCGGTGGTGGTCCAGATCTTCTGGCCATTGACGATGTACTCGCTGCCGTCGCGCTTGGCCGAGGTGCGCAGCGATGCCAGGTCGGACCCGGAGCCCGGCTCGGAGAAGCCCTGGCAGAACCAGATGTAGAGGTTTGCGAGCCTGGGCAGGAAGAAGCGCTTTTGAGCCTCGGTGCCGAACTTCAGCAGCACCGGACCGAGCATGCCGACGTTGAAGACCTGTGGCAGCGGCGCGGGCGCGCGGAACAACTCGTCCAGCAGGATCAGCCGCTCCGCCTGGCCGAGCTCGGCACCGCCGAACTCGCGCGGCCAATGCGGCGCGGCCCAGCCTTTTTCATTGAGGATCCGCTGCCAGGTCACGGTGTCTTGCTTGCGCGGCGGATGGCCCAGGCGCAGGCGATCGCGAATTTCGGCGGGCAGGCGAGCCTTGACGAACTGGCGGACTTCGTTGCGGAATGCGGCTTGGTCGGGGGTGAGGTCTAGATCCATCGAGAAGGTGGCTGTGCCTGAAAGTTGCCGTGAACGATCATAGCGCAACCGCATTCATTGGATCAACCATTAGCCGTCGAAGTCTCCAGGCCTCACATCTTGATGCGCTCCAGACGCTGCTGCGCCTCATGGACTCCCCAGTGGCACGCGCGAACTCGGTCGCGCACATTCCCGAGGCCGATCAGTCAGCCGCGTCCATGCGCAGCCGGTACGCCACGCCGTCGCGGCCGGGATCGGCGCCGCCGTGCAGGCCATCGGGCTGCACCTGCACGCCGTGCACCCAGCCGATGGTGTAGTTGTACGGGTTGCGGCCAACGGCGTAGCCCTGTGCTTCCAGCGCCCGCGTGGTGGAGCGTGGAATGCGGTTGCACACGTCGATGGCGTTGCCGGTGGACGAGAAGCGCGGCGCCAACACGGCGGCCTGCATCTCCATGCCGTGGTCGATCACGTTGAGCAGCACCTGCAGCACGCCCATGGCGATCTGCGTGCCACCGGGAGCGCCGAGCACCACGTCGAGCTCGCCGTCCTTGAAGGTCATGGTGGGGCATGACGAGGTGAAGCGGCTCTTGCCCGGCCGGATGCTGCCGGCGCGGCCCGGACGGGGGTCGAACACGCCCATGCAGCCGTTGTACAGGAAGCCCATGCCCGGGGTGATGATGCCCGAGGGCATGGCCAGCGAGTGGGTCAGGGAGACGGCATTGCCTTCGGCGTCCACCACGCTCAGGTGGGTGGTGTCGCGTGGCACGGGCGCACCGGGGTTGACGCGCTCCACGTTGAAGCGGTGACCCGTGCGGATCTGCTCGGCCACTTCGCGGGCCATGTCCTTGGACAGCAACTGATCCAGCGGCACGTCGAAGAACTTCGGATCGCCGATGCTTCGGTCCTTGTCGATCGTCGCCTTTTTCATGGCCTCGCACACCCGCTGCAGGTAGGCGGGGCTGTTGTGCTCCAGGCCCGCCAGATCGAAGTGTTCGAGGATGTTGAGCATCTCCAGCAGCATGGCGCCGCCGCCCGGGGGCTGGTTGGTGGTGACGGTCCGGTCGCGGTAGCGGCCCACCAGCGGCGGGTTGCGTTGCACCTGGTACCGGGCCAGGTCGTCGAGCGTGATCAGCGCGCCCAGCGACTGCAGGTGCGCCACCATCTTTTGCGCCAGGTCGCCCTGGTAGAACGGGTGCGCGCCTTCTTCGGCAATCTGGCGCAGCACGGCGGCCATGCCTTCGTTGCGCAGCGGCGCGCCGATGGGCTTGGGGCGGCCGTCGGGGCGGCAGTACAGCTGGCGGCTGTCCTCGCAGTACTGCAGGCGCTCCAGGTTGCCGACGCGGCCCATGCTGGGCTCGTCGATCCAGAAGGCGTGCATGCCGGGGCGCACGAAGCAGCCGTCCGCTGCCCAGCGGATGGCGGGCTCCACCACCTGCCGCCACGGCAGGCGGCCGTGCGCCTGGTGCATGGCCTCCAGGCCCTTGAGCGTGGCCGGCGTGCCAATGGACTGGGGGCCGATGTCGTTGACTCGCCCCTTGAGGATGAAGCCGAAGCCGTCCCTGGTCTCGCCTTCCAACAGGTGTTCCCACATATCCTCCCTGGCCGCCAGCGGCGCGGGCGAGTGGAAGTCGAAATACTCGTGCACCCGGGCGCCGGGCAGGTACACGGCGGCGGTGCCAAAACCTGCGATGCCGCACATCAGCGGATCGACCACCGTCTGGGCCAGGGCGGTGGCCACGGCTGCATCGACCGCGTTTCCGCCCGCGCGCAGGATTTCGATGCCGGATTCGGCGGCCTCCGGCTGCGGGCAGACCACCATTGCTTCTTTTTTCATTGCGCGTGACGGGTTCATTTGGCGCTGAGATTCAGCGCTTCCAGCGTGGGGCCCCAGGCCTTGGCGTCACGCACCGTCGTCTCCATGACCAGCGTCGAAGGGCCGGACAGCGGGATTACGCCCATGCTCTTGAGCTTGGCCTGCACGTCGGGGCTCTTGTGGAAGGCGTGGGTGGCCTTGTTGAGCTTTTCCACGATGTCGACCGGCGTGCCGGCGCGTGCCACCACGGCACTCCAGCCCATGTTGTCGAAACCCTTCACACCCAGCTCGCCCAGGGTGGGTACATCGGGCAGTTCAGGGGTGCGTTGCGGTGACAGCACGGCCAGCGGATTGAGCTTGTGGTTCTTGATGTGGGGCAAGGCCGTGCCGTACACCGGTGCCATCACCTCGGTCTGCCCGCCAATGGTGGCCAGGACGCCGTCGGCCTCGCCCTTGTAGGGGATGTGGGTCATCGAAATGCCCAGGGCGTTGTCCACCAGCTCAACGGCCAGGTGAGTGGAGTTGCCCAGCCCGGCGGAGGCGAAGTTCAGCTTGCCGGGCGCTGCCTTGGCTTTGTCCGTCAGATCCTTGAGCGTCTTGATGCCCGTGGCGGGGTTGGCCGACAGCACGAACGGCACGGTGGTCAGCATCGACACGCCCACGAAATCCTTCTCGGGGTTGTAGGGCAGCGGCTTGTAGGTGAACTGGTTGAGCACCATCAGCGACACGCTGCCCAACAGCAGGGTGTAGCCATCCGCGGGCGCATTCAGCGCGTTCTGTGCGGCGATGAGGCCGCCCGCACCGGGCTTGTTCTCCACCACGATGGTGGCGCCAATGGCCTTGCCTGCGTGTTCGGCCCACAGGCGTGCGATGGCGTCGCTGCTGCCGCCCGGGGCCTGCGATACGACAAGGCGCACGGGACGGCTGGGGTAGGGGGCTTGCGCGTACGCGGTGGTGGCTGCGGCGGCCGCGAGCGTGACGCCGATCAGGGTGATGCAGACGTTCGTGATTGCTTTGGGCACAGGGCTTCCTCAGAGGGCTGTCATGAAAGATGAAGACATTTTCATGACGACCCTGCGACCTTCCTAGTGAAGATGCAAAATGGGTATATGAAGGTTTACTCATGATTGATCGCTCGGAAGGCATCGCATGGGCGCGGCGCATGAAAGTCCGGCACCTGGAGTCTTTTCTTGTGCTGGACGAGGCGGGCACGCTGACCGAGGCGGCGGCGCGGCTGCACATGACGCAGTCGGCCATGTCGCACTGGCTGGCCGAGCTGGAACGCGTGGCGGGCACGCCGCTGATGGTGCGCGGGCGCAAGGTGCAGCTGACGCCTGCGGGGCATCTGCTCAAGCGGCTGGCCGTCACCGTGCTGGGTGACATCGCCCGCACCGGCAGCGAGATGCATGCGGTGGCCGCGGGACGCGTGCCGCGGCTGAACGTGGGCAGCGTCTGGGCTGGCATCGCCGGGGGTTTGCCCGAGGCGGTGGCGGCATTCCAGCAACGCCATGCCGATGTGGCCGTGTCCATCCACGACGGGCCGTTCGACAACCTGCTCAAGGGCCTGGAGACGCGTGCCATGGATGCCGTGATCGGCGTTCTGGATGCGCGGGCGCACCAGCCGCAGCTGGCGCACCAGGTCCTCTTTGACGACCAGGTGACGATCGTCATCGGCCAGGGCAGCAGGCACTGGGACAGCAAGCAGCCGCTGGGCTTTGCCGACGTGCTGCGCGAGCAATGGGTCATGCCGCCCCTCGGCACGCTCATGCGCATCCAGATGGATGCCTATCTCATCGAACAACAGGCATCGTGGCTGGTGCCCAAGGCAGAAACGGCCTCGCTGGCCATGATGCAGGCACTGCTGCACAAGGGCGACTATGTCGGCGTGTGTTCGGAATCCATGGCCGACTACATGGCCTCGCTGGGGTTGTTCAGGAAGGTCGCCATCGATTCGAACATCCGCTTCGGGCCCATCACCGTGGTGTGGAACCGCGAACACGTCTCGGCCACTCTCATGGATTTCATTGCCTGCCTGAAGTCGCATGCGCGCGGCTTGCCTGTCGCCTCAAGGCAGGCGCCACCCGGCACCTAGCGCCCGCTCCACAGGATTGCTGCGATGGCTTGCATTCCATTCCCTTGCAGCGTCGGCGTTCAGCTGCGTCACTGCTGCTCCACGCCTGACGACTTTCGGGTTATCAGACGCAAGACGGGACCTTCCCGAGGCCGAATATGCAAGAAAAAGCAAGGTTCAAAGTGCGCGGAGCCACGGAGAATTCAGCCGATATGTTTCCTCTCCGCGCTTGCCAAGCGTCGATCGCCCCCATTCATTTGAGAAATTCTTTTCTCGCTTCAAATGGAACCTCGTTTCGTGCGAGTCGAGCAGAGCGCGTGCAAAAGAAGAGGTCCGCGCGGCCTCGCGCATCGGCCGCTTGCGCAACAGGGCGAACGGGCGCGTTGCATCGCACCGGTCACCGTTTGCACGCACCAGGCGGCATCTGGTGCTGAGCACGGCGGCGTCCGGTTGCCTGGCCGTCCTGCGCGCAATTGCAGGGCTTGCACTTCTCTCGTTCGTGCTCCTGGCCACGCCGAGCCGTGCCGACGTGCCCGCCTTGCTGCTCGACCCGAAGCTGAGCCTCGACGAACGAAACTTCGGTGGTCATCTGCAGGCGCTTCACGACGAAAGCGGCCAACTGACCCAACAGCAGGTTGCGTCGCCCGCCTACGCGCAGCAGTTCGAACGGGTCGAGGACGCCTTCAACGGTGGCTACTCGTCCGGCGCATGGTGGGTGCGCTTTCAGGTCCAGGCCACGCCGCACGAGGCGGCCGATCCGCTCGAGGGCGGATGGTGGCTCCGGCTGGGCGCGCCGTATGCGGACTACATCGACGTATGGCTTCCTGGTGCGAGCGGCGGCGCCACGGCGCTCGTGCACCGCGAACTGGGGGGCATGCGCGCGGGCTCGGCGCGCGAGCTGCCGTGGTCCCTTCCGGCCGTGCGCCTGCCCGAACTGCCCGACGCGCAGCCGCACTGGGTCTGGGTGCGCCTGGCGGGTGACCGGGCCTTGAGCCTCATCGGTGGCGTGTCGCCGCTGCGCGAACTGGCGGCGGTGCAGCAGCAGGTCACGGTCGCGGGCGCCGCGGTGATCGGCATGGTGCTGCTCATGGCGTTGGTCAGCCTGATGATGGGCATCGCCTTGCCCGAGCGCCGGTTCATCGGCTATGCGGGCTATCTGCTGACGCTCGGGCTGCTGTTCGCAACCTCCGAGAACCTGCAGGCCTCGCTGTGGTTGCAGGACGACCCGGTGGCCGCAGTGCGCCTGCACAGCTTCTCGGTGTGCCTGCACAGCGCCGCCGCCTTCGCATTCGCACGCAGCATGCTCGACATGGCTCGCCAGTTCCCGCGCATGGACCGCGTGTTCAAGGCGCTCGCATTCGCTTGCGGCGTGGCCTGCGTGATGGCCGTGGCGGGCTGGTACGGGCGCATCGCCGTTGCGCTCAATGTGCTTTGGGTGGTGTTTGCGGTCTGCGTGGTGTCGCTGTGCGCCGTGCTGCTGCGCCGCAACCTGCAGGCCTGGCCAAGCCTGGTCGGATATTCGGTCTACCTTGCGGTGGGCGTGATGCACTTCGCCAAGAACCTGCAGTGGCTGCCGTTCACGCTGGCCACGCAGTACAGCTACCCGATGGGCGCCATCGCCCACGTGCTGGCCTTCTTCTTCGCGCTGGGCTGGCGCGTGCGCCGCCGTGAACGCAAGGCGCTCGCGCTGTCCAGGCACCACGGCGCGCGGCTGGTGCAGAGCGTGAGCGAGCGCACCCATGACCTGCGCCAAGAAGTCACCGAGCACCAACGCACCCACGAACGACTGATCCTGGCGCTGCGTGAGCAAAAGGGCTTGCTTGCCATGGTCTCCCACGAGTTCCGCACGCCGCTCAGCACCATCGGCGGCGTCGCCCAGATGCTCTCGGACGATCGGTTGCGGCTGCCGCGAGAAGAGGTGAAGAGCGAGGCGGAGAAGATCACGCGCACGGTGCTGCGCATGCGCGACCTGGTGGACACCCTGCTGGCCGACGAATGGCTGGAGGCATCCAGCGAGACCCTGGACCCGGTGCCCATCGAGCTTGCCGCTTTTCTGGGCGAGAAGATCGGGGAGCACAACGAAGGCAACGCCTGCGGCCGGATTTCGCTGGCACTGGGCGCACGCGAACTGCTCGTGCTGGCGGACGAGACCTTGTTGCACATCGCCGTCGACAACTTGTTGACCAACGCCGTCAAGTACGCGCCCGCCCGGTCGCCGGTGGTCGTGCGCGCGGGGTTTGCAGACGACCTGCGCGGCCGTGCGAGCGCTACCTCGTGCGTGCACATCCAGGTGCGCGACGAGGGGCCCGGCTTCAGGCCGCAAGACCTGCCGCACGTGTTCGAACGCTTTTTTCGCGCGGACGGCGTGCGGCGTGTCCCCGGCATCGGCCTGGGGCTGCACATGGTACAGCGGGTTGCCAGGCTCCATGCCGGCAGCGTCACGGCCGCCAATCGGCCCGAAGGCGGTGCCGAGCTCACGCTGACGCTGCCGCGCGCCGCAAGCAACGACCGGCAGGCAGACGCAGCGGTGAAGCCAGGGCAGCCGGGTCAGCCAGTCATCGGATGGCAGGCGTGATTCGCGTGCTCGTCATCGAGGACGACGACGACCTGCGCGACACCCTGGTGCGTTACCTGTCCGGCGTCGGCATGCAGGCTCGCGGTGTGGCAAGCGCCGAAGAGGTCGACGCCGACCTGGCGCGCCAGGACGTCGACGCAGCGGTGTGCGACGTCAACCTGCCGGGCGAAGACGGCTTTGCCGTGATGGCCCGCCTTCGATCGCGCAGCGCCGTGCGCATCGTGATGCTGACCGCGCGCGGCATGGCGAACGACCGCCTGCGTGGACTCGGCCTGGGCGCCGACTACTACCTCGTCAAGCCAGTCAACCTGCGGGAGCTCGAGATGGTGCTGCGCAACCTGGTGCAGCGCAGCGAGGAGCAGCAGGGCGTGCGCGAACCGGCGCAGGACACGTCCGCAGCAGCGGCGGTGCCTGGCCTCTGGCGCTTTCAAAGCACCCCCTGGGTACTGCTGGCCCCCGACGGGCAGCGTGTGCAGCTCTCGAGCTCGGAGGCGCGGCTGGTGCACAGCCTGATGGCGCGGCCGCGCGAGGTCGTCGAACGCACCACGCTGCTCGTTGCCATGGGCCGACCGGGCCTTGAGGCCTATGAACGCAATCTCGACGTCACCGTGTCGCGCTTGCGCCGCAAGGCCGAGCAGGCCTGCGGGCAGAAGCTGCCGATCGTCGCCGTGCGCGGCGAAGGCTACAGCTTCCAGGGAAGCGGCTGCATCGAGCCATGAATACCGAGGCTGGCGTGGTCGGCATTTCTTCTTCGAGTGCGTTCCCTTCGGCCTGCATGGGCGATCTGCACACACGTTCGATCTTCATTTCGTCAAGCTGGACTACAGGGAGCGCAGATCTTTCATGAACCGTACCCACCGCATCGTCATCAACCGCCGCACCGGGGCGCGCCAAGCTGTTTCTGAGATCGCGAAATCATCGGCCGGCGGGGGGCCGCGGCTCGGCTGCGTCCTGGCGATCGGCGCTGCATTGCTCGTGGCCAGCGTACCGCCGGTACATGCGCAGGTCATCAGCTGGGTGTCTCCCGTGGCGGGCGACTGGTTGGCCGGAAGCAACTGGAGCGGCGGCGTGGCACCGACGGCCACCGACACCGTCAGCGTTGACGGGCCGGGTATGGCTCAGCTATCAGGCAGCGGTTCCGTCGGGCAGGCCAACTACTTTTTTCTTGGCGAAACCGTCGGCTCTGCGTCGGTGAACAGCGGTGCAACACTCACGGCCTTCAGAACGGTGATTGGGGTCAGAGGGCCAAGCACGATGTCGGTCGACGGCGCCAACTCGGTGTTCGAGGCGGGCGCTTTGGCCCTGGGTATGTTTGCGCCGGCTACGCTGACCATCGGAAACGGTGGCACCGTCCGAACGACTCAGTTCGAATTCGGCCTGCAGGCCGGCGGCGCGGGCACGCTCAATCTCAACACCGGCGGCACACTCGAGGTCGGCGGCGCCGCTGGCCTGATCCGGGCAGTGGGCGGCACCGACGCGTTCAACTGGTCCGGCGGCATGCTGCGGGTGACTCGCGCCGGCCTGGCGACGGACATCAACGCCACACTCTCGGGCGCAGGGTCTGCCATCGACACCAATGCTTTCGCCGCAACGATGTCGGGCGTGCTGTCGGGTGGTGGTTCGTTCACCAAGACCGGCGCGGGCGTGCTCAGCCTGTCGGGCGCGAATACCTACGGCGGCGGCACGCGCATCGACCAGGGCGTGCTTGCCATCGGCAATGGCGGCGCCCTGGGGTCGTCGACCGTGAGGATCTCCAATGGCGAACTGCGCGGCACAGCCTCGATGACGCTCGGCAACGAGGTGCGTCTTGCCGGGCCGGCCACATTTTCTGCTGCGACAGGCACCACGCTGGGCCTGAGCGGCGACTTCTGGTTCGACGGCGACTTCATCGTCGGCGCCGCAGGTCAGCAAGGCGTCGTCGACCTGGTCACGAGCCAGGGCGGCTACTCGACGCCGGGCAAGATCGGGGTGAACGTCGGCACGCTGAAGATCTCGGGCGATGCCTTCGGCAACATGGCTCAGGCGGCGTCCGAGACCGCCATTGCCGCAGGTGCCGTGCTCGACCTGAACGACCATGCGTCCGCGGCTGTGCCCATCGCCAGGCTGATCGGCGGCGGAACGCTGCGTACGGGAACGCTCGCCACCACGGCGGCAGGTGTGCTGGCCGGCGACTTCTGCGGCGTCGTCGAAGGCGCGGGCGGTATCGCCAAGAGCGGCGCCGGCACCCTGACGCTGCGAGGCGCGAGCACCTACACGGGCCGGACGCAGGTCACCTCGGGAACGCTGGCCTTGGCAGGGTCGGGCGCACTCTCGCGCGCGACCGCCCTGACGGTCGCGTCCGGCGCAACCTTCGACCTGCAGGCCATCGCCGGCAGCGGCACCGGCATCGGTTCGCTTGCCGGCGCTGGACTGGTCAGCCTTGGAGCCAAGTCCCTGAATGTCGGCGCCGACAACACGAGCACCACCTTCTCCGGCAGCATCAGCGGCAGCGGCGAGTTCGTCAAGGAGGGCGTGGGCACCCTGACGTTGAGCGGCACCAATCTTCATGCGGGCGGCACCACGATCACCCAGGGAACGCTGGCGCTTTCGGGTGGGGGCGCGTTGGTGTCGGGCAGCACATTGACCGTGGAGGCCGGCGCCACCTTCGACACCACGGCGCGCGCCGCCGCAAACACCGTCATCGGCGACTTGCTGGGCGCGGGTTCCGTGCAGATCGCCAGCAAGACGCTGACCATCGGGTCCGGCGCAGGCACCCAGTCGATCTTCTCGGGCGTCGTGGGCGGCGCCGACGGATCGCTTGTGAAGCAGGGCGCCGGCACGGTGTGGCTGGACGGCATCAACACCTATTCGGGCCTTACATCGGTGAACGTCGGCACGCTGGTGGTGGGCAGCGACGCCGCGCACGCGAATGCACGCGTTGCCGGTGGCGTGAACGTGCTTTCGGGCGCGACCCTGGGCGGCCACGGCAGCATCGGCGGCAACGTGGCCGTTGCCTCGGGCGCGCATCTGGCACCGGGCAACTCCATCGGCACGCTGACCATCGACGGCGACCTGGGCCTGGCCAAGGGCAGCGTGCTCGACTACGAATTCGGTGCGCCGGGCGGCAACTTCTCGACGCCGGGGCTGAGCGACAGCGTCGTGGTCGGCGGCAACCTCGCGCTCAACGGCGCCACGCTCAATGTCTCCGACACCGGTGCCATGGGCCCGGGGCTCTACAACCTGTTCAGCTACGGCGGCACGCTCACGCAGACCAATGGCGGCATCGCGCTGGGCAGCGTTCCTGTCGGCAGCTTCTCGCTGCAATACCTGGGCGGCAGCAAGCAGGTCAACCTGATCAGCGTGGACCCGGCTTCGGTCCTGAACTTCTGGAACGGCAACGGCCTGGCCAGCCCGGCGACGATGGGCGGCGGTGACGGCACCTGGAGCCTGACGCAGCCGAGCTGGACCGACGACAAGGGCTCGGTCACCACGGTGATGCAGCCGCAGCCCGGCTTCGCGATCTTCGGCGGCGCGGCCGGCAACGTGGCGGTCGACAACACCGGCGGTGCCGTGTCGGCCACGGGCATGCAGTTCGCGAGCGACGGCTACAAGCTGTCGGGTGGCGCGCTCGCGCTGGTGGCCGACAAGGCGACGCCGGGGGCGGTCGAGGTGCGCGTGGGCGACGGCAGCGCCGCCAGCGCGACCTGGAACGCGACTGTTCTCAATGTCATCACGGGCACCGACGGCCTCGCGAAGACCGGTGCGGGCACGCTCACGCTGGGCGGCGTGAACACCTACACCGGCGGCACCACGGTGAGCGCGGGCACGCTGCAGATTTCAGACGACCGCAACCTGGGCTAGGCGAGCGGTGGCCTCACGCTCAGCGGAGGCACACTGCGCGCGCCACAGGCCGTCGGGCCGTTGACGCTGAACCGCACGCTCACGCTCGGCGCTGCGGGCGGCACGCTCGATCTGAGCGTGAGCCGTGTTGATTTTTCCGGCGGCATCGTCGGCAAGGGGGCGTTCACCGTCACGGGGGCCGGCGGCACGCTGTCCGTCGTCATGCCGAATTCCTACGAAGGCGGCACCACGGTGCAGGGCCGCGCAATCATCGCCGTCGCCGGTGCAGGCACGCTGGGCACGGGCGCCGTGCAGCAGCAGGGTGATGGCAGCAGGCTCACTTTTTCTGCCGGAGCCAGTGCCGGCAGCAACACCTACAGCGTGGGTCGTGCGGGCGGTCTCGACACCGACAACGAGTTGACCTTTTTGCAGAGCACCACGGCCGGGTCCTCGAAGCTCTTCGTCAACGGCGCGGGCGCCGCGGCGCCCGGGGCCAACCTGCTGAGCTTCACCGGCACGAGCACGGCCGGGACGTCGAGCATCACCAACAACGGCGGCCGGGTGGTGTTCCAGACCACTGCCGACGCCGGGAACGCCGCCATCGTCAATGGTGACAAGAGCACGCTGGTCTTTCTCGATGCCGCCTCGGCGCGCACCGCGCAGATCGTCAATCTGGCCGGCGGCACGTTGGGCGTGTCGGGAATCACGACGCCAGGCGGCATTGAAATCGGTTCCCTTTCGGGCGCGGGTTCGGTCGTGCTGGGCGCGACGAAACTCACGCTCGGCGGCCTTGCAATGAGCGACACGCTGTCCGGGGCTGTCGGCGGCGCGGGCGGCGCCATCGTGAAGGTCGGCAGCGGCGCGCTCACGCTCTCGGGCGCGAACACCTACACGGGCGGCACTGCGCTGAAAGAAGGCCGACTGAATGTTGGAAACAGTGCGGCGCTGGGCTCGGGCGCGCTCGCGATGGACGACGGCACCACGCTGGGCTTCAGCGCCGATGGCGTGAACATTGGCAATGCCATCCAGCTCACGGGCAGGAACGACCCGGTGATCGACACCGGGGCGTTTTCGGGCACGCTGAGCGGCGCCATCAGCGGCGGCGGCTTCCTGACGAAGGAGGGCGCGGGCACACTCACGCTGGCCGGCATCAACACCTACACCGGTGCCACCAACGTGGCGCAGGGCACCCTGCGCGCAGGCGCGGCGAACACCTTCAGCGCCGCTTCGCCGCACAGCGTGGCTGCGGGCGCGACACTGGACCTTGCCGGCTTCGACCAGCGCGTGGTCTCGCTGACCAACCGCGGCACGGTCTCGCTGGTGGGCGCCACGGCAGGCACGACGTTGACGGTGAACGGCAACTATGTCCGCAACAACGGCGTGCTGAAGCTCGGCACGGCCTTGAACGGCACGGGGCCTTCCGACCGCCTGGTCATCAACGGCGGCACCGCCACCGGCCGGACCAGCGTGCAGATCTCCAACGTCGGCGGCCTGGGCGCGCTCACGAGCGGCAACGGCATCGAACTGGTGACGGCGCAAGGCGGCGCAACGACCACGGCGCAAACCACGAAGGACGCTTTCTCGCTGGCCGGCGGCCACGTCGATGCCGGCGCGTACGAGTACCGCCTGTACGCAGCCGATGCCCAAGGCGCCGGCGAGAACTGGTTCCTGCGCTCCACCCGCAGCGCGGCCGCGCCGGGTGCCCCGACCGCGGTCACCTACCGACCCGAGGCCTCGCTCTACGCCGCGTTGCCGAGCCAACTGCGCCAGGGCAATCTCGCGATGCTGGGCGACCTGCGCAAGCGCGTGGGTGACGACGACGTGAAGGGTGCCGCCACCGCGACGGCCGGTTCCGAGCGCCGCGCCTGGGCCCGCGTGCTCTCCACTGACATCGACGTGCGGCAGGGCGGCGCCGTCTCGCCCCGCAGCAAGGGCCGCCTGACCGGCTTCCAGGCCGGCACCGACCTGCTGGCCACGCCCGACTGGCGCGCCGGCATCTATGTCGGCCAGCTCGACGGCGATGCGCGCGTCGACGGCTTCGCCAGCGGCATCCAGGACCTGGGTGTCGGCCGCAACGAGCTGCGCAGCCAGTACGTGGGCGTGTACGGCACTTACACCAACGACAGCGGCTTCCACGCCGACGCCGTGGTTCAGTCGGGTCGGCACCGCTACACCGTGGAGCCGGTCGCCGGCGCGGGCGTCGGCGGCAAGGGCAACAGCCTGCTGGGCTCCATCGAAGTGGGCCAGGCCTTTCCCCTGGCCGGCAGCGGCTGGACCATCGAGCCGCAGCTGCAGCTCGTTCACCAGCACATGGACCTGAGCAATTCCGCCATCGCCGGCGCCATCGCGCAACCGCAGGCCGACAGCGGATGGATCGCGCGCGCAGGTGTTCGCGTGAAAGGCCAGATCGACACCGGCCTGGGCACGCTGCAGCCCTACGGCCGCATCAACGTCTACAAGACCTCGAATGGCATGGACCTTGCTCGTTTCGTGAATGGCGCGACCACCACCGACATCGCCGCACCCACCGGCGGCACCAGCACCGAACTGGCCGGCGGCTTCACCTGGGCCGTGAGCCGATCGACCAGCCTCTACGGCGAACTCGGCAAGCTCTGGGCCTCGGGTGGCAATGCCAGGGTCGCCAGCTCGGTCAACGGCTCGCTCGGCGTGCGTGTGAAGTGGTAGGCCAGGCACCCCATGTCCCTCGAGCGCGAGGGACGGACTTGCCTCGCCTCGATGCGAACACCTATATTCGATGCCACACACCACCCGGGCCAGCAAGAAGCGGGCTCCTCCGACCCATTGCATGACGCTGGCCCGCCTCCCTTTCAACATGCTCGACAGCCTGCAAAAGGCTGGTATCCATCTGGACGAGGTGGCCGCGCTCGCCGGTCTCGAGACCGACGACCTGAGGAAGCCGCTCACCAGCGAGCAGGCCGACCGTGTCTTCGTCGTGATGTACGAGAAGGCCGCCAACCCGGCGGCGGGTCTGGCCGTCGGGCTGCAGCCGATGCGCTCGGAACTGTTCGGTGTGGTCGGGTTCGCCGGCATGTTGAGCTCCGACTTCGGCGCGGCGCTGGCCCGCATTGCCCGCTACAACGCGCTGGTGTCGGCCTGCCAGATCGACCTGCACCAGGGCGCCGACGAGTGCGAGGTGCGAATCCGCTATGACGGGCCGCTGCGCCCGTACAGCCGCACGCGGCTGGACATCCAGATGGGCACGCTGCTGGTCTTCGGGCGCACCTTCACCGAGTTCAAGATCGTGCCGGTGCGCCTGACCCTGAAGGAGCGCCCGTCGTATCACGCGCTGTATGCCGGCGCCTTCGGCTGCACGGCGCTGTTCGACCAGCCGCACGACAGCATCGTGTTCCGGCGTGCCGACCTCGAGCTGCCGCTGGTCAGCGCCAACCCGCGCGTGGCGGCGATGTTCGAGGACGCGGCCGAACGCGACCTGCAGACCTACGGGGCTGCGGGCAACGGCACCGCGGCGGCGGTGCGCGAGATTCTGGAGCGGCAGCTGCATGGCGATGTGCCCGACATCGAGAGCGTGTCGCGCGCGCTCTTTCTCAGTGCCCGCACGCTGCAGCGCCGGCTGGCGGAGGAGGGCGTGCGCTTTTCGACCCTGCTCGACGAAGTGCGCCTCGAAATGGCGCAGCGCTACCTGTCGGCGGGCCGCGCCACGCTGACCGAGATCGCCTATCTGCTCGGCTTCTCGGAGCCCAACTCCTTCTTCCGCTCCTTCAAGCGCTGGACCGGCAAGACGCCGGCAGATTTCAAGCAGGCCCGCTGAGGCGGCCTGTCCGGCGGCGCGTGCTCGCCGGGCGCGTGGCTGTGCGGTTGTCTGTGCGCGGGGGCTGTGGCGCGCAGGGATAGTGGCGCTGTCGTGTTCGGTTCTTGTCGGGGGCAGGGGCCGCTCCTATCGTCCTTGGCAACCGACTTCATGCCACTGAACCCGATGCCCTCCACTTCCTTCCGCGCCGCCTGCCGCACGCAGTCGTGCGCGACAAGCTGCCCCACCGAGGTCCGCGCATGACCGAGGCGGCAGGCACGCAGCGGGCGCAGGCCCTGGGGGCGGCGGCGGTGGCGATGCGCTACGCCTCGTGCCTGTTCGGCGAAGCGCCGGGCGGCCGCTTGCGCGAGCCCGCGGCGATGGCGTGGCATCTGGCACCGACGCTGGAGCGTGCCGAGCCGGTCGCCAAGCAAGACGAACACACGACCCTGCTCCCGGCGCCCATGAACCTGGAGATCGTTGCCGCCCGTTCGTTTCGTGCCAAAAGCTTTTTCTTCGAGGGCCGCCATGGCTGGGTCGGCCATTGCGAAGTGCCGCCATCGCAGATGCGCGCGCTGCCTGCAACCGACAGCGCCGCGAGCGACGCCGGCGTCAGCATCTGGGTGATCGAGAAAGGCCATCTGGTCCTCGAACAGCCGGGCGAAGGCCCCGCCCATTTCGGACCCGGCAGCGTCCTGCTTTGGAACAGCCTTCAGCCGCCCCAGGGGCACTGGGACGATGCCCGCTTCGGCTATGTGCGGCTGTCTTCTGCGCGGGACCCGCAGGTCTTGGGGCAGGGGGCGTGCACCGAAGCGCGCGCCGCGCAACGCCTGGAGCACCTCGGGCTCGCGCCGTTCCTCGCGGCACAGCTCAACACCTTCGCGGCCCACGCCACCACATTGAGCGCCGCGGAGCTCGCGGAGGTCGCCGGCAGCATCGTCCAGGTCGCCGAGGCCTTGCTCAAGGTGGTGTTCGCGCCCTTGGCGGCGGACGGCGCGGGCCCCGACACGGCACGGCTGCGGTCGGTGCATCGCTACATCGAGCACAACCTGCACCGCAACGACCTGAGCGTGGCGGAGATCGCGCGTGGCACCAGCATGTCGCGCGCGCAGCTCTATCGGCTGTTCGCCGCGCAGGAGACCAGCGTGCACGGCACCTTGCGCGAGAAGCGTTTGCAGAAAAGCATGGGCTACCTGGCGCAATCGGAAAGCAAGCGGCTGAGCATCGGTGCGATCGGCCACGCATGCGGCTTTTCGGACCCGGCTGTTTTCAGCAAGCTGTTTCGCCAGCGGTTCAACCTTGCGCCGCGCGACGTTCGCGCGGCAGCAGGCCTGGAGAAGTAGCCGGCCGTGTTTCATTCGCAATTTATTGCGTATGAAACATTCGGCCCCCGCGCTGCGCCTGCCCTCGGAAAATCGAAATCCGACCCATCGCTTGTTTTTGGTTCCTGGAGAAATTGAATGAAATGTCTAGCCAACACGAAGGCACAGAACGGCTTTGCGTCGTCCTTGCTGCGCGCCGGCACGCTCGCCGTCGCCGTGGCTTTGTCCGCCTGCGGAGGCGGAGACGGAGGCGGCGCTTCCTACGCATCGGCCTTCCTGCCCGCCGTGCCTGCGGCGGACGCGGGAGGCGGCACCGCAGGCCCGTCACCCGACGTCACCTGCAAGGACTTCGACGGCAACGACGTCACTGTCAAGCCGAAGACGATCACGGTCTACAACAATTCCGACCGGGTAATCTATCCGGTCCTCTCGACGAGCGAGAACGCCAAGAACGAGTGGATTCGCGGCTGCTTCCGTGTCGATGACAAGCTCTATCCGACCACCAGCGTCTACAAGCTGTACGTGAACGAAGGAGCCGGCATTCCGGTCAATTCGTCGGTGACGGTAACGCTTCCGCTCTACAGCGAACTGTCGACCGAGAACTTCATCACCTGGTGGAACGGCGGCCGGGTCGTGCTGGCCGACAGCAACGAGAGGCTGCGCCAGGACGAGGACAAGAAGCTGGACACGCCGGCTGCCGTCACCTGCAAGGGGCAGAACACGAACTGCGCATTGAGTGTCTATTCGAGCAAGGTCCAATTCCCCGAGAACATCTACGCCCAGTTGTCGGAATACACGTTTGGCGACGCCGTCATTCCGGCCGGGCAAAAGCCGCTGTTGAAGCCCGACAACGTCGGCTACAACATCTCGTACGTCGACCACGTCTATCTGCCGATCGGCATCGGCCCCAAGAACAATCCCTACATCGGATACAGCGGCTCGGTGCAATCCCTGCCCGCGTTTGCCAATGCGCTGGGCGCTTTCATGGGCACCGACACAGGCAAGGGATGGCCGGTCTACAACCTGAATTCCCTGAAGCTGCCGGGCGGCTACAACATCTTCGCGCAACGCGAAGGCGTGGTGCCTGCCATCGACAACGTGCCGGTCAAGCCCGCGAACGGCGGCGTGCCGGTGTTGACCGTGCAGAAGTGCATCGCCGGCCAATGCACCGAGGACGAAAAGAAGAACCTGCACTACGGCGATGCGGTTCAGCGCATGCAGAACCTGTGGGGCTCGTGCGTCAACTGGGGGGGCGAAGACCTGAGCGCCTATGTGACGCAAACGGTCAGCTGCCCGGCCGACATGGCGACCAAGATGGACGCGGTCAAGCAGTTCTTCGCGCAGAACCACCAGAAGTACCTGGCGCTGCACACCGGCACTGCATGCAAGACCTCGACGCCCGAGAAGCCGGTCTTCACCTACATCGAGGCGCTCAAGCACATCTACGGCTGGGTTCCTTTCAACGAAGGCTGCAGCGCGAACGACAACAAGCTCTCCGACACGAGCATTCCCGGATGGACGCACGAAGCGATCCAGCCCATGTACATCCACGACCTGCAATACAACTACAAGCAGGCTGCGGTCCAGAACGATCCGAAGCTGAACTTCAACCCGTATGTCTCGTTGATCCACGAGAGCCTGCAGATGAATGCCTACGGCTTCTCGGTCGACGATGCCGTCGGTTTCATGAGCGAGTTGGGCGACGGCCTGGTCTTCGTGGTGGGCGGGCCCAACGGTCTGGAGAACCCCAAGCAATTCAGCTATCTGGATGGCTTCGCGTTGGCGATCGGTTCGCCGGACGAGGTGAGCCAAGGCAAGTCGCTGATCAAGAAGTACGGCGTGTGTGCGTTGAACCAGGATGCGAAAGATCCGAACTGCAACGCCGACAAGCAGGACGTCGTCATGCCGACCACCAGCAAGATCGCCGGCTTCCGCGTGGGCAGCGTTCCGAGCTATCCGGTGAAGGTGCGCTTTACCGATCTGAAGGACAACCTGTACACCTTCCAGGTCATCGACAGGTTCGCGGCCTGCGCCGCGGGCGCTGCGGGGGTTGACTGTCCCAGCAACAAGGCTGCGATCCAGGCCGGCGTGTCCTGCAGTGTCGTCCGCAGCGACGGCACGGTGCATCCAAACTCCAGGAGATGGTGCGACGGGGCCAATCCGAACCAGAGCAGGGATGTCAAGGACCCGCAGGTCACCAAGAATTTCATGAGCTTCCCGGTGCCGGTCGATTACCTGCCATGACGAAAACCCGTTTGAATGGCCTGGCCGCTGCACTGGCCCTGTGCGCCCTGGCCGCCTGCGGCGGCGGAAGCTCGCCCATGTCGCTGGGCAGCACCGCCAATGCGCAGTCCAACGGCGTCGTGGCTTTCTCGGTCACGCCGGTGGTCATGCATGTCAAGAACACGCCTGTGCCGGTGAAAGGCGCCGACGGCCTGTACCACCTGGTCTACGAGCTGAAGATCGACAACTTCGCCGGCGATACCGCCGTCGTCAAGGGCATCGATGCGATCGACCTGGGCACGGGTGCCACCGTCGGTTCGCTGACGCCGGCGGACATCGCACAACGCATGGCGGTGAACGACAAGCGCACGGCACCGGGCACCCTCGGCCCGGCGCAGGGCGGCCTTGTCTACATGCACTTGAGCTTCAAGGACGCGGCCGCCGTTCCCAAGACCCTGGTGCATCGCCTCTCCATCGCCTTCGAGGGCGGGAATCCCTTCGTCGGGATCGTTGCGCGCACCGTGCCCGCCGCGCCGACCGCGCTCGTCCTGGAGCCGCCGCTGCGCGGTGCGCTCTACATCGCCGGCGATGCCTGCTGCGACTCCACCCGCCACGTGCGGGCGACCCTGCCGCTCGACGGCCAGCTGTTCACCTCGCAGCGTTTCGCCGTCGACTGGGAGCAACTGGACACTGTGGGCCGCATCTACGTCGGGGATCCGAAGAAGGTCGACAGCTACAACGTCTATCGCAAGCCGATCCACGCGGTGGCGGGCGGCAAGGTCGTCGCGGCGCTCGACGGCCTGGAAGACCAGACACCGGGTGCGCTGCCCGAGAACCTGCCGCCCGAGCATGCCGACGGCAATCACGTGGTGCTGGAGCTGGGCGACGGCCGCTACGCGCTCTTCGCCCACATGCTTCCGGGCTCGGTGGCCGTCACGGTGGGCCAGACAGTGACTGCGGGCCAGGTGCTGGGGCGGGTCGGCAACTCGGGCAACTCGTCGGAGCCGCACCTGCACTTTCATGTGCACGATGGCCCGTCCCCGCTGGCCTCCAACGGCCTTCCGTACCTGATGAAGGGCTTCACCGCATTGCAGCGCGGTGTGTCCACCGCCGCGTTCGACCGGGCGATCGTCGACGGCAAACCCATTGCCGTCGAACCGTTGCCGTCGCCGGGCACGTTCGTGAACGTGATGCCGATGGATCTCTGGATCGTCGATTTCCCATCTTGAAGCAGTCCCACCGCCACAGCCGCGTGAGACGCATCGACCAAAACCTGAGACGAACAAGCTAACGCCGCAATGACATTTACATACAGACTCGACGAGTCACAACCCTTGAGAACTTTCATGAAGAGCCTGCGTCCTGTTTGTTGCGAGCCGCACCGCCGTCGTTTCCTGGGCACCTCCGCCGCGGCGGCGCTGGTGGGCGTGGGCATCGGCACCGCGTCGTCGCGCACCGAGGCGGCGTCGCTCAGCGAGGCACAGCGCAACGCCATGACACCGGACCAGGTGGTCAAGAAAATTCTCGACGGCAATGCCCGCTTCCTGTCGGGCGTGCACAAGGAACGCAACTTCCTGGCCGAGATGCGCTCCAGCGCCAGCGGGCAGTTTCCTGCGGCCATCGTGCTGTCGTGCATCGACTCGCGGGCACCGGTCGAGGTGGTCTGCGACCTGGGCATCGGCGACACCTTCAACGCGCGTGTCGCCGGCAACGCGGTGAACGACGACATTCTGGGCTCGATGGAATTCGCATGCGCCGCGGCGGGTGCCAAGGTGGTGATGGTGATGGGCCACACCGCCTGCGGCGCCACGAAGGGCGCCATCGACAACGTGGTGCTCGGCAACCTCACGCTGCTGCTGGCGCGCTTCAAGTCGGCCATCGACGCCACCGTGTACGAAGGCGCGCGCACTTCCAGGAACTACGCGTTCGTCGACGCCGTGACCAAGACCCACGTGCAGCAGGCGCTGCCGCTCATTCGAGGGCGCAGCGCGGTGCTGGCGGGCCTGGAGGCCGAAGGCAGGATCAAGATCGTCGGTGCCATGTACGACCTTGCGTCGGGCAAGGTCACGCTGGTCTAGCCCCCCTGCGAAACGACCACCGTGTGCCGTATCGCTGCGCAGCCCGGCCGGTTCGTTCCAGCGCAGCCCACCGCCATCGGCCGCCCGCGCCCGGGCAGCCCTCAACCTGTGAACTCCAATGATCGTTGACCCCATTTCCGTGCGCCGCTGCGCGCACGCCCTGCTTCTGGCGGCAGGTGCCGCGTTGGCCGGCTGCGGCGGCGGCGGCGGTGGCAGCGGCGCTGCGGCGATCTTGCCGGCTTCGTCGTCCGGCACGCTGGCGCCTGCGCCGATCGTGACGACCCCCGTCTCCTCTGCGCAGATCGATGCCGCCGTGGCCAAGCTCGACGGCCTGGCGGAAGAAGTCATGCGGCGCTCGAAGATTCCGGGCATGGCGGTGGCCGTGGTGAAGGACGGCCAGGTCGTCTATGCCAAGGGCTTCGGCGTGCGCCGGGTCGGGGCTGCGGAACGCGTCGATGCCGACACCGTGTTCCAGCTCGCATCGATGTCCAAGCCCATGGCCGCGACCGTGGTGGCCGGGCTCGTCGGACGCAATGGCGTGTTCTGGGACACGCCTGCCGTGAACCGGCTGCCCGGCTTCGCCCTGTCGAACCCCGCGGTCACGCCACAGGTGACCATCGGCGATCTGTTCGCGCACCGTACCGGCCTGCCGGCCACGGTCGGCGACAAGCTCGAGGACCTGGGCTACGACCGCCAGCAGATCCTGCAGCGCATGCGCTACGTGCCGTTGAATGCCTTTCGAACTACCTACGGCTATGCCAATTTCGGCCTCACGGCGGGCGCGGAGGCTGCGGCCAACGCGTACGGCACCGACTGGGCCACGCTGTCCGAGAACGTGCTCTATGCGCCGGTGGGCATGAACGCCACCAGTTCGCGCTTCGCCGATTTCATTCAGCGAGCCAACCGCGCGACGCCGCACGTCAAGAAGGACGGAAGCTACCAGGCCCTGTACCAGCGCCAACCCGATGAGCAGTCGCCTGCCGGCGGCGTGAGCTCGAGCGTGAACGACGTCGCGCGCTGGATGACGCTGCTTCTTCAGAACGGCAGCTACAAGGGTCGCACCGTGTACACGGCCGAGGCCCTGCAGCCCGCCATCTCCGAACAGATCGCCAACGGGGGAACCTCCGGCCCACCGCCCGAGCGTGCGAACCACTATGGCTACGGCTTCAACGTCGGAACCTCGACGGCGGGGCGCCTCAAGCTTTCGCATTCGGGCGCCTTCATGCTTGGCGCGGGCACCGCTTTCACCGCGATTCCGGCGGCCGGCGTCGCGATCGTCACGCTCACCAACGCAGCGCCGGTGGGCGCCGCCGAGGCCCTGAACCTGACCTTCGAGGAACTCGTCGAATCGGGCAAGCCCTCGCAGGACTGGATCGCGCTCTTCGCGCAGCGGTTCGCGCCGTTCTACGCGCCCGAGGGCTCGCTGGCCGGCCAGCAACCGCCGTCGCAGCCGGTCGCGGCGCTGGGCCTCAATGCCTATGCCGGCACCTATGCCAGCAGCTACTACGGCAACGCGGTGGTGGAAGCCAGCGGCGGTGCCCTGGTGCTGAAGATGGGACCGACGGGTGCGCGGACCTTCCCGATGCGCCATTGGAGCGGCAACACCTACGTCTACGACCTGTCGGGCGAGAACGCGCCACCGGGGTCCGTCGCCCGGGTCGATTTCAAGCCCGACGCCTCGGGTGTCTCGGCCAGCCTGACGATGGACTACTACAACGAGGACACCACACACGGCACGTTCACGCGAACGCCCTGAGCCTTCGCGTCTGAAAGCAGCGCTGCCCGCTGCACGCACCCGAAGGGGAGGGCTCAGCTCAGCGCAATTGCCCGCGCCGCGTCCAGCCGGGCGATGGCCGTCAGCGCCGCATGGCGCTCCAGCGGATCGGCATCGTCCTGGCTCAGCACCGCGTGGGCCGCGACCCATCCCTCGACCGCCAAGGCAGGGTCCCAGCGGTCCAGGTCGTGCTGCTGGATCTTCTCGACCAGAAGCCGGGCAAAGGGCAGCGGCACACGCCCCTCGCGGTGCAGGCTGAGCAACTGGCACAGCCGGATCTGCGCGCGCAGCCGCGAGGGTGCGTCCGCGGCGCGGGCGATGGCCTGCTGCAGCAGCGCCACGGCCGCCTCGAGTTCGCCGTTGGCCGCGAGCCCGTTGGCCTGCGCGACCACGCTGCCCAGGCCGTCGCCCCTGGTGCCCGGCTCGGCGCCGCCGGTCGAGACCGCAGGCCCGCCCAGGCTGCCGATCCATTCCAGCGTGCGCGCGCTCGCGAAGGGCATGCCGTTGCCGAAGCACAGGCCGTCCAGCCCGGGCAGGCGCTGCAGCAGCGCGAAGGTGGCCCGCTCGACCTCGGCCCGCGCGGCGGCGCCGGCATCGCCCAGCAGGGCCAGCGCGGCGGCACTGAGCGCCTGCAGGTCCAGCCAGAAGGGAAAGGCCGGAAACTGGGACTCGGCGAAGCCGATGGCGTCCAGCGGCGCGGCCGTGTCGTCCTGCATGCGCTGCATCGCATCGGCGACCTGCGAGATGGGCGCGCCGATTCGGGTCAGGCCGCCTGTCGTACCTGCGGCGGGCGGCGGCGCATCCACGCCGGCCCAGTTGGCGAAGCGGCTGATGCGGTAGGCACGTGCATCGCACGGGTCCGCCGCCATCATGGCGTCGACCACCTGGTTCAAGTGCGCGAAGGCGGGTGCCAGCGCGCCGGCGAGGTCGTCTCCGGGCGCCGGCGCGGGCAGGGCGGCCAGCGTGGGCAGGTTGCTCGGCGCCGCGGGCGATGAAGCGGAGGAAGGGGTTTTGGAAGCGGTCGCGGACGGCGCGGGCACCGCCGCCACCGCCGGTGCGTCTTCAGCCACCGGCACCTGGTCGATCAAGGCCAGCAGCGGGCGCATCGAGGGCGCTTCTTCGTCCCTGGCGCGCAGCAGGGCGTCGATGCGTCGGCCGGACGCCGAAAGACCGGCGACCAGCGCGGACGCCTGCGGCGCGAGCGCGCTCCACGGCCGCTCCTGCGCATTCAGTTCGGCCCGGTCGAGCAGCCACTGCAGTGCATTGCGGCGCGCGCGCAAGCGCGCGACGGGGGGCGACATGCCGTCCCAGAAATGTTCGACCAGGTCGCCCAGCACCTGCAGGCCGGCCGCCAGGCCGGGCAGGCCGTCGGTCTGCAGCAGCGCGGCATTGAGGTAGCAGGCCACCAGCAGGTCCTTGCCGCCGTCGGCCAGCAAAGGCGCGGCCAGCTGTGCCACGCGCGGCCAGTCGGTCTGGCCGTCGGCGCTCGGGTTCGAGAGCTTGCTGATCTCCAGTTGCAGCGCGTCGAAGCGCGGGTCCTCGCGCACATTGCCGCCCGCGGGCCGCGTGTCGGTGACGGGTTGGCTTCCGATGCCTTCCAGCAGGGCGATGTCCACTTTGATCGTTCCTCGTGTTCTTGTCGTGCGGCGCGCTCAGTCCCAGATGGCCTCGACCGACAGCGCGTCGAAGTAGTAGCCCGCGCCGCGCTCGGTGCGCAGCAGCGCGGGGCGCTTGGGGTCGGCTTCGATCTTCCGGCGCAGGCGAAGCATCTGCACGTCGATCGAGCGGTCGAACACGTCGTCGAAGGCGCGCGTGCGCTCGATCAGCTGCTCGCGCGTCACGATGGTTCCGGGCGAACCCAGGAACATCACCATCAGGTTGAACTGGCTCGGCGACAGCACCACCTCGCGGCCGTCGACCGCGCGCAGGCGGCGCGTGTTGAGGTTCAACTCCCAGCCGTCGAAGCGGTAGGCGCGCGGATGCTTGCCGCGCGTGACGGGGCTGCGGATCGCGTCGGTGCGGCGCCACACCGCGCGCATGCGCGCCAGCATCTCGCGCAGCGAAAAGGGCTTGACCACATAGTCGTCGGCGCCCAGTTCGAGCCCCATGACCCGGTCGGCTTCGTCCTCGCGCCCGCTCATGCAGATGATCGGGAACCGGTGCTCCTGGCGCCAGTGGCGCGTGAGGTCCACGCCGTCGCCGTCGGGCAGCCCGAGGTCGAGCAGCACCATGGTGTAGTCGCGCTGCTCGACGGCTTCGAGCGACTCCTTCACGTTGCTGCAGATGTGACTCTCGATGCCGTGGCCCGCCAGGTAGCTGCCCAGGAGCGTGGCCAGCGAACCGTCGTCGTCGACGATCAACACGGGCCCGCGGGGTTGCGTGTTCTTTGCTTCGATCTTCATGCGGACCGTTTCTCCAGGGTCTCCAGGGGGGACACGGCGCCGGCCGTGTCGAACAAGGGCACTTCGAGCCGGAACAGGCTGCCGCGGCCCGGCGCCGTGGCCATGCCGACGAAGCCGCCATGCCCGCTGGCCACGCCCGCCACGATCGCCAGCCCGAGGCCCGAGCCTCCCTGCGCATGGCGGGTGGAATAGAACGGATCGAACAGGTGCGGCCAGTGAACGGCGGCGATGCCGTGGCCGTCGTCCGCCACCTCGACCCAGCCGTGCGCGCCGCCGTCGTCGGCCTGCGGATCGCCCAGCACGATGTCGAAGCGGTCGTCGCGCCGCTCCGCGGCGCCGTGCGTGCCGACCGTGAGCGTGACCTGCTGCCGCGCCGCCTGCACCGCGTTGCGCAGCAGGTTCTGCACCGCCCGCGACAGCTGGCCGCGATGGGCGAGCACCAGGGGCGAGGGAAGGGGCGCGCCTCGCACGGCGATGGACGCGCGCGTGATGCGGATGTGTGCCGGGCACAGCGGGCGTGCCATCTCGATCGCCTCGTCCACCAGCGCGCCGAGGTCGACGCGCTCGCGCGCCGGATCGCCCTGGCGCGCGGCGAGCAGGATCTGCTGCGTCATGTCGATGCCGCGCTCGGTGGCGCGCGCGAGCTGCGCCAGCTCGGCCTGGCCCGGGCTGTCGGGCGGGATGCGCTCGCCGGCAATCTCCGCGCAGGCGCGGATCGTGCCCAGCACGTTGTTGAAGTCGTGCGCCACGCCGCCGGCCAGGAAGCCGAGCGACTCGAAGCGCCGCGCCTGGTCGAGCCGGGCGGCCATGCGCTGGCGTTCGCCGATGGCGACCGCCAGCAGCAGCGACAGCACGGCGATGCCGATCAGGTCGACCTGCAGCGTCCACATGCCGTAGCCGTATTCCACGTAGGGCCCGAAGCCCGCGAGCGTGAGGCAGACCATGCCGATGGCGATCGCCGCATTCAGCGGTGCCACCAGCGCGATGCCGCTGCGCACCGCGGCCCAGCACAGCGGCAGCGTGAGGGCCGTGCGCACCACCTCGTCGTGCATGCCCGGCACCAGGGCCAGCGCCACGCACGCGAAGGCGACCGCGATCGGCGACCAGTTGCTGCGCTCGCGCAAGACCGCGTGGGCCGCCGGCGTTCCCCAGGCAAGCAGCGCCGGCACCAGCGTGAGCATGGCCACCGCGTTGGCGACGAAGACGCCGCGCCAAGGCGCCAGCCAGTCGGCCGCGCTGCCCCACCACAGCAGCACGCCCGCCAGCGCCGCATGCAGCATCGACAGGCCCACCGGCAGCAGCAGCGTGAAGAGCAGGAGGCGGCGCGAGGAATCCAGGCGCCCGTCGCGCGCGATCCAGCGCTGCCCGAGCCAGGCGCCCAGCGCGACTTCGAGCAGGGTCAGCACCGCCAGCATGACGTTGACGGCAGACCACGCAGCAGGCGCGCCTGCCCCTGCCGACGGGAGCGCTCCACCTGCCAACGGCGGCGCTCCACCCGCCCACGGCGGCGCTCCGCTCGCCAGCGCCAGCCCCCCGGCGGCCAGCAGCAGGTACAGCGGCCACTCGCGCACACGGCGGCGCCACAGCAACGCCACGCCCATGGCCGGCGCCGGCCAGGCGAGCGCCGACAGCAACGGGTCGGCAGCGATCCCCAGGCCGGCATGGGCCGGAAAAAAGAAGGAAAGGCCGAGCAGCAAAGACAGGCCGGCGCAACCGACCACGACGCCGGGCGGCCGCCTCCAGCCGCCGGCCGCGGGGGCGTTCAACGAGGCGCCGAAGCGCAAATCCGTGGAGCCCGAATCTTTCATCTGTAACGGTTGCATTTTGGGCCGCGACTTTAACTGCCCTGCGTCCATCAATTGCCGGTTGAGACGAAATGACAAAAGTTTGAGATGCATCGACTAACGGGGAAATACTTTTTAACCTGAAACTTCACCGCTCCGGAAAGCCCACGGACATCCGTAGTCGCCTGTCATGAACCGAATACTTTCGGGTGGCATTCGAGCGAAATGCGTGCATGGTGTTTTTTCCCGAATTCATTGCGTTCGATTTCACCCAACTTATTTCAGGAGATTTCCATGGCAGCCGATGGATCAGTCGCTCCCAAGGAGCGCGTCAATATTGTTTATCGCCCCGCCGTCGGCGATGCGCAGTCGGAAGTCGAGCTGCCGCTGAAATTGCTCGTGCTGGGCGACTTCACCCGGCGCGCCAGCGACCAGGCCGTGGAGGACACCAGGCCGGTGTCGGTCGACAAGGACAACTTCAACGACGTGCTGAAGGCCCAGAAGCTCGAACTGAGCATCGGCATCGACAGCAAGCTCGACCCCAAGGCCCCCGAGGGCACGCAACTGCCGGTCAACCTGAGCTTCGAGTCGATCGACGACTTCTCGCCCGACGCCCTCGTCGGGAAGGTGCCCGAGCTGCAGCAGCTGCTGCTGCTGCGCGACGCGCTCAAGTCGCTGAAGGGGCCGATCGGCAACATCCCCGATTTCCGCAAGCGCGTGCAGGAGCTGGTGCAGGACGAACAGGTGCGCGCGCGCCTGCTGGGTGAACTCGGCATCGAAGAAAAGTAACGGAAAGCCCGCCATGGACGAAACACAAGCCCAGCCCGGCGCCGCGGCGCAAGCCGCCGATGCCGCCGCCCCCACCGCCTCGCTGCTGGACCAGCTGGTCGAGTCGGCGCGCGTCAAGCCCGGCGACGATGCCTACCCGATCACCCGCCAGGGTCTGCAGGCGTTCATTTCGCACCTGCTCGAGCCGCAGAACGCCGTCGAGCGCGTGACCCAGGCGACGGTGGACGACATGATCGCGGGGCTCGACCAGAAGCTCTGCGGCGCGGTCGACGCCATCCTGCACCACCCCGAATTCCAGGCCATGGAGTCCGCCTGGCGCTCGCTGAAGTTCCTGGTCGACCGGACCAACTTCCGCGAGAACGTGAAGATCCAGATCCTCAACGTCAGCAAGCAGACGCTGCTGGAAGACTTCGAGGACGCCGCCGACGTCACCAAGTCGGGGCTCTACAAGAACCTCTATACGGCCGAATACGGCCAGTTCGGCGGACAGCCCTTCGGCGCCATCGTGGCCAACTACGAGTTCGGCCCGGGCGCGCAGGATGTCAAGCTGCTGCAGTACGCGGCCAGCACCGCCGCCATGGCGCACACGCCCTTCATCGCGTCGGCCGGGCCGCAGTTCTTCGGCGTCGACACCTTCGAGCAGCTGCCCAACCTGAAGGACCTGTCCTCGGTGTTCGAGGGCCCGCAGTTCGTCAAGTGGAATGCGTTCCGCGAAAGCCAGGACGCGCGCTACGTGGGCCTGACCCTGCCGCACTTCCTGCTGCGCACGCCCTACGGGGCCGACACGGTGCCGAGCAAGAAATTCAACTACCAGGAGAGCGTGGCCGGCGGCAACAAGGACTTTCTCTGGGGCAACGCGGCCTTCGCCTTCGCCTCGCGGCTGACCGAGAGCTTTGCCGACTACCGCTGGTGCGCCAACGTGATCGGGCCGCAGGGCGGCGGCACGGTCACGGACCTGCCGATCTACTCGTACGAGTCGATGGGCGCGATCCAGAACAAGATCCCGACCGACATCCTGATCTCCGAGCGGCGCGAGTTCGAGCTGGCCGAGCAGGGCTTCATCGCCCTGACGATGCGCAAGAACAGCGACAACGCGGCCTTCTTCTCGGCCAACTCGGCGCAGAAGCCCAAGTTCTTCGGCCAGAGCAAGGAAGGCAAGGAGGCCGAGCTCAACTACAAGCTCAGCACCCAGCTGCCCTACATCTTCGTGGTGAGCCGGCTGGCGCACTACATCAAGGTGATCCAGCGCGAAAACATCGGCATGTGGAAGGAGCGCGCCGACCTGGAGAAGGAGCTCAACCTCTGGATCCGGCAGTACGTGGCCGACATGGACAACCCGGCCGCGGGCGTGCGCAGCCGCCGCCCCCTGCGCCAGGCGGAGATCAACGTGGTCGATGTCGAGGGCGAGCCGGGCTGGTACCGGGTCGACCTGAAGGTGCGGCCGCATTTCAAGTACATGGGCGCTTCATTCACGCTGTCGCTGGTCGGCAAGCTCGAAAAGAATTAGCCCTTTATGACGCTATTGACCGCTCATGTTGCATGGGTAACTTGAGCGGTTCAAAGAGAAATGTTGCGGTAACCGCGCCACAACACAATTGACCCAGACGCAGCCAATAGCTCCACCCCAGGTTGCGACAAGGAATTCGAATTCCGCGGAATGCTTTATTCGAAATGACGGGGTTTTAACGTCGGCATGAATTGCCGAACAACGAAAGTACTCAAATGCCGATGCCGTGCTACCTCACCCTCGAAGGTCAAAATCAGGGAAAGATCGAAGGCTCCACCAAGGTCAAGGGCCATGACGGAAAAATTCTCGTGCAGGCCGTCGAGCACACGATCGAAATTCCGAAGAGCCCGCAAACCGGACTGCCCACCGGCAAGCGCGTCCACGGTCCGACCACGCTGACCAAGGAAATCGACAAGTCCTCGCCCAAGCTGTTCCAGGCGCTGACCTCGGGCGAGCAGATGAAGTCGGTGGAGCTCGAGTTCTACCGGATCTCGCCCAAGGGCACCGAAGAAAAGTACTACACGGTCAAGCTCGAGAACGCCATCCTCACGAGCATCCGTTCCTGGACGCCCAACTGCCTGAACCCCGAGAACAAGCAGATGGGGCACATGGAAGACGTGGCGTTCACCTACGAGAAGATCACCTGGACCTTCAATCCCGACGGCATCGAGGCCGAGGATTCCTGGCTCGCGCCGAAGTCCTGAGCGGGCGCAGGCTGAACGTGCGCCGTGAGTGAATTTCGCCTGCTCGAACGCGTGGCCCGCTGGGAAAGCGGAACCGAGCGCCACGGTGCCGCGGCAGCCAGCCTGCTGATCGACTCGGTGATCGCGCACCTGCGCTGCATCCTGAACACCCGCCAGGGCAGCGTGCCGCTCGATCCGCACTTCGGCGTGCCGGACTTCACCAACCTGGCGGGCGGCCTCTCGGCCGGATCGGTGCGCGACATCGAAGTCGCCATCCGGCAGGTGATCCTGCGCTACGAGCCCCGGCTGCGCGTGCCCCAGGTCACGCTGCGCGCCGACCCACTCGACCCCATGTCGCTGCGCTTCGATGTCGATGGCCGGCTCGACGTGGACGGCCAGGAGATTCCGCTGCAGCTGTCGACCATCGTCGGCAGCAACGGCAAGGTCAGCGTTCCCGACCATGCATTGAGGCGCTGAGGCATCGAGCGCCTTGCGCTCACCGCGCCCCCCAGAGATGAGCAAAGCCACCTTCCTTCGCTACTACCAGGACCAGCTGCAGCAACTGCGCACGCTGTCGGTGGACTTTGCGCGCGCCAACCCGGCGCTGGCGCCGATGCTGGCCGAGCCCTCGGGCGACCCGGACGTCGAGCGCCTGCTCGAAGGCGTGGCCTTCCTCAACGGCCTGACGCGGCAAAAGCTCGACGACGAATTTCCGGAGCTGCTCCAGGAACTCGCCAACCAGCTGTTCCCTCACTACCTGCGCCCGGTGCCCGCGGCAACGCTCGTGGTGTTCGAGCCCAGGGCCCCGCTCACCGAGGCGGTGCAGGTGCCCGCGGGCACCGAACTCGCGTCGCTGCCGGTGGACGGCACGCGCTGCCGCTTTCGCATCAGCCATGCGCTGCAGGTGGAGCCGCTGGCACTGCGCGGCTTCGAGCTGGTCCACGACGCGGGCTGCTCGCCCGCGCTGCGGCTGGACTTCGTGCTGCAGGGCATCGACCTGGCGCAATGGCGGCAGGGGGGCGCGCGGCCCATACGGCTTTTCCTGGGCGCGGGCTATGCGCAGGCCAGCAACCTGCTGATGCTGCTGATGACGCGCGTGGCGCAGGTCGAGGTCGCCGCCGGAAGCCACCAACAGGCCGGCGAACGCTTCGCGCTGGGCCGACAGGCGCTGCGCTGCGCCGGCTTCGACCACGAGATGCTGGCCTATCCGCAGCATGCCTTCTCGGGCTTCCGCGTGATCCAGGAGTACTTCGCGCTGCCCGAGAAGCTGCTGTTCGTCGAGCTGGACGGCTTCGAGCGCTGGGGCGGCGCGCGCGGCGGCCAGCAGTTCAGCGTCTGGCTGACGCTCACGGACTTGCCGCAGTGGGCGCCCGAGCTGCGCGAGAACAGCTTTCAACTCAACGTGGTGCCGGTGCTCAACCTCTTCCAGCACCCGGGCGAACCGATCCAGCACGAACACCGCACGAGCGAGTACCGCGTGCGGCCCGAGAACGAGAAGAAGGGCCACTACCAGATCTTCTCGGTCGACCGCGTCGTCGGCTATGCGCAGGGCGCGAGCGAGGAGCGGGTGTACCTGCCCTTCGGCATGGCCGGCCTGCCGGGACAGGCGAACCAGCCGAACCAGGCGCCGGCGAGCTACTCGCTGTCTCGCCGGGCCTCGGCCGTGGGCCGCGGCCAGGACCTGTTCGTGTCGATCGCCACCCCGCGCAACCAACCGCTGTCGCCCGAGACGCTGTCGATCTCGCTGACCTGCACCAACCACGAGCTGCCCGAGAGCCTGAAGCTCGGCGACATCAGCCAGCCCACCAGCAGCTCGCCCGAACGGCTGTCGTTCCGCAACATCCGGCCGGTCATGCCGCAGCTCAATCCGCCGGCCGACGAGCACCTGCTGTGGCGGATGATTTCGCACATCTCGCTGAACTTCCTGTCGCTGGCCGACGCGGCCAACCTCAAGATGATGCTGGGCCTGTACATCTTCTCCGAGCGTCAGGACCACGGCCGCGAGATCGCCAACCGCCACCGCATCGCGGGCATCGAGTCGCTGCTGGCCGAGCCCGAGACGCGGCTGATCGGGCGGCGCATGCTCAGCGGCCAGCGCCTGCGGCTGGGCTGCCGCAGCAGCCACTTCGCGAGCCTGGGCGGCCTCTATGTGTTCGGCTGCGTGATCGAGCGCTTCCTGGGCGACTACGCGGCCATCAACGCCTACACGCGGCTCGAGGTGCGCGACATCGACACCGGCGAGGTCTTCGAATGGCCGGCCAGGCTGGGGCGGCAATGCCTGCTCTGAAAGACGATCTGCGCGCACGCGCCTCGAACTACGGCTACTTCCAGGCCATCCGCCTGCTGCGCCGGGCCGGGGTGAGCAATATCCGCGTGCGGCCCCACCTGAGCCTGGGCTTTCCCGACAACGACATCGAGCGTATCGAGCGGATGCGCGGCGCCGCGGCCGACGGCAGCGAGGACGCCTACCGCGTCACGGCCAGCTTCTTCGGCCTGTACGGCGTCTCTTCGCCGCTGCCGACCTTCTATACCGAAGACCTGCTGGACGACGAGCGCGAGGGCCGTCACGCGCGGCGCGACTTCTTCGACATCCTGCACGGCTCGCTCTATCCGCAGCTCTTCGATGCCTGGCGCAAGTACCGCCTGCAGATGCGCGTGGTGGAGGACCAGGACCCCGAGGCGCTCGACACCCTGTACGCCTTCGCAGGCCTGGGCTCGCCCGCGCAGCGCGAGAGCCTGGCGCCCGATGCCGCGAGCCTGCTGCGCCATCTCCACCTTTTTGCGCAGCACACGCGCTCGGCGCTGGGGCTTCGCACGCTGCTGGCCGATGCCTTCGCGCCGGCCACGGTCGAGGTCGAGTCCTGCGTGCCGCAGTGGGTGTCGATTCCCGGCGACCAGCGTTTGCGGCTCGGGCTGCAGGCCCATGCGCTGGGCGAGACCTGCCCGCTCGGCGTGCAGGTCGAGGACTGCGACAACCTGCTGCGCCTGGTGATCGGCGAGCTGCCGGAGGCGCTGTTCCAGCAGCTGCTGCCGGGTGCGCCGGGTCATCGGCGGCTGCAGTTCCTGGTGCGCTTCTATCTCACGCGGCCGCTGCAGGTGGCCGTCGAACTCAGGCTGCGCAAGGACGAGGGGCGCAAGGCGCGCCTCGGCACGCCGCTCTGGTCGCGCCTGGGTCTGGACACCTGGCTGCCCGGTGCACACGACGGCGATGCGCCGGCCGTTGGCTTTCGTCTCGCGGCGCCCCTCACTTCCCCTACAAGGACCTCTCCCCATGCTGCTGGTTGACCTGAAGCCGCTCGTCGGCCGCCTCGACGCCTATTGCAAATCCTCGCTGGAGAACGCCGCCGGGCTGTGCATCTCGCGCGGCCACTACGAGATCACGCTCGAACACCTGCTGCACCGGTTGCTCGACGATCCGCAGGCCGACCTGTCGCTGCTGCTGCGCCAGAACGGCGTGGACGCCGGCGCGCTGCGCCACGGCGTCGAGCGCGTGCTGGAGGAAATGCGCACCGGCAATGCCGGCCGGCCGGCGTTCTCGCCGCTGCTGCTGGAGCTGCTGCAGGATGCCTGGCTGCTGGGCTCGGTGGACCTGGGGCAGACGCTCATCCGCTCGGGCGCCGTGCTCGCCGCGCTGGTGGCGCGCGCCGGCTTCTATGCCGGCGGCGGCCTCGGGCCGCTGCTGGGCCCGCTGCGCAAGGAGACCCTGCTCGAGCAGTTTCCCGGCGTCTGCGCCGGCTCGATCGAGGGCCAGCCCGCGGCCGGCGGGGAGGGCGCCGACCTCGGACGCGGCTCGCCCGGCGCGCCAGCCGGTGCGATCGCCAAGTACTGCGAGAACTTCACCGACAAGGCGCGCGCCGGCAAGATCGACCCCGTGTTCGGCCGCGACGCCGAGATCCGCCAGATGGTGGACATCCTCGCGCGCCGGCGCAAGAACAACCCGATCTGCGTGGGCGACCCCGGCGTGGGCAAGACCGCGGTGGTCGAGGGCCTGGCGCTGCGCATCGTGGAGGGCGACGTGCCCGAGATGCTCAAGGAAGTGACGCTGCTGGGCCTGGACATGGGCATGCTGCAGGCGGGCGCCAGCGTGAAGGGCGAGTTCGAGAACCGGCTGAAGGGCGTCATCGAGGAGGTCAAGGCCTCGGCCACGCCGATCATCCTGTTCATCGACGAGGCGCACACGCTCATCGGCGCCGGCGGCCAGGCCGGCACCTCGGATGCGGCCAACCTGCTCAAGCCGGCGCTCGCGCGCGGCGAGCTGCGCACCATCGCCGCCACCACCTGGGCCGAGTACAAGAAGTACTTCGAAAAAGACGCCGCGCTCGCGCGCCGCTTCCAGCTCGTGAAGCTCGACGAGCCCGATGTGGCCACCGCGGTGCAGATCCTGCGCGGGCTGCGCGAGCGCTACGAGGAGGTGCACCAGGTGGCCATTCGCGACGACGCGCTGGTGGCCGCGGCCGAACTTTCCAGCCGCTACATCACGGGCCGCCAGTTGCCCGACAAGGCCGTCGACCTGCTCGACACCGCGTGCGCGCGGGTCAAGGTGCTGCAGCACGCCAAGCCCGACCGGCTCGAGGACACCGAACGCCGCATGCAGGCGCTCGAGCGCGAGGAGCGCGGCCTGCGGCAGGACGTCGATCATCGCCAGCCCGTGGATGCGCAGCGCTTTGCCGACATCGACGCGCAGATGGACACGCTCGCCGCCGAGGCCGAGCAACTGCGCACGCGCTGGCAGGCGCAGCGCGCCGCCGCACAGGTGCTGCGCGATGCGCGCGCGGCCTTCGGCGCGGCACGGCGCGAGCAAGGCAAGCAAGGCGAGCAAAGCGAATCGCCTGAATCGCCCGACGCACCTTCGCTGCAGGCGCTCGAAGCCGCGCTGATCGAGGCCGAGCAGGCCTTCGCCGCAGCCCAGGGCGACGAGGCGCTGGTGCGCATCGACGTCGATCCCGAGGTGGTGGCCAAGGTGGTGTCCGACTGGACCGGCGTGCCGGTCGGCAAGATGCAGCGCGACCGCGCAAGCACCGCGCTGGGCCTGGCCGATGCGCTCAAGCGCCGCATCCGCGGCCAGGACGCCGCGCTCGACCAGGTGGCCGAGATCGTCAAGACCGCGAGCTCGGGCCTGAACGATCCGCGCCAGCCGCTGGGCGTGTTCCTGCTGGTCGGCCCGTCGGGCGTGGGCAAGACCGAGACCGCGCTGGCCGTGGCCGACCTGCTGTTCGGCGACGAGAAGTCGACCGTGGTCGTGAACATGAGCGAGTTTCAGGAGCGCCACAACGTGAGCCGCCTGATCGGCTCGCCGCCGGGCTACGTGGGCTACGGCGAAGGCGGCCTGCTGACCGAGGCCGTGCGCCAGCGGCCCTACTCGGTGGTGCTACTGGACGAGGTCGAGAAGGCCCACCTGGACGTGCTCAACCTGTTCTACCAGGTGTTCGACAAGGGCATGCTGTCGGACGGCGAGGGCAAGGAAATCGACTTCGCCAACACCGTCATCTTCCTGACCTCCAACCTGGCCACCGATGTCATCACCGAGATGACGCAGGGCGGCGAGCCGGTCGATGCAGCCGTGCTCGCCACCGCGATCCGGCCGCTGCTGTCGAGCCACTTCAAGCCCGCGCTGCTCGCGCGCATGACCATCGTGCCCTACGTGACGCTCGGCGCCCAGGCGCTCGGCGGCATCGTGCGGCTGAAGCTGGAGCGCATCGCCCTGCGGCTGGCGCACAACAACAAGGTGCGCTTCAGCTTCGCCGACGCGGTAGTCGAGCGCATCGCGGCGCGTTGCACCGAGGTGGAGACCGGCGCACGCAACATCGACTTCATCCTGCGCGGCAACGTGCTGCCGCTGATGTCGCAGCAGATGCTGCAGCGCATGGGCAGCGGCGAGCCGACCAGCGAAGTGCACCTGGACGTGGACGCCGCGGGCGAGTTCACGGTGCGCTTCGATGCCGAAGCAGAGGCCGAGGCCGAGGCCGAGGTCCAGGCCGCCGCCTGATCCACGAACCCGAGCCATGAGCAGCCTCTCCGAACGCCTTCCCGCCGACCGCCGCTTCGAGTTCGGCTGCGACGCCTGCCCGGCGGACACCTTCGCCGTGGTAAGGATGAATGGCGTCGAGGCGATCTCCAGGCCCTACCGCTTCGAGCTCGTGCTGGTTTCGGACGATGCGGCGATCGACTTCGCGCACCTGGCCGGCGCCGGTGCCCAACTGCGCATCCTGGCGCCCGACGACGCGATGCGCGCCACGCCCTACGCGGGCATGCTGGCCGAGTTCGACCAGCTGCACCAGGCGGGCGGCTTCACCTTCTACCGCGCGGTGCTGGTGCCGCGGCTGTGGCAGCTGTCGCTGTACCGCAATTCGGAGGTCTACCTCAACGAGCAGACGATTCCCGACATCGTCGAGCGCCTGTTCGCCGGCGCCCGCCTGGGCGCCGGGCGGGACTACATGCTCAAGCTCTCGGGCGCCTACCGGCCGCACAGCTATGTGTGCCAGTACCAGGAAACGCCGCTCGCCTTCATTTCACGGTGGCTCGAGCGCGAAGGCATCTACTACTACTTCGAGCAGGCCGACGGCATCGACCGGCTGGTGCTGGTCGACGACATGGCGGCCCAGCCGGCAGAGGCGCTGGCGGTCAGCTACCGGCCGGCCGACGAGCTGGACGTCGGCCTTGCGCCCGACTCGGTCCAGGGCCTTGTCTGCCGCTCGCGCATGCTGCCGCGCAACCTGGTGCTGCAGGACTACAACCATCGCCGCGCCAGCGTGCCGCTGGCGGTGACGGCCGAGGTCTCGCCGCGCGGCCTGGGCGAGGAAATGCTCTATGGCGAGAACTTCCGCACCGAGGAAGAAGGGCAGCGCTACGCCAAGATCCGCGCCGAGGAGCTGCGCTGCGGCGGGTGCGTGTTCAGCGGCGAGGCCACGGCGGTCGGGCTGCGCAGCGGCTATTTCATCGACCTGTCGCACCACTACCGCGACGACTTCAACGGCCGCTACCTGGTCACCGAGGTCACGCACGAGGGCTCCCAGGCCGGCACGCTGCTGGCCGGGCTGAAGACGCCCTTCAACGAAGGCGAGCGCCAGGCCACCACCAGCTATCGCAACAGCTTCGTCGCGCTACCGGCGGCCACGCAGTTCCGCCCCGCGCGCAGCACGCCCAAGCCGCGCGTGGCCGGCACCATGAGCGCCACGGTCGATGCGGAGGGTTCGGGCGAATACGCCGAACTCGACGCCTACGGCCAGTACAAGGTGCAGATCCCGTTCGACCGCACCGAGAAGGGCGCGGCCAAGGGCTCGGCGCCGGTGCGCATGGCCTCGCCCTACGCGGGCAGCGACCACGGCATGCACTTTCCGCTGCACAAGGGCGCCGAGGTGCTGCTGTCCTTCACCGACGGCGACCCGGACCAGCCGGTGATCGTCGGCGCGGTGCCCAACTCGGACAACCCCAGCGTCGTGGACGCGAGGAATCCGCGCCTGAGCATGATCCACACGAAGGGCGGCAACGAGATCGGCTTCGACGACACCAAGGGCAAGGAGGCGCTCTGGCTGCGTTCGCCGTACCAGGACTCGGCGCTGGTCATCGGCGCGGCACGGCCGGCAGCGGCGCAAGGGTCCGAAGCGTCGGCATCGGCATCGGCATCGCCGCCCGCCGCGCCCGGCAACATCTTCCAGGCCACCAAGGGCGGCAGCGACAAGGTGACCTTCGGCGTCGACAACACGATGAGCTTCGGCTCGAAGAACACGCTGTCCGTGGGCACCGAGGCGAGCCTGGCGGCCTCGTTCGCCAACAAGGTGACGATGGGGAGTTCGCTCTCCATCAACTTCGCCACCGACGTCAAATGGAACATGAACGCGGTGCCGTTCACGGAGCTCTTCAAGAGCGTCACGATCGACGACACCGATTCGGTGACGCTGAAGAAGTCGTTCAGCAGCAATGCAATGGACACCGTCACGCTCACCGCCGGCGCGCGCACGGCGGCCGTGGGCAACCTGGCGCTCACCACCGAGCTGAACGTCTTGCGCGGGGCGGTGCTTGCCTACACAGGGCTCAATCTTGCGCAGTCCGCCGCCTTCGGCATGGCGGTCAATGGCTCGGCCGGCGGCGCGCTGACGCCCGGCGCGGACAAGGGCCAGCGTGCCGAAGCAGCCAGCCCGGTCGCCACCGGCGGCTTCACGGGGTGGCCGGGCATCGTGACCAAGTTCGGCACCGATGCCATCACGAACGGCGTGGCGCTCGTGCTCATCCAGCAGCGCGCGCAGGACCTCGCGGCAAAGATCAAGGCGCTCAAGAACTTGAGCCGCATGACCCTGAGCGACCAGGGCATCGTGCAGACCTTCGCTGAAGACGACGACGAAGCAAGGCTCGAGCTGAACAACTCCGGCATACAGGCCACCAGCGCACGGTTCCAGGTGCAGAGCCGCCGGCTGGTGGACGTGGAGGCCGGCAACTGGATCCGGATGCGCTCGCCGTTCATCGCGCTGGGGCAGCCGGGTGCCGGCGCCGGGCCTGCGCTCGTGAAGATCGACGCGGACAAGAAGACGGTGCGCATGGAAACCTCGAACGCCACGCTGCAGCTCAAGGACGACACCACCACGCTGGTCGCCGACAGCATCAATGTCGGCCATGGGTTGGTCGTTCCGAATCCGCTGGCGGCTTCATTGCTGCTCCAGGAGGTCGCCGCCAGGGAAAACGCGATTGCCGCAATGCGCTCCGCCGACAACGCCTTCACCCGGTTCGAGAACGCGAAATCCGAGGCGTCGAAAGACCTGGCGAGAGAAGACTGGTACCTCGAGGAAAAGCTCAAGGACAGCCTCAAGGCGCAATGGGATGCGATCAAGACCCAGCAAGCGCTGTGCGACGGACCCACCACGTTCATCAACGGCCTGGCGGTCGATGCCGCCGCCACCGCGCTCACGCACACCGGCACGTCGGTGAAGGTCACGCCCACGGGCGTGGCCATCGAATGCGGCGCGAACAACCTCACTGTGGACGCCACGGGCCTGAAGGGCAACGGGCTGCTCATCAAGCTCGGCTGAGACACCATGACATCGACGATATTCCAGCGCCTTCCCGCCGACCGCCGTTTCGAGTTCGCCAGCACGGCCTGCGCGAGCGACACCTTCGCGGTGGTGCGCCTGAGCGGCTTCGAGGCCATCTCCAGGCCCTACCGTTTCGAGCTCGTGCTGGTCTCCGACGACGCGCAGCTGGACCTCGCGCGCGTGCTGGCCGCCAGGGCCGAGCTGCGCATCCTTGCGCCTGACGGCAGCCGCGAGGCCACCCCCTACGCGGGCGTGCTGGCCGAGTTCGACCAGCTGCACCAGGCGGGCGGCTTCACCTTCTACCGCGCGGTGCTGGTGCCGCGGCTGTGGCAGCTGTCGCTGTACCGCAATTCGGAGGTCTACCTGCACGAGCAGACGATTCCCGAGATCGTGGAGAGCCTTCTGAAGGCCGCCAAGCTCAAGCCGGGCGGCGACTACACCCTCAAGCTCAGGGGCGACTACCGGCCGCGCAGCTACGTGTGCCAGTACCAGGAAACGCCGCTCGCATTCATCTCGCGCTGGCTCGAGCGCGAAGGCATCTATTACCACTTCGAGCAGGCCGACGGGGCCGAGCGGCTGGTGCTGCTCGACGACAGGGCGGCCCAGCCGGCCGAAGCGCTGGCCGTCAACTACCGGCCGGCCGACGAGCTCGACGTGGGGCAGGCGCCCGACTCGGTGCAGGGCCTGGTGTGCCGCACGCGGCAGCTGCCGCGCAGCCTGGTGCTGCAGGACTACAACCATCGCCGCGCCGGCATGCCGCTGGTGACGCAGATCGAGGTCTCGGCCAGCGGTGCCGGCGAGGAAATGCTCTATGGCGAGAACTTCCGCACCGAGGAGGAGGGGCAGCGCTACGCGAAGATCCGCGCCGAGGAACTGCGCTGCGGCGAGCGCGTGTTCAGCGGCGAGGCCACCGCCGTGGGCCTGCGCAGCGGCCATTTCATGGACCTGTCGCACCACTACCGCGACGACTTCAACGGCCGCTACCTGGTCACCGAGATCACGCACGAGGGCTCCCAGGCCGGCACGCTGCTGGCCGGGCTGAAGACGCCCTTCAACGCGCGCGAAGAGCAGACCGCCTATCGCAACACCTTCGTCGCGCTGGCCTCGGCCACCCAGTTCCGCCCCGCGCGCAGCACGCCCAAGCCGCGCGTGGTCGGCACCATGAGCGCCACGGTCGATGCGGAGGGTTCGGGCGAGTACGCCGAGCTCGACGCGCACGGCCAATACAAGGTGCAGATTCCGTTCGACCGCACCGAGAAGGGCGCGGCCAAGGGCTCGGCGCCGGTGCGCATGGCCTCGCCCTATGCGGGCAACGAGCACGGCATGCACTTTCCGCTGCACAAGGGCACCGAGGTGCTGCTGTCCTTTGCCGACGGCGACCCGGACCAGCCGGTGATCCTGGGGGCGGTGCCCAATTCGGTCACGCCGAACGTGGTCGACCAGCGCAACCCGCAGGACAACCTGATCAGCACCAAGGGCGGCAACCAGATGCTCATGGCCGACACCAAGGGCAAGGAAGTGATCTGGCTGCATTCGCCGTTCCACAAGAGCAGCCTGGGCATCGGCTCGGTGCATCCCGAGGGCGGCGGCAGCATCTACGAGGCCACCACCGGCGGCAAGGACTCGGTGTCCTTCGGCAACAGCAACTCGATGAGCTTCGGCCCCGCGAACTCGCTCTCGCTGGGCACCAAGGCCTCCATCGGCGCGGCGTTCTCCAACGATGTGTCCATGGGTACGAAGATCGGCATCGACGCGTCTTCCAGCATCAGCTGGAAGGCCAACCTGGGCACGCTGCCGGGCGTGGGCTCGTTCGAAGGCACCAGCGGGCTCAAGAACATCTCGATCGACGACTCCGACGGCCTCAGCCTGAAGCGCTCCTTCGGCGGCAAGTCCAACAAGACCGCCAAGATCCAGGCCGGCGCGTTCGAGGACGAGGCCACCTCCGCCGCGCTCGAGATTTCCAAGAAGAAGCTGCGCGCGATGATCGCCGGCTACACGGCGCTGAACTTCACCCAGTCGACCATCTTCAGCATGGCGGTGAACGCGAGCGCCGACGGCGTCTTCCTCGGCCCCAACGAGAAACAGGCCAAGAAGAACCAGGAGGCCGACGACCTCCTGTTCGCCGACGCGGAAGCCAAAGCCAAGGCCGCCGAAAAGGAGAAGCTCAAGGCCGAGGCGCCACCGGAAGCTGTCACCAAGGAGGCCGCGCAGGGCGCAAAGGATGCCGCCGAATGGAGAGCGGCAGAAGAAGACAGGATCAGCAGGAAGTACGAGCACGGCCCCATCGAGTCGGCGGCCGAGAAGGCCGAGCGGAACGCGCTCAGGGACAGCTCGCCTCCCGCGGACATCGCCAGGCGCGCCGCCGCGGAGACCGTCTGGCGGGCCACCAGGGAAAAGGAGATCGACGACCGCTACAAGAGCCGCGCCACCGCGCAGGCCGCGCCGTCGAACCCCGGCCGCCAGACGCTGCAGGGCTGGCCCGGCATCATCGGCAAGTTCGGCCTGGATGCCGTCTCCAATGTGGCCGCGATGGCCCTGATGCAGGCCTACGCGCGCAAGCTGCAGGCCGAGATCGACGACCTCAAGCTGATGAGCGAGATGAGCCTGGGGGTGGAAGGCATCACGCAATCGGTCAATGGCGACGACGCGGGCGCACCGCTGGTTCCGCCCGCCGCGCCGCTCGATGTCCGCTGCGAGTTCGACATGTCGCCCTCGACGGGCGTCAGCATCAAGGCTGCCGGCAAATCGACCTGGGACGAAGACCCGCCCTCCGGGGGCACGATCGGCCTGACGTCCAACCTGGTCAACGTGAATGCCGCCGTGTTCGGTGTCGATGCGCAGACCGGCGCCATGGGCCGGGCCGTCGGCCAGAAATTCGTGGGCTTTTCCCATTCGTGGGACGCCGACCAGGCGACCCTGCAGTCCCAGAGCGCCTTCGTCAAGGCGGAGGCGGATGTGCTGACCCTGGCCAGCCCCAAGATCAAGATCGGCAACATGGCCATCGTCGATCGGCTGGCGGCAGCTTCCGCGGCGACGGCACTGGCCAAGAGCTCGGTCAAGGTGACGCTTGCCACGTACCGCATCGCGGCCCGTGCGCGCAGGAAGGCCGCCGCGGCCGGGCAGATCGCGGCCATGGCGCAAGGTGTCGGCCAGATCCGGATGCCGCCGGCCGACGACCCGACCGTCGCCACCGAGAAAAGTGCCCACCTCTCGTACCTGAGCGCCGTCCGGGAGCTCGCCAGGTGCTCCAAGGAGCAGCTTTCAGCGACTGCCGCGCTCATCAACGCCCCTTTGACCCGAGGCATCAGCATCGACGACACCTCGGCTTCGCTGAGCTTCGGCAACTCCGGGTGGAAGGCCACCGATGCCGGCCTGGAGATGAAGTGCGGCAACTCCTCGGCGAACTTCCTGCCGGTCAGCGTCGCGCTCGACAGCCAACTGATCAAGCTGGGCTGAGACCACCCGCATGAAGATCATCAAGCCCGACCACATGGCAGTCGTCCATCGCGCACTGCGATGGCAGCAACAGGACCGGCTGGCCGTCGGCCTGGTGGCGCTGTTTCCGCTCGCGTCTGCGTGCCTGGATGCGCTGCGCCCCGAAACCGAACTCTGGCAACTGCTGCCGCAGGCGCCCGGCGCGCCGGCCGTGCTCGACGAGGGCTATCCCAAGCCGAAGGCCGAATTCATGCTCTATGGCGAGGCCTGCGCGCCCGGGGCCGCGCCGGTGACGGAGCTTGCGGTGCGTGCGCGCGTGGGCAGCCTGGACAAGCCCCTGATCGTTCGCGGCGACCGCCGCTGGACCGCGCTCGGCACGCTGTCGTCGCCAGCGCCCTTCACGCGCATGCCGCTCGTGCCGGCCAACGCCTTCGGCGGGCCGGGCGACGAAGTGAACCCGCTCGGCAAGGCCGAGCCGGCCCTGCCCAACGTGGAAGACCCGCGCCACCCGATCGTCTTCAGGGGCGACCGTCCGGCGCCGGCCGGCTACTGGGGCGTGGACAGCAGCGCGCCGCAACGCCAGCGCCACCTGGGCGCGGTCGGCGCGGCGTGGCTGCAGAAGACCTGGCCGCATCTTCCAGAGGACACACAGGGCGATTACTTCCAGAGCGCGCCGTCCGACCAGCGCCTGGCCGGGTTCTTCGCAGGCGACGAGGCGATCGCGTTGAGCCACCTGCATCCCGAGCAGGCGCGCATCGAGAGCGCGCTGCCTGCCTTGCGCGGACGCTGCTTCGCGGCGCTGCGCGGCCCGGGCCCGGAGCCTGTGTTCAAGGAAATCGCGACCCATGCCGAGACGGTCTGGCTGATGCCGGGCCTCGGACTGGGCGCGGTGCTCTACCGCGGCACGCTGGCGGTCGGCGACGAGGAGGCGCAGGACGTCGCCTGCCTGGTCATGGGCTGGGAGCCATTGCGCGACGCGCCACTGCCCGAAGCCCACTACCGCGACCAGTTGCCGCCACCGGCGGCCGCAGCTGCAGGAGCCGTAGCGGCAGCAGCAGCCAAGGAAGCGGTGCCCATGGCCGCATCGGCGGGCGCCGCGGGCCTGCCTGCAGCAGCGGCAGCGAGCGGCGCAACCGCAGCCGCTGCCGCAGCCGCTGGGGCTCCTTCCGCCGCTGCCGGTGCCCAGGACTCTTCGGCATCGCCGGTTCAGGCCGGCAAGCCGAACCTGGCCGCGCCGGCGCCAACAGCGGCCGCAGACCCGGCGTTGGCGCAGATCGAACGCCTCACGGCCGAGATGAATGCGCAGACCGACCGGCTGCTTGCCGAACACGGCATCCCGCGTTCGCAGATCGACGCCATGATGCAGCCGCCGCCACCGCCGCTGCGCGAGGTCTCGCTGGCCGACATCGAGACCATGACGCAGAAGCTGCAGGCCGAGCACACCGCGCTGCTGGCCCACCACGGCCTGACCCAGGCCGATGTGGACGGGTTCATCCGTTCGCGCCAGGGCGAGCTGCCGGCCGATGTGAGCCTGGCGGACATCGAGGCACAGACGCAGCAGATGCGGCTGAAGACCCAGCAGCTGATGCGCGACAACGGCATCGACCACAACGACGTGGCCGACGCACTGGGCAGCAGCGGGGCCAGCAACGAAGCGGTCGCGTTCATGCGGCAGTTTCCGGCGCTCGCTGCCAGCGGCGCGGGGCCGCTGGCGCCGTTGTTGCAGCCCGGCTCGCAGCCGGCTGCCGCTGCACCGGACACCAGCGCGCCAGTGGGCGCGATGGACGCGGCGGCGCCGGTGGCGGCTTCCGTCGCCGGTGCGGCGGGGGGACCGGCGGCCTCTGCACTGGCGGCACCACCCGTGCAAGCACCACCCGCCGAGCCACCCGCGCCCGCGCCGCATCCTCCGACGACCCGCGAGGAAGCGATCGCCTGGCAGGCCGAGGGCCGCAGCTTCGCCGGGCTGAAGCTGGACGGGCTGGACCTGAGCGACCTGGACCTGTCCAACGCCGACTTCAGCGCCGCGACGCTCGAGAAGACGCGCTTCGACCGCGCGCGGCTGGCCGGCACCCGCTTCGACAAGGCCATCCTGCAGAGGGCCAGCTTCGAGGGCGCCGACGCGACGAAGGCCAGCTTCCAGTCGGTGCGCGCGGCCGGCAGCCGGCTTGCCGGCGCCACGCTCGGCGGGGCCACATTGAAGGCGGCGGATTTCAGCGGGAGCGACTTCACCGGCGCCACGCTGCAGGACGCCCAGTGCGCCCAGGCCGATTTCAGCGGCAGCCGGATGGCCCACCTGCGCGGCGCGAAGCTGCAGGCCGCGCAGGCCGACTTCAGCGAATGCGGGCTCGAGGGTGCGGACTTCGCCGGCGCGACGCTGACGGCCGCGCGCTTCGATGCCGCGCGCATGGAAGGCGCCGTGCTGGCCTCGGTGCAGGCCGAGCATTCGCACTGGTATGGAACGCTGGCGCCGAAGGCGGACTTCAGCGCCGCCAACCTGCGCGGCGCGCGGGCCGGCGCGGGCACCGTGTTCGCGGGCACCAACCTGCGCGGCGCGAACCTCGATGGCGCCGCATGGAGCGACGGCGTGGACCTGCAGGGCGCGGCCATGCAGTCGGCCTCGCTGGAACGCGCGGACTTCAGCGGCGCGCGCGCGCCCGGGCTCCTGCTGGCCGGCGCCAATGCCACGGGCGCCAATTTCTCGCGCGCCGCGCTCGACGCCGCCGACGCCCGCGGTGCCAACCTGATGGGCGCCTCGCTGCGGCATGCACGGCTCGCCGGTGCGCAGTTGGGCGGCGCCAACCTGCACGCCAGCGACGTCTATGGCTCGGCCATCGTGCAAGCGCACACCGCAGGCGCGCTGACCACGGGCACGCTGATGCAGATACCCGGCCGGCCCGAGGCGCGAGAGGCATGAACATGACCGCATCCCCATCCCCATCCGCCTCCTTCGCCGATGCCGATGCCGCCCTGGCGGCCATTGCGCAGGGCGGCCGCCAGCTGGCCGGTGCCAGCGTGGCCGGACTCGACTTCGCGGGGCGCGATCTTTCGGGGGTGCACTGGCGCAATGTCGACCTGCGGCAGGCGCGGCTGGCGCGGGCCAACCTGGAAGGCGCGGTGTTCGAGCGCTGCTCGCTGCCCGGTGCCGTGTTCGCCGAGGCGGCGCTCACCGCCACCCAATGGCACGCCTGCGACCTGCAGGGCGCTTCGCTGCGCGGCTCGCGCGGCGCGCGCGTCTCGATGAGCGAATGCAGCCTGCGCGAGGTCGATGCCGTGGGCGCGCAATGGACCCACGCCATGCTCGAGCGGTGCGACCTGTCGGCCGCCAGCTTCGCCGATGCCGCGCTGCTGCAAAGCGATGCGCACCAGTGCCGCTTCGAGGCCACCGATTTCAGCCGCGCGCAGCTGAGGCGCTTCACGGCCATGGACGCCGACCTGGGCAGCGCCCGCTTCGACGCCACCGACCTGACCCAGGCCTACCTGGCCGGGGCCAGGCTGGCGGGCCAGCGCCTGGGCAACTGCGTGCTGGCGATGGCGCAGTTCAACCGCGCCGATCTCACGGGCGCCGATTTCTCGAAGGCGCAGTTGCAGCAGGCCCAGTTCCAGCACGCGACGCTCGAGGGCGCGGTGTTCAGCGGCGCGACCGGCCTGCATGTGCGCTTTGGCGATGCTCGCCTGGCGCGCGCGCTGCTGGACGATGCCAGCTTCGAGATGTCCGACTTCGCGCGCACCGACCTTGCGGGCGCGCGGCTCGTGCAGCTGCGCGCATCGCAATCGAACTTTGCCGGCGCCCGCTGCCAGGGCGCGCAGATGGCGCGGGCGGTGTTCGTCCACAGCGACTTCTCGCATGCCGACCTGAGCGGCGCCGATTGCAGCCATGCCGACTTCAGCGGCGCGAACCTGCATCGCGTCGTCGAGCGCGGCACGAACTGGAGCGACGCCGTGCGCCGCGGCAGCCACGCCACCGATGCCGAGCGCGCCCGCGCCGAAGACTGGCGCCCGGCGCCGGCCACCCTTTCCTGAGAGCACCCCCAGCCATGAACAGCCACGATTCCTCCATTGCCTCTGTCGCGCCGATCGCGCCCATCGCGCCCGACAGCGCGGCGGCCGGCCCGCGCCTGGTCACCGGCACCGTCTGCGGTCGCGCCGGTGCCTGGCTGTTCGTGCGCAGCAGCGAAGGCGAGCAGCGCGCGCAGCTCGCGCCCAGCTGCCTGCTGGCGCCCGAGGACGGCGACGTCGTGCTGCTGTGCCTTGCGCCCGACATGCCGCTGGCCGAGCCGCTGGACGGCGCCATGCGCGTGCTGCCCTGCCGCCAGCATGTGCTGGCCGTGCTGTCGCGGGCCGCGCCGGCGCAGGCGCAGGCCACGGTGCAGCTGCCGGGCGGCGCCCGGTTCGTTGCGCAGGATGGCAATGTGCGCATCGAAGGCCGCGAGGTGGACATCGCCGCGTCCACGGGGCTGCGCGCGCGCACGCCGCAGTTCACGCTGGAGGCCGCCCACGGCGACCTGCGCTTCGGCCATGCGAATGCCTCGGCCGGCAGCTTCACCGCGGTGGTCGGCCAGATGCAGCTGTTCGCGCGCGACCTCGGCACGCAGGTCGGCCGCCTGGTGCAGAAGGTGCGCAGCAGCTTTCGCACCGTCGAGGAACTCGACGACCTGCGCGCCGGGCGCACGCGCTGGGAGGTCGAGGGCCATGCCCAGCTGCATGCGCGGCAGGCCACAGTGCTCGCCGAAGGCACCGTCAAGATCGACGGCCAACGCATCGACCTCGGTTGAAGGAGCACCACGCATGTTCGCAGTGACCCTTGCCGGCGGCCAGTGCATGGCCACGCCCGATGTGTGCGAGGTCCCCACGCCCGGCGGGCCGGTGGCCACGCCGTTTCCCAACATCGGGCTGCCGTCGATGGGCGATTCGCCCACCACCAAGGTGCTGGTGAGCGGCATGCCCGCGCTCACCAAGGCCTCGAAGATTCCGATCACCAACGGCGACGAGCTCGGCAAGGTCGGCGGCGTGGTGTCGAAGAAGAGCCAGGGCGAAGTCGAGTTCATCGTCGGCAGTGCGAAGGTCAAGTTCGAGGGCCAGGCCGCCGTTCGCCTGTCGACGCCCACCAAGCAGAACGCGGGCAATGCGCTCGGCGCGGTGCTCGCACCGAGCCAGTCCAAGGTCATGGTCATCAGTTGAATCGAATCAGAGGAACCCGAATGAATATCCATCCAGGCAAGAAACCCGGCATCGACATCCCTGCGTTGGCCGGCCGTCGGCAGGCGCTTCGCAGTGCAGCAGCGGCCATCGCGGCGCCGGCACTCGTGGCCTGCGGCGGCGGCACGAGCCTCAGCAGCTTTGCCCAGGGCGTGCCCGTCGCCGTCGACCAGGCGATCAACGAATTCGTGGCGATGGCCCCCGACACCTCGGGCGCGCTGGTGCGCACGGACGTGTCGCCCGTCCCCTGGTCCGCAGGGCAGGGCACCGAGCGCAAGCTCTTCGCTGCCAGCGCGGTCAAGACCTTCATCCTGGCGCAGTTCCTGCGCGGGGCCGAGGCGGCGGGCAGCAGCATCGGCCTGTCCACCCGCTGCGAGGTGAGCGACGCGCAGCGCAGCATCAGCAGCCCGGTGCTGGGCGGGCTCACCGGCACGTCGAACTACGGCAACGTGCTGGACGCGATGATCGCGCGCAGCGACAACACCGCCACCGACATCGCGATGGCGGCGGCGGGGCCGGACCGGGTTCGGGCACTGATCGCGCAGGCGGGCCTTGCCAACACGCAGATCTTCGATTCCACCCGGCGCGTGTTCTCCTACCTGGCGGGCGCCGCCATCGGCGTCGACCTGGGCTGGCCCGGCATGCTGAAGATCCTGAGCGGCGACAGCGCCGGCCTGACCCCTCGCACCGACGTCATCAACCCCACCGAGTCGATGCTGAGCTCTGCCTCCGACCTGGTCAGCTGGTACCAGCAGGCGCTCACCGGCAAGTTCTTCAGCACCGCGGCCAGCCTGCGGGAGTTCAAGCGCATTTCCTCGCAGGCCACCGCGCTGTGGCAGGTGGTGCCGGCGGACGTGATCTCCTACGGCAAGGGTGGCAGCATCGACTGGGAAGACTTCCATGCGCTGTCGCTGGCGGGGCAGATGCGTTTCAACAACGTGCCCGTCACCTTCGCCTTCGTGCAGAACTGGAAAGGCGGCGAGACCAGCAACGAACGCACGCCCGCATTCGGCGCCGCCGCGTCAAAGGTGCTGAACGCGGTGGCCGACGCGTTGCGCAAGGCGTGAGCGCCATGACCATCGTCGCCGTCACCGCGCTCGCACCCGACGCACAGCGCATGTCCGCCCTGGCGGGCACGCTGGCGCGCTATGGCCTGAAGGCGCTGGGCGGCGTGTGGGAGACCACGCCGCACAAGGTGCTCGCGGTCGACTGGCGACCGATGGTGGATGCGTTCATCGCGCAGCGCGCCGCGCTCTGGCTGGTGCTGGCCGATGCCAAAGCGCTGGAAGATCCGTCGGTGCGCTATGGCCTCAACCTGATCGCGGCGAGCCTGCGCAGTGCGCTGGGCGCCGACTTCGGGATCGCGGTGCTGTGGCCCGACGCACCCGGCGCGGGTAGTGATGCGGGTGCCGACGTTGCGTCGCTGCCCGCGCTGCCCGCGCAGTTGCGCGATGCGCTGGTGCTGGAGCCCGGCGCCGCCTGGCCCGCCAAGCTGGTCGCGCGCATGCATCGGGCGCGGCCCGGTGCCGTGCCGGCCGCCGACCGCATCTCGGTCCACGGCAACGAGCAGCTCGGCCAGTGGATCGAACTCGCACCGGGTGCGGGCAGTTGGCAGGGCGTGATGTTCGCCGTTGCGGGCGAGGGCGCCTCGATCGACTTCCAGGCCACCGGCCCCGGCGGTGGCCTGCCCGAGACATCGACCATCGCCTATGGGCAATCGGGCCTGAAGCTCGAAAGCGCCGGGCGCGCCTTCACCGGCTGGGCCTTGCGCAACGAGATCGGCGCCACCGCGAGCGGCCCCGTGTCGTACTACGCCCGCGTGCGCGGGCGCCCCGACGCGCTGCTGTGGATGCCCTACACGGAGGAGGACGGTGCCGATGCCACGCTGCTCGCACTCGACTGAGGCCTGCGCTCCCGTGCGTGTCCGCTCAGGGCAGGAGGGCGGGCCCGACCACGTGCCCGAGCGAATCCAGGCGCAGCGCCGCACCCGGGTCGTAGCCGAGATCGACGCTGTATTCGTCGCCGTCGAATCGGTAGGTGACGCGGTAGCGTGCGGCCTGCAGCCGCTGCGCGGCGACGCTGTCGCATGCAGTCTCCGGCACGAAGACCGGCGGCGGGACATCGCCCTCGCCGGTGGGTTCGGAGGAGAACACCCGCGACCACAGCGACGCCTTGGGCGGCGGCGCGATCTGCATGCCGCAGCGCTCGCGCGTGCCGTTCTCCGCCACCTGCGTGCGGTAGACCGCGAGGACCGGGGTGACGCTGAACGGGCCGACGGCCGCAGGGGCAGGGGTCACGGCGGCCGGCGCGGCAACCGGTGGGGCTTCGGGTTCGGGCTGGGGCGCATGGGCGCAGCCGCCCGCGAGGGCCGCCGCGCAGAACACGGCGGCTGTCGAGGCGGGCTGGCAGGAACGGAGCAAGCGAAGCAAGCGGTGCATGCGATGGCGGGGCAAGGGCGGTCCGCCATGGTACGGGCTGGGGGCGCGCTGCGCCTTGCGAATCGGCCCCGCGTTTGTTTCATCGGCAACATGGCCGGGGTGCGCGCGTGAGCCGCCGGTTCGCCGCCGTGCTGGCGCTGTGCGCGCTGGCGGTCGCCGTGCTGCAAGGCTGCGCGGCAGCCAATTCCGCGATGGGCGGCAACACGGCCAGGCAGGCGCGCGCCGAGGTCAGCTGGGACGCGGGCAAGGACGGCGTGCTGATCGAGATCACCTCGGCCACCGACCTCAACCTCTACGAGAACGTGCCGCACACCCTGCTGCTGAGCGTGTTCCAGATGACCGACGCCGCGGCCTTCCACAAGCTCAAGGCCGACCCCCAGCAGCTGTCGCGCGTGCTGGCAAGCGGCCAGGCCGGCCCCGACTTCGTGCGGCTGAGCCGCTACGTCGTGGCGCCGGGCCGGCGCACGCTGCTCGCGCTCGACCGGGCCCAGCAAAGCCACTACGTCGGCTTCGTGGCCGGCTACTACCAGCTCGATGCCGAGGGCAACGCCCGGCTCTTCGAGGTGCCGCTCGCCGTGAGCAGCAAGGGCTGGTTCTCGAGCACCTACAGCGCCGAGCCGGTGCCCCTGGCGATCCGGCTGAACCTGGGTTCGCAAGGCATCGTCTCGGCGAGCAGGCTGAACGCCTATCCGATACCCAAGAAGGAATCGGCGTGGATTCCGCTGGACGGTGGAGGCCGCGAGATCGACCTTGCGCCGCAGCCCGGGGAATCCGCCGATCCGTCCACCCGAAAACTCTGAGCACCGAATCCAATGAACGACAAGGCCGGCATCTATTGGCAGCAGGGCATGTTCCTGCAGCCTCAGCATTTCCAGCAGTCCGACCTGCACCAGCAGTTCCAGCGAAAGCCCGCGCTGGAGAACGGCCAGCCGCACTTCTGGGGTGTGGGCGAATTCGCGCTGGCCACCGCGGCCATCGCGAACCAGCGCATCGAAGTGCAGTCGGCGCAGGTGCTCTTTCCCGACCGCACCTACGTCGAATACCCGGGCAACGCGGTGATCGCGGGCCGGTCCTTCACGACCGAGCAGTTCGAGGGCGACAAGCCGCTGAACGTCTACCTGGGCCTGCGTCGCCTGCACGCCACGGAGTCGAACGTCAGCACGGTCGGCGAGCTCGCCGAGGCAGCGCTCGCCCCGACCCGGTATGCGACCACCCACGCGAGCGACGAGGTGCCCGACCTCTATTCGAATGCAGCGCCCGCGCAGGTGCGCTCGCTGATGTTCGTGCTGCGCATCTTCCTGGACAGCGAGCTGGAGGCATTGCAGGACTACGAGCTCGTGCCGATCGCCAGGCTGGTGCGCGACGGCGCCCTGGTGCGGCTGGTCGATGACTACGTGCCGCCGTGCTATGCGCTGTCGGGCTCGCAGTGGCTGCAGCAGCAGATACGGGACATCCGCGACGAGCTCGCGGGGCGGGCCCGGCAGTTGCAGGCCTACAAGAGCCCGGGCGGCACCCGCGGCGCGGGGCTCGATGCCGCCGACGTGGTGCTCCTGCTGGCGCTGCGAACCATGAACCGCTTCAGCCCGCAGCTGCAGCACCTGAGCGAGGTCGAGCACCTGCATCCCTGGGCGGTGTACGGCGTGCTGCGCCAACTGGTGGGGGAGCTGAGTTCGTTTTCGGAGCGCTTCAACATGTTCGGCGAGGCCGAGGACGGCACCGCAGGCGTGCCGGCCTACGACCATCGGCAGATCGGCCGTTGCTTTGCCCGCGCGCATGCGCTGATCAGCCACATGCTCAACGAGATCACGGTGGGCGCCGAGTTCATCGTGCAACTGCAGCCCGAAGGCGATCACCTCTACAGCGGCGAGCTGCCCAAGCGGCTCTTCGGCGAGCACAACCGCTTCTACCTGCTCCTTCGCAGCGACTCGCTGGCCGCCGCCGTCGCGCAGACGGTGCCCAACAATGCACGGCTGGGGCCGAGCGCCGAGATGCCCAAGCTGCTCTCGCTGGCGCTGCCGGGCCTGGAGCTGATCCACCTGCCGGTGGCGCCGCAAGGGTTGCCGCGGCGCGCCGATTCGCACTATTTCCGCATCGAGCAGATCAGCCGGCAGTGGGAGTCGGTCACGCGCGACGGCCTGGTCTCGCTGTCCTGGCTCGATGCCCCGGGCGACCTGCGCGCCGAGATCGCGGTCGTGAGAAGGTAGCCCGTGAAACTGGTCGATGCCTTCATTCCCGTGCTGGCCGTGGTGCGCCAGTTCGCCCTGGCCCCGGACCAGGACGCCCCGGCGATGGCCGCGCGGCTGCAGCCGCTGCTGGCGCAGGCGCAGCACGACGCGCTGGCCATCGGCACGCCCGAGGAAGACGTGCGCCAGGCGCTGTTCGCGGTCGCGGCCTGGGTCGACGAGACGCTGTCCACCTGCGACTGGCCGCAGGCTGCGGGCTGGCAGCGCCACCTGCTGCAGCGGCAGTTCTTCAACCTGTCGAATGCGGGCGTGGCCTTTTTCGAGAGGCTCGCGCGGCTGGGCGACGCGCAGCCCGATGTGCAGGAGGTCTACGTGCTGTGCCTCTCGATGGGCTTCACGGGCCGCTACGGCCACGGCGCGCACGACGGTCAGGGCGACGCGGTGCGCGCGCTGGCCGACATCCGCCTTCGTGCGATGCGCCACGTGCTCGCCCAGGCGAGTGCCAGGGGATTGCCCGCTGCCGAGGCGGCCGCGCTGGTGTTCCCGGGCGTCGAGCTGAAGGCGGCCGAGGGCATGGGCACTGCGCCCGGCCGGCGCTTCGCGCTCTCGCGCCTGAGCGTTCTGGTGCTCACGGTGCCGGTGCTGGTGCTGTGCGGCCTCTACCTGCTTTTCTTCCTGGTGCTGCGCCATGAGGTCCACGCCATCCTGCCGCTGATCCGATGAAACTCCTGCGCAACCTGATCGTCTGGGCCTGCGTGCTGGTGCTGCTCGCGCTGGTCGGCTGGGGCGTTTCACTCTGCCTGGGCTGGCCGTGGTGGAGTGCCGTGGCCATCGTCTGCGGGGCGGTGGGCCTTTACCTGCTCTACCGCTTCATTCGCCGCCTGCTGGTGGTCGCGCGCTCGCGCAGCGCCATCGCGCGGCCCGACGCGGACCAGCGCCTGCGCACCGAGGCGATGTCGCCGCAGGCGGTGCTCAGGCGACGCTGGAAGATGGCCGTCGACACGCTGCGCCGCTCGGGCCTGCGGCGCCACGGCAACCCGCTGGACGTGCTGCCCTGGTACATGCTGGTGGGCCGCTCGGGCGCCGGCAAGACCACGGCGCTCACGCGCTCGCGGCTGAGCCTGCCGCTGCAGCAGGTCGACCGCAACGCGCCGATCGTGCAGACCGCCAACTGCGACTGGTGGTTCTTCGACGATGCCGTGCTGATCGACTGCGCCGGCCGTTATGTCGAAGCCGAAGGCTCGCGCGAGGACCGCGAGGAATGGAGCGTGGTGCTCGACCAGCTCGCGCGCTACCGGCCGCACGAGGGCATCAACGGCCTGGTGCTCACGATCGACGTGCGGCGCTTGCAGAACCCCGACCGCGACGGCCTGGCCGAGGAGGGCAGGGTGCTGCGCGAGCGCATCGAGCAGCTGATCAGGCTGTTCGACCGGCGCTTTCCGATCTACCTGCTCGTGACGCAGTGCGACCACCTCTACGGCTGGGAAGACTGGTCGGCCCGGCTGGAGCCCGGCGCGCTGGACCACGCCATGGGCTACCTGGCGACCAGCAGCGAAGAGCACTTCGTCGACCGCGCGTTCGCCCGCATCGGCGAGCGCCTGGGCCTGCTGCGCCTGCAGCTGGCCGCGCGCGCGCCCGGCGCCACGCCCGCGCTGCTGATGTTCCCGAGCGAGCTCGCGCAGGTGAAGGCCGGCTTGCGCCTGTTCCTGGACGCCTGCTTCAGCGACCACCCCTACCTGGAGAGTCCCTTCCTGCGCGGCCTGTTCTTCAGCAGCGGCGCGCAGGAGGGCGGGGCGGTCTCGACCCTGCTGCCCCAGTTGCTGGCGCCCGTGCCTTCGCACCGCACGACCCACACGGGCCTGTTCCTGCACGACTTCTTCGGCCGCATCCTGCCGCGCGACCGCCACGCCGGCCTGCCGGCCGCGCTGGTCAACCACTGGCGGCGCGCCACGCGCCACCTCGGGCTGCTTGCATGGCTGGCCCTGTGCCTGGCGGCCATGCTGCTGATGACGGCGGCCTTCCAGCACAACCGCACGACCGTGGCGCTGGTGCGCGAGACCTATCCGCTGGACGCGCGCTTCGTCGGCAAGCTCGACGACGATGCGCGCACGCTCGAACGCATCGGCGATGCGCTGGCCGTGGTCGACAAGCGCAACGACCGCTGGATCGGCCAATGGATGGTGGCGACCAGCGAGGTGGGCCAGCTGGAGCAAGAGCTGCAGCGCAGCTTCGTGTCGAACTTTCGCAGCTACATCGAGCGGGGCAACTACGCGACCTTCCAGGAGGTCGGCCCGGACAGCCTGGTGCCGGCCCAGCAGTTGCGCGCGGGTCGCGCGTACAACCTGGTGCGCCGCATCCATCACATCCAGCGGCGCATCGCGGGCGATTCGCGCAGCGAGCTCGACGGACTGCCGGGCTTGCTGCCGGTCGATCCTGCCAGTCGAGTGGACACGCAGACGGTCCACCGCCTGGAGCGGCTGGGGCTCTCCTACATCGCCTGGCACCCCGACGAGGACGGCTTTCTGGATGCGCGGCTCGCCTCTTCGCAGACGCAGCTGGACCACGAGGCCTACGCCGGTGCGCCGCCCCTGGCGTGGCTGCTGGACCTGCCCGCCGATGCCTTGCTGGGCGCCGACGTGACGCTGGCCTCGTTCTGGCAGCCGCTGGCCGGCGCAGCCGGCGCGGTGAATGCGAAAGCGCTCGCACCCGAGCTGGCCGCCTCGCGCGTGCCCGTGGCCTTCACGCGCGAGGGCCAGCGCGCCATCGGCCGCTTTCTCGACGACATGGCGACGGCGGTCAGGGACCGCCCGAAGTTCGAGCGCGAGCGCCTGCAGTTCGAGGGCTGGTACAGGTTGCAGCGTGCCAATGCCTGGTACCAGTTCGCGACCGGTTTCCCGGCCGGCGAACAGCTGATCGCCGGCGAAGCCACATGGCACGGCGCGCTGGCGCGCGTGGCCAACGGACAGGATCCGTACACGCTGCTGATCGAGCGGCTGCGCCGGGAATTCGCCGGCCTGAAGGACGACGAGCTGCCGCGCTGGCTGCTGCTGGCGCGCACGCTGGCGCGGCTTCAGGCCGAGACCCGGACCGGCGCGATGCTGGCGGGCAACGCGACCGTGTCGCTGTTGAGATCCCTCAACGCGGTCGGCGGGCGAGCGCTGCAGGCGAGCACGTCCAGCCTGCCGCTCGGGCGCGAGACGGTGCGGCGCGACCTCGCCCTGCGCAAGCAGCTGAGGACGTACGACGCCGGCCTGGATGCGGTCATGCGCGACGCGCTCGACGGCGAAGGCAAGGCCATGGCGCTGGCGACCGAGTTCCATGCCTTCGGCACCGACCCGGCCGTGCCCGCGTCGCGCCTGCGTGCCGTGGCCGACGCCATGCGCGAGCTGCGGCGGGACTCGGGGTTCGATGGCGGCGAGAGCGCCGTGGTGTGGAAGCTGGCCAGCGGGCCGCTGCACCTCCTGTTGCGCTACGTCGAGCAACAGGCTTCGTGCGTGCTCCAGAAGGACTGGGAGACCAGCGTCATGTGGCCGCTGCAGAGCGCCACCTCGATGACGCAGATCATGGACCAGCTGTTCGGCACGCAGGGCACCGTCTGGGCCTTTGCCGACGGGCCCGCGAAGCCTTTCCTGCGGCGCGACGCCACGCGCTTCAGCACGGTCGAGACGCTGGGCTACAGCCTGCCCATGACGCCGGCCTTCCTGCCGGTGCTCAACGGTGCGGTGAACAAGCGCGTCGAGCAGCTCGTCGGCCAGCAGCAGCTCGAACTGGCACAGCGCAAGCGCCAGGCCGATGCCGAGAAGCAGCAGCTCGAGTCCGGCCAGGCGCTGCAGGCCATCGAGTCGCGCCTGGCCGAAGCCCGGCAGCAGGCCGAGGCCCTGCGCGTGGCGCCGCTGCCGTTGACCCTCACCGCGCAGCCCACCGGCGTGAACCCCGAGGCCACGGTCAAGCCCTACCTGACGACGCTCACGCTGCGTTGCGCAGCGGGCGCCAAGGTGATCAACAACTACAACTTCCCGGTGACCGAGCAACTCGAATGGAGCGCTGCGAAGTGCGGCGAAGCCACGCTGGAGATACGCGTCGGCGAACTCACGCTGACGCGGCGTTATGCGGGCGCCACCGGGGTGGCCGACTTCGTCGGCGAGTTTCGCGACGGCACGCACGATTTCGGCGTGCTCGACTTTCCGCAGAGCCGCGCGCGGCTGGAGGCCATGAAGGTCAGCAAGATCAGCGTGCGCTACGACCTGCAAGGCCAGGATGCCTTGTTGAAGGCGCAGGCGCAGATCACCCGGCTCGCACGCGACCAGGTGGAGATCGCGGCCGAGAAGCAGCGCCTGGCGGCGCAGCAGCTCGGGCAGGCGCAGGCGATGGTCGACCTGCGCGCGCCGGGCGCCTCCGGCGAGCCGCTGATGCAGGTGTCGGTGCCGCCGCGTGTCGGCGCCTGCTGGAGCGTGGAAAGCCGCAGCAAGTCGCCCCAGACCCTGCAGGCGATGTTCGACGCGCTGATCGGCCCGGCGGCCGCGCGGTAACTCAACAACGCAGCAACGCAACAAAGACACAGCGCGCAATGGACTCCCACGACATGCCAAACACGCCTGCTACGCCTGTAATTTGGCCGTCCATCGCAACGCCAAGAGAATCGCGCGCTGGAGTCCGGGGGTTCCCGGGTGGATCTGGAAATTCGATGGTTGCAACTTCTTCCGCGCGTTCTGGCGGACGGCGTCTTTTTTCTGCCGACGGCCTGAGCGCTGCCAGGCATCGCAGCGAAGTCACGACCGGCATTTTCGGGTCGATGCACCTGGAACTCGCCTCGGACGATCCCCTGCTCGGCCGGGGCGTCCTGTGCGAGGACACCAAGGGCATGGTCGGCCACTGCGAGGTGCCGGCATCGGAGATGCGCTCGACCTGGCCGGGCGCCAGCGCGCCGCGCGAGGCCGACGTCTGCCTGTGGCTGATCGAGCGCGGCACGCTCGCCGTCGAGCAGAACAACGGCATCCAGACGCGCTTCGGACCTGGCAGCGCCTTGCTGTGCGATGTGGCGCAGACGTTGCGCGGGCGCTGGGAGCGCGCGCGTTTCAGCTTCGTGCGCCCCACCAGGCAACGCCTGGTGCAACTGCTCGGCCATGTGCCGGCGGCCAGGGCGCGCTCGATAGAGGCCATCGACCATCTGGCGCTCGCGCCCTTCCTGGCATCGCAATTGGGCACGCTGGCCAACCACGGCGTCGCGCTGGGCTCCGACGAACTGGAGGCGGTGCTCGCAGGCATCTTCCAGACCGCCGAGGCCCTGCTCGGTTCGGTGTACATGTCGGGGTCCGAGCAGGGCGTCGATCGGCTGCAGCTGGTCCACCGGCACATCCAGAGCAACCTGCATCGGCATGACCTCAGCGTGGTCGACATCGCGAGGGACACCGGCCTGTCGCGCGCGCAGCTCTACCGTTTGTTTTCATCGCAAGACATGAGCGTGCATGCCACGTTGCGCGAGATGCGCCTGCTCAAGAGCCTCGGCTACCTGAACCAGCCCCAAAGCGGACAGCTGAGCATCGGCGCCATTGCCTATGCCTGCGGCTTCTCCGACCAGACGGTGTTCAGCAAGCTCTTTCGCCGGCGCTTCGGCATGCCCGCGCGCGAGGCGCGCCAGCGAATGGCACTCGAACAGCCGATCGACGTGACGCGCGCGCCGAGGGGCATGGCCATTTCGCAAACGGGCGCCTGACACGGCGCCCCGCAGATCCACACACTCAGGAGCAATCACCATGCGTTTCAATCCTTCACGCCGTCACCTGGTCCGCTGGACCGGTGCAGCGGCCCTGGTTCCATGGCTCGCCTCGTGCGGTGGCGGTGGCGGCTCCGGGAATGCGGAGGGCATCGTGATTCCGCCGGCCACCCCGGAAACACCTTCTCGCGACGCCGCCTATGTGAAGGCCGTCGAGGCCCTCATGTCGACCTATCGCCCGCCGGGCGTTCTGGCAGGCGTGCGCGTGGCCGGCGCAGCGCCCTGGACGCGTGCGTTCGGGCAGGCCGACGTGGCCAAGGCCACGCCGCTGTCGCTGGACAGCACGTTTCCCCTGCGCAGCATCACCAAGTCGTTCACCGTGACGGTCTTCCTTCAATTGGTGAAACTGGGACAGCTCGGGCTCGACGACAAGGTCGCGCGCTACATCCCAGGCGTGCCCAATGGCAACCTGATCAGCCTGGCCGATCTCGCGGGCAACCAGAGCGGGTTGGCCGACTATTCGATGCAACCGAGTTTCATCGAAGCCTTCGTCGAGGATTTTCTGCGCGTGTGGACGCCACAGGAGCTGGTGGCCATCTCGTTCGCCGTGCCGCCTTCGTTTCTTCCGGGCGAGCAATACGAATACAGCAACACCAACACCGTGCTGCTGGGCCTGGTGATCGAAGTTGTCACGGGCCTGCCGCTGGCCGACGTGCTGGCTGCGCAGATCTTCCGGCCGCTCAGGTTGACCGGCACCAGCTATCCGTCGACGGCCGCACTCCCGCCGCCGGCGCCCACGGGCTACGCGGTCGACGTCGCCACGGGTGCCGTCGACGACCAGCCGTTGGTCAGCCCGACGTGTCTGGCCGGCTCCGGCGCCATGGCCTCGACGCTGGCCGACCTGCTTGCATGGGGCGATGCATTGGGTCGCGGCACACTCATCGGTGCCCAGCTGCAGGGCGTGCGCAAATCGCGCGCGCGGGACGTTACCAACGGCCCGGAGTACGACCGCTACGGCCTAGGCATCGGACAGATCGGCAACTGGTGGGGTCACACCGGCAGCGGCGTCGGATTCCAGGTCGCGACCATGTTTCTCGAAGCGCGCAGCGCGACGGTGTCGGTCATGGTGAACGCTTCGCCCACTGGCGGCCGCCAACACCTCAACCTGGCGCAGGAACTGTTCGAGAAACTGGCTGCGGTGGTCGAGGCGGCCTGAGCCGACTTGGTGGCCGTTGCCGGCAACGGTACCCCCGGGGCCGCACGGGACGGGCGCCAGGGAGCCCTGAAAGGTTCAGGAAGCGGAGGTACCGACGCGGCGGAAGATCAAGCCGTTGCTGCCGATCTGCTCCACGCCATCGACGGTCCGGAACACCAGCTCGGTGAGGTCGCGTCCGTCGTTGACCGAAACCTTCACCGTCATGCCGGCGCGCGCATCGTCCAGGGGACGCACCAGTTCGCTGTTGGCCCACATCAGGTAGCCAGGCAGTTCGGCCAGCACGCCCAATGCAGCGCGCAATGGGCCATTGCGCATGGCCGCCGAGTCCGGCGACTCGTTGGCCAGCTCCCACGTGGTGCCCACGCGCGCCTGCCATAGCGCCGGGAGGGGGGTCTCTAGCGGCGACAGCTGCTGCCCCAGGGGCGCCGTCGCCCAGTAGTGGCCGCTGGCCCCGGGTCGGCGTTGAACGAGATAGCGCATCCCCCGCAGGACGACGAACTGGAACGAGAAGCCGTCGCCCGTCTCGCTCCACCACCTGCCGTCGCTGCGCAACGCAAGACGTTCGTACATCGACGCCCAGCCTTCCGCCTTCCAGCGTCGCAGGTTCAGGCGGCCGGCGACGAAGGCGGCCTGGATCGGTCCGAGATAGTTGCCGTAGATGCCCGCGACGGTCGTATCGGGCTCCGGCGCAGCTGCGAGTGCCGGGGGCGCATGGCTGACGGGCCTCGGCAGCGCGGGGACGGCCCGGCGGTCCTGCAGTGCGTGGAGCAGAATGTTCTCAGCCAGCGCAGTGGCGCCGTAGCCCAGGCTGTTGCCGGTCAGCATCAGCACCATGTCGGTCTCCGGCAGCACGAAGAATTCGCTGCTGAAGAAGGCAGTGCCGCCGTTTTTCTGCCAGGCGGTCTGGCCGGCGGCCAGCATGCCCGACTGGCGCACGTTGTCCCAGCCCAGCCCGATCTGGACCTCGGGGCTCGGGTTGATGAGCAGCGCTGTCGTTTGATTGCGGCCCATCTCGGCCACGCCGGCGGCCGATACGATGCGCCGGCCCTCGAACACGCCCGCGCCGAGGAACATGCGGCCGAGGCGCAGCATGTCGCCCGGCGTGCTGGCGAGGCCCCCCGTGGCGTAGGCCGAGACGAATTCCTGCTTCCATTGCTTGCCGTCGTAGGGGTGGGCGAAGCTGCCCTCGGCAAAGGGCGCCAGCGTGAAGCCCGACTGGGTCATGCCCAGGGGCTCCAGGATGTTCGTGCGCACGAACTCTGTGTAGCGCGTGCCGGTGAGCGCCAGCACCACGCGCTCGATCATCGTGAAGCCATCGTTGCAATACACCGCGAGCTCGCCGGGCTCGTGCTTGAGGTGCGTGTCGGCCAGCGCGGCCTCGGCGTTGGCCGCGTAGTCGGTATGCGGTGCGAAGGCGAAGACATTGCGGGTGTGCGTGCCGGGGAAACCCGAGGCATGGCTGAGCAAATGCCGCACCGTGATGCGCCGGTAGCCGTCGGACAGCATGCGGAATTCCGGCAGGTACCGGACCACCGGCGTGTCCAGGCTGAGCAGGCCGCGGTCCTGCAGGATCATTACCGAGAGCGCTGCCAGCACCTTGCTGACCGAACCGATGTTGAAGCGCGTCTGCGTGCCGGCCGCGCTGCGGGCCTCGCGGTCCGCCCAGCCGAAGGCTTCCTGCCATACCACCTCGCCGCCGCTCCAGAGCGCGACCGATATCGCCGAGGTTTTGCTCTCGGCCATGGCGGCCTTGATGGCTTCGCGGCCCCAGTCCACGACCGGTGCGCCGCTGCCTGCGGCCGCGCCCGACGACAGCTGCATGGCGGTGGCGTTGTCGCTTCCGCCGCAGCCGACCAGGATCGGCGCCAACAGGGTCAGTCCTGCGCGTTGCAGGTAGCGGCGGCGGTTCAAGCCTTCGAGAGAGTTGCTGGTCATGGCGCGATAGGTAGAGTGAAGGGTGTCTGTCGCAGGATCAAGGCGTGCGTGAGGGCGCAAGGTCCTGCGCGATGCGGCGAAACAGCTGCTCCGACGTGTTGCCTTCCGGGGAGGCGGGACCCAACGTGGTCGTGACGGCGATGGCGATTTTTTTCGAGGGCAGGTAGGCCATCAGGCCCGAATAGCCGAAGAAGCTCGGGTTCTGCATGACCCAGCCGTTCGAGACGAGGATCCCCAGCCCGTAGTAACGCTCGGTGGACATTTGCGGAAAGGACGCGGTGCGCGGCTCAAGGAACTGTGCGAAGGCCTCGGGCGAGACCAGGCGGCCGGTTGCGATGGCTGCCGCCGAATGCATCACGTCGGGAACGGTGCTCGTCATGATGGCGCCCTCGGCGATGGTCCACGAAGGGTTCCAGTCGGTGCTGTCCTCGTAGCGGCCGCGGTCGGAAGAGAAAGCGTGCAGCACTGGCGGTGGAATGAACGGCGTGGAGTCGCTGCGCGTCTCGCGCATGCCCAGCGGCTCCAGCACGCCGGTGCGGATCAGCTCGGCGACTGGCCGGCCGCTGGCCATCGCCATGACGCGGCCCAGGATGACGAAATTGGTGTGGGCATACGAGAAGCACGTCCCCGGCTTGCATTTCATCGGCTGCGCGAGAGCCGCCTTGATCAGCTCGTCCTGCCTCCATTGCCGGTGCACGTCCTTGTAGAGCGGAAGGACGTTCAGGTCCACGTAGTCCGCATAACCAGAGGTGGAGTCGGCCAGCATCGCGAGCGTGATGTCGGCTGCATGAGGAAAGTCGGGCAGCCATTTCGAGAGCTTGTCATCGATGCTGAGCACACGCTGGTCCTGCAGCTGCAACAGCGCGGTCGTCAGGTAGGCGATGGCGATCGAGCCGCTGCGCCAGTGCATGTCCACGGTGGCAGCCTGTCCTGGGGCAGACTCGCCCCAGGCTTCGGTCAGCAATGGCGTGTCATCGACGCTCACGCTCACGATGGCCGAGCGCAGGTCGAGCTCGGTCATCGTCTTGCGCACCACACGCCGCACCCTTTCGGCCGCCTTCGCCGAATCGGTGCAGGTCGCTTCGAGCACCACCTGGCCGATTGCGCAGTTCTCGTCATCGTCGCCGCCGCCGCAGGCTGAAAGGAGCGCGAGCACGCCGCCGGCACAAACAACTGCAAGGCGATGGCGCAGACCCGGCACCTTGCTCGCGAACGTGCGTGACATCGGTGCAAGCGCCTGCCCGGCGCACTGGCTCTGCGTTGAAGTTTCGCTTGTCATCGAGTCGGTGTTGGGTTGGTGATCGACTCGTTCGCACAAGCTCTGGCTTCACTGCTGCTGCACATCGCTTCGTCGAGGTGGCCCGATTCTCGCGATCCGGCTCGCTCGCTGGTGCTTAAGTTTCATGTGTAATGCGAGCCCGCTGCCTCGTTCATTGCAGGGCGCTTAAGCTCGATCCATTCAAAAAGAAGAGTTGTTGCAGCCGTCCCCGGATGGTCTGGAACACGCACAAGAACCATGACTGCAACGCGCGACTTCGCCGGTCTTCAGGGCGCCTCGCGACAGCGGATTTCGCGCCGCCATTGCCTCCGCCTGGCCACCGCAGGACTGGTGGGCCCGCTGCTGCAGGCCTGCGGGGGAAGCGACTCGGGAGGGGGTGGTATGGCCCCGGTATCTTCCGAGGCGTCAGGTTCCGAAACGGTGCGCTGGTGTCGCGAGGCCATAAAGGCGGCCCTGAGCCGAAGCGACAGCAGAACGACGGCCATCTCCGTGGCCCTGCTGGCCGCCGACGGTGTGGTCTGGCGCGAGGCATTCGGCCATGCCGATCGCGAGCGCGAGCTTCTGGCCACGCCCGAGATGCGCGTCAACATCGGCTCAGTCTCCAAGATGTTCGCGACGCTGGCCGTGATGATCCTTCGCGACCGGGGCAAGCTGGGGCTGGAGCAGCCGGTCGTCGAACTGCTGTCTTCTTTCAGCATGCTCTCACCGGGCTTTACTCGCATCACGGTGCGCCACCTGCTGTCGCACGCATCGGGGATGCCGGGCACCAACTACCGAAACGCTTTCGCTTTCATACGCATCCCCGACTACGCGCAGGACACGATGTACGCGCTGTCGCAGTCGCACCTGAAGCACGAGCCCGGCGAACTCGCGGTGTACTGCAACGATGGCTTCACCCTGCTCGAACCGCTGGTGCGCGAACTCACCGGCAAGGACTTCACCGACTTCGTTCAGCAGGAGATCTTCGATCCGCTGGGTATGGGCCTGACCGGATATCCGGTTGCGCACTTGCCCAATTTGCCCGAAGGTACCTTTGTGCATCCCTACTACGAGGGCAAGCGCCAGTCGCAGGAGATGATGCCCGGCTATGCCACTGGAGGCGCATTTTCCACCCCCGGTGACATGATGAAGTTCGCACGGCTGTTCCTCGACCAGGGCACATTTCAGGGGCGGCGCATCGTCTCGGCCGAAGCAATCCGGCAGATGGGCATGGACCAGGGTCCTCATGTCCGCATCGCTAATCCCGCCGCTCCGTCCACGACCTGGGGGCTCGGATGGGACGACGTGCGGCAGCAGGGCGCGGCGGCAGCGGACTTGCAGGCCTGGCAGAAGGGCGGGGACACCTATTTCTTTTCGTCCCGGTTTTTTATTCTGCCGGAGCCGCGCTTGGCCATGATGATCAGCGGCAACGGTTTCGACTACGGCGCGCTCGCGCTGGCAGAGGGTGCGCTGATGCGCGCGGCACAGGAACGCGGGGCGATCAAGTCGCTGCCTCCCGCCATCGCCTCGACCGTGCCGCCGCTGGCGTCTTCATCGGCGGACATTTCGAAGCTCGCAGGCATCTATGCCAGTGAATCCGGGCCGCTGCGAATCGTGGCCGAGAGCGATGGCTCGCTGGCGCTGAGTCTCTGGTCCACGGCTGGCCGCTGGGAAAGCGTGCAGGGGATCGAAAAACTGCGTGAACGAAGCGACGGCGCCTGGTGGTCCGACAAAAATTCAGCCGCCTGCATTCGCTTCCAGACGGTGGGCGGGCATTCTTATTTGGTCTCGCGCGTGCTCTCGGGCAACGGGCTGTACTGGAACGGCGCGGTGCTGGGCGAGCGGCTGCCGCCGCTGGATGCGCCATTGCCGGACGCCTGGCGCGCACGCCTGGGCAGCCGCTGGGTCTGCACCAACGAGTCCCCGGAGTCGATGGCCAAACTGCTCGGGCCGACGATCGGCCATATCGACGAACTGAAGGAACTGTCGGGCTATATCTTGTGGAACAACAGGCAATTGCTGCGAGTGGTCGACGACCTCACGGCGGGGATGACGATCAAGGTTCCTGGCTTTGCTGGTCGCGACCTCGTCGAACTGCGCATGGTCACCGTGTCGGACCCGACGAATTCCCGGCGATCGTCAGAGGAACTGCACGAAGGCAGCTTTGTATTCCAGCGTCGACCTCAGAGGCCGGAAGGAATGCCTCCATCGTGACGGACACGCACAGTTCACGCCCGACCATCACCCATGCGTACCGATGCGCTTTGCTGCAACGACGATGGACATGGTGCCGCAGGATCCGGCCTCTGAATGAGGGCGCCAGCTGCAAGAGGCCATCTTTCCTCCGATGCCCGCTGTTGCGAATATTGCGTTTGATGCGTTTATTTCGCTTGAGGCGCCGGCGTAGCGCCAGCTATGAAAGGACCCAGCATGACCCAGATACTCGACCCAGCCAGCGAAATGGAAGCGGAAATGGCCGGCGCAGCGACGGCGTGCTTGGTTGCAGCCCTGGACCACTCCAAGACAAAAAGCCGTCAAAGTGACCATCGAAATGGAGGGGGATAGCAGGGGTGAAGCCCCCGTGCTGCTGCTGCCTCCGCGTGCCTTGCGCTTCTTTGCCGACGTGCTGCGCCAGATGGCTAAACGTGAGCCGATGATGCTTGTCCCGCAGAAGCTGGAGCTCACGACGCAGCAAGCTGCGGCGCTTCTGAATGTGTCGCGCCCCTTCGTGATCAAGGAGATCGAGGCTGGCCGGCTGCAGTGCCGGCTGATCAACCGGCACCGCCGCATTGAGTTCGAAGAACTCATGCGCTACAACGACGAGCAGAAGCAGCGGTCGGCCGGCGCTCTCAAACAATTGAACGACCTCTCCCAGGAGAGGGGCGAGGAGCTGTGAGTGGCGGGAAGCGCCCGGTACACAGCGGTGCTCGATGGCAACGTCCTGTATCCGGCGTTGCTGCGCGACGTGCTTCTCAGCCTGGCCGACGCGGACCTCTATAGCGCGAAGTGGTCCGTCCACATCCGTGATGAGTGGATGCGCAGCTTGCTGCGGGACCGACCTGAAATGGGAGTCCAAAACTACCGACCTGATCGAGGGCCTGAAGCTACCGGACCCCGATCCAAGCCTTCCCAGTGTCGCGCACGCGCAGGAAAAGGTTGTCGCCATCGTTGAGGAAGAACTTCTTCGGCCCAGGCTTGGCCGCCTTGATTTGCGTCTCGCTCAATAGTCCCATCTCGAACCCCGTACCCCCGAAGGGCGAGTCGCTGCGAGAAGGACGGCAGACCGTCAAGCTCGGGCTGGGGCCGTACCCTGCGGTGACACCGGCGCAGGCGCGCGAAAAGGCCTATGAAGCCAGCAGCCTGCGCGCTGGCGGGCAGGACCTCAGGGAGGCTCGTCGGCAACGAGAAGAGCAGGAGCGCGTCGCTGCGCTCAATACCTTCGAGCTGTTGGCGCGCGCTTGGGTCGCCAATGCCAGGAAAGACCGGCAATGGTCGACCGGCTACGCCGGCAAGGTCATCCGTCACTTGGAGACCACGCCTTTCCCTGGGTCGGTGAGCGGCCCATCGAGAAGATCGCGCCGACCGAGATCGTGCGATCCTTGCACTGGATCAGGGACCTTGGCAACCTGGGGACGCGCCCAGCGCGTGCACGAGGCGGTGCAGCACGTGCATCAGCACGCGGTTGCCTTTACGGTGCCAAGGCCGTCACGGCGGAAGCGGGACATTCGCTGATCTTCGATGCGACGGCCTTGCATGGCATCAAGGCCATTCACGCCCGCCCAGTCTCGTACCTTTCGGCGGTGTTCACGCGGCCGGAGGACATCGATCTCTTCGCCCTCGACACCAGGGGCCGCGTGGCGACCGTCGCAAGGCCGAGGGGGTGATGTCCGTGCTGTGGACGCTGGAAGGGCGTGGTGCCCAGCTGCCCGGGATCCGAGCCGCAGAGAAAGCGGGAACCTGGAGCGGGGACCTTCGTTGGCGTTGCGAAGGGTGGGGGAGGGCTTGCCTGTGAGCCCTGAGGCTACCCCCTCGTTCTCGCGTTCAAGGCCCTGCGCGCGCTGCGCGTGCTCGGCGCGTGCCGCGCGCCTGCGGCGGCCTGGAGCGCTGCGCTGCGACGGGGTGGCGGGGTCTCGCAGGCAATCCCGCCTGTGTCACCCACAGGAGTTCGTCATGAACGCTCTCACTTCTTCCGTCGTTGCGTCTTCACCTGATGCTTTCGCTGATTCGTCGCTGTCCACCTGGAGCGTGCGCGAGCGCAGCGTGCTCGCGGCGCTGCGGCCGTTTCTCGGCGCCGATGCCGAGGTGCTGTACGAGGCGCAGGACCGTTCGCTGCACAAGCTGGTGTGCTTCGCGCGCGACTCGTCGCTGCCGGGCTGCGCGCAGTTGCTGTGCGGGCTGCGCCTGGCGCGGGAGCTGCTGGCCGAGGAGCTGCGCCCGGGCGAGGCGTTCCGCTCGATGTACGCGGTGTCGGACTATCTCAAGCTGCACTTCGCGGGCCAGGCGCACGAGAGCTTCGCGGTCCTGTTCCTCGATGCGCACCACACGCTGCTGGCCTTCGAGGATCTGTTCCGGGGCACGCTCACGCAGGCGGGCGTCTATCCGCGCGAGGTGCTCAAGCGCGCGCTGCAGCACAACGCCGCGGCCGTGATCCTGGCGCACAACCATCCGTCGGGCGGGGTCGAGCCGTCGGCGGCAGACCAGCTGCTGACGAATGCGCTGAAGGAAGCGCTGGCGTACATCGACGTGCGGGTGCTGGACCACTTCGTGGTCGCCGGCAACCGGGCGGTGTCGATGGCCGAACGCGGCCTCGTTTAGCGAGGCCACGGGGCGCTTCGGCGCCCCTTTTTCATCGGGCTGCGGGGCTCGCTGCTTGCGGCCCCATCTACGCCGCCCGCGCCTTCGACGTGCTGCGGCATCTGGCATGCGCGTTCCGCGGGCGATGTGGCGTGAGCCGCTGCGCGGCTGGCGCTTGGACACACAAAGGACGCAGAACTTGGCGTGCGCGGCGTGGCCGCGCAGGATGCGAACGGCGGCGCCATCGGGTGACGCGCCCCGGTCGTGGAAGGTCGGGACATGGCCGCGTGGCGGCGCGGTCCTGCCTCGTGGTGGCCGGTCGCCTGCTGCCGGTCCGCCTCTGATCGACGCATGGCGCGGGTCGCTCCCCGCTCCAGGGTGAAGGCTTCGCCCCCGTCCTCGCCCGGTCCTCCGGTGCTCGGCTGCGGCCTGCGGGCGGGCCCTGGACCTGCTCGCTGGCCCCTTGCCCGGTCTGCGTCGAGGCGGCTCCGACGGCAGGTTTTCTTCCACCACCACCGCGGCGTGACGCCGCAGAAAGGCTTCGCCATGACCTCCGGTTTTCCTTCCCGTTCCTCGCGTCGCGTTGCGCGCGACGATCTCGCGTTGCCTTCGGCGCAGTCCTCGGGCGCTGCGCGGCCCGGGACTGCCACGGGCGTTCCCCCCGTACCCCCCGAGGACCCTCCCACCGCAGAGTGTCTGGATGCAAGGACTGCCTCGCGGCCGAGCGGCCGCGTCGACGTGCGCCAGGCCGTGACAGACCGGATCATCGCGATGCTCGAACAGGGCGGCCACGTGTTCCGCGCGCGCTGGGTCGCGGCGGCGTCGCGCGGGTTCCCGCGCAACCTGCAGACGGGGCGGCCGTACCGGGGCGCCAATGTGCTGCTGCTGTGGGACGAGGCCCTCACGCAGGGCTATGCGACCCATCTCTGGATGACCTACCGGCAGGCCATGGCGCTCGGCGGTCAGGTGCGCCGGGGTGAGCACGGCGTGATGTGCGCGCACTTCGAGCGTGTGGACCGCGCTCGGGCCGAAGGGGCCGCAGGCGATGGCATTGGCGTTGGCGGGGGCGACGGCAAGGGGGACGCTGCCGGTGGTCTCGGTGCGGCGCATTCGGGCTTCATGCGTTGCCGGCCGTTCTGGCTGTTCAACCTGGCGCAGGTCGACGGGCTGCCCGAGGGGACGGGCGCGGTGGTCTCGGAGGCCTTGGAGTCCTCGGAGGCGGCCATCGAGGCGTCGCCGGCCGATGCGCAGGGCGGCGGGGGCGAGGGCCGCACTGCGGTGGAGAACGCGCTGCGCCTGGTGGCCGGCTGCGATGCCGTGGTGCGCCATGGCTTCGAGCGCGCGATGTACGTGCCGGCGCTCGACGAGATCCGGTTGCCCCTGCCCGAGCGCTTCGTGAACGCAGAGAACTACTGCACCACGCTGCTTCACGAGCTCGTGCACTGGAGCGGCCATCCGTCGCGGCTGCACCGCGCGTTCGGCGCGCGCTTCGGGGATGCGGCCTATGCGTTCGAGGAGCTCGTGGCCGAACTCGGCGCGGCCTTCCTCATGGGGCATTGCGGGCTCGTGGACGCGACGATCGAGGGCCATGCGGGCTATCTCGAGGCCTGGCTCGCGGTGCTGCGAAATGACCGCACCGCCATCTTCACAGCGGCGCGCCACGCGAGCGAGGCTTTCGACTGGATCGTGGCGCGGACGTTGCCGGAGATCGGGGAGCTGTGCTGATTCGCGAGCGGGTCGATCCGCTGGCCTGGCTGTCGGCTGCCCAGAGGTGTGGGTGGCTGGGAACCGAAGCGGAGAGGAGGAAGCGGGGCGAGGAGGGCGAGGGGGAGGGTGGTCTTGCTCTTCCCTCTCATCGTTGCACGTCGTTCTCGCCGTCAAGGTCTGCGCGCAGCACGCTGTGCGCTGGCGGCCTGCGGCCGTCTGCGAACCCTGACGGCTGCGCTGCGGCGTGCGGGCCGCGGTCTCGGTTCGCTGCACCGCCGGCATCGTTATCAGGCAGTTCAAGAATGACGTTGATGTAGTCAGCCTTCGAATGGTCCAGCGCCGCGAGGAGGCACTGATGGGCCACTGCCGCCATCTGCGCTTCGGCTGCGCTGGCGGGCGGGCATATCGTTGGCGCGTGATCGACTAAGTCGCCAGCTTGTCACGGTAGGCGAAGATCCGCACAACTTCGCTGGAGAGTTCGACCGTTGGAAGGCGTTAGGTTCGGCGGGGGAGTATGCTAGCTATCTCTTCGGAAAGGACGGCGCGTATGTCGCCCCTCCTGTCAACGTCGTCCCCAACGTTCTGCGTCATGTTCATTTGGTCCCGTTGGCCGATCCTCCTGCGTTGAGGCGCTGGAATCTGCAATGGCGACATCGCTCCCGCAAGGTCAGTGATCGTGCGCTGGTCTATGCAAGTGATCCCACGCATGGGCATTTGCTGATCTACATCCTCAAGGAACCTGATGCTCACATGGTTCCTCGGGGGCGACCGACGATCATCGAGTTCTGATGCTGAAAACCAGCTCGCATAGCTGAGGCATTCGTTCTGCGCGGCGTGGTCATCGGTAGGCGCTCCGTAAATACGTGCCTGCCTATCGGCTTTGACTGGCCTCTCACTCAATGAATACGATTTCATTCGGCGGTCTGAAGGTCAGCTCGCATGAGTTCGTGAACGCGGCGTGGGTTTATCTTTGTACGTGCAGTTTGGAGGTTTTCGATCACTGTCACTGTCCGCCTCTTCCGGACCCTGCGTGCGTCGGCAATCTGGCAAAGACCGTGAGGCCAATGCGAACGAAGGCTGCAAGATTGGCTCATCCGGATAAGATTGAATGCATCATGACCACCTTGATTTGCACCCATGCCGCTTCGGCGCTGCTTCTTGCAGCGACTTGTGCGTGTGCGGCCGCAAGGAAGGCTCGGCAGCAGCTGACTCAAGCACATTTCTAAGCCCGGCGGTCGCACCCACCCTTCAGCGCAACCATTCACCGCCGGGCACCAGCCTCGCGCGGTAGCGGACGTCCTTCACAGGCGCCGCATTGATGGAGTGCTGTCATGCATACAGATGTTCACGGCGAGCGCACGCTCACCGACCTCGATTTCGCTCGTCTGACGAAGCCACTCTGTGAGCAGCGTCCGTCCGCTTTCTCCGAAATGCTTGACGGTGTCGAGCTGACAAACCCACGTGGCATTCCTGCTGACCTGATGACGATGTCCCGCATCGAGATCGTCGATGTGCATACATCCCGCCGCGAGGTGCTCACGATCTGTTACCCCCGAGACGCCGAGCCGGCTGCGGGCTTCATTTCGGTGCTTTCGCCGGTCGGTAGCAGTCTGCCAGGCCTGAGGGTTCTCGACACCGCCAAGTGGCTCACCCCCGACGGCGAGCACTGGGCTGCGGAAATCGTGGCCATCCACCGGCAGCCCGAAGCAAACGGCGACCGCACCCGGTAGTGAGTCGGCCTGCGGCCGGCAGCCCTTCCCGTTCCTGGCTCTAGCGAGCCGACCTATCTGCATTTGCCTTCCAAGCCCGCTGCGGCCGCGGCTCGAGGGCTGGCGCTAGCCATCTCGAAAGGACTTCCCATGACCCCTCGCTTCATCCTCGCCGTGACCGACTTCTCCTCACAGGGAAACAACGCACTGAACCGGGCTGCGCTGTTGAGCGCCGAGCACGGCGCCGCGCTGAAGCTCGCCTACATCGGCTGGCCTGGCGACACTGCACCTGCAGATGCAGGGACCCGTCTGGCCCATTGTGCGCTGCAGCTTTCGCAAGCGCACGGCCTCCCAGTACGGACGGCCGGCCGACTCCATCACTCACTCGAAGACCTTCGCCCCGAGGTCACTGCCTCTGACCTGGTCGTGTGGGGGACGGCGCCGTTGAGAAGCATGCGCTCCTTCTTTCTGGGGCAGCCTGTGGAGGCGTTCATTCGCAGCGCCGGCCGACCGGTGCTCGTGGTGCGGCGTGCCGCCCAGCACCCTTACCGAAGCCTGCTGGTGGCCGTCGACTTCACCCGGACTTCCCGAAGTTTGGTGGACTTCAGCTTCTCATTCAGCAAAACGGCATCCGTAGAGCTCTTCCATGCAGTGAGCACGGCGAACGAAGGAAAGCTTCGCCATGCAGAAGTCTCGACACGGGCGATCAAGGCCTATCGCGACCAGTGCCGGCGCCATGCACAGGACCGCATGTTCTGGCTCACCGATTCATTCGACACAAGGCGCAACCGCGTGCAGTCGGCCATCGCGCACGGGGACCCGGCGCGCCAGATACTCGTGCAGCAGGAGCGCAGCGGCGCAGACCTGATCGTTCTTGGCAAGCATCCCGGATCAACCGTCGCGGACCTGTTCTTTGGCAGCGTGGCAGGTCGACTTCTGAACTACTCGAACGGCGAGAGCGGGCGCACCGACGTGCTGGTTGTGCCGCATGGGTGGCAACCCGCGACAAGCCCATCCGCAGCGAGCCGACTGCCCGCAGAGCGCCCTGCGGTCAACCGGGTCAGAGCGGGCGCACCGCAGGCACCGTGCGGTCCCAACCCTGCCTCAATGCGGGCTGGTGTGTAGGCGCAGGAGCGCAGAGGCAGCGATGAGTGAAGAGAAGGGCGCCCCCTGAGGCTGCGTTCGCTTCGGGTGTGCGGAGACGGCACCCTCGCGCTCGCGGCGAGCGGCTATGCCGACAGCCGCGCCGCCGCCGTCCTCTCTCAGGCCGAAAGCGCTGCTGGCCTATTGCACTGCGCGCAGCATCGATGCGATCGGCGCGAGATCGCTGTCGGGGCCGGACACGAGCGACGCGCTGGCGATGGCGCTCGGGATGGACATGGCCGACTGGTGGCAGGCCACGCCGCAGCACTACCTGCAGCACGTGAGCAAGCGCGCGATTCTCGACGCGGTGCGGGAGGCGACCGGCAGCGAGCCGCCGCCGGCGCTCGCGACCCTGAAAAAAGCCAGCGCTCGCGGCGCACTGCGCCGCGCTGCTCGAAGGCACGCGCTGGTTGCCGCAGCCGCTGCGCGCGCGCGAAACGCAGGACGCCGTTCACGGTGCCTTGCGCGACGAGGAGACGACGGTGAAGGACTTCCAGGGCGGCACCGGGGAAGACGAGGGCGAGGAGGAGGGGGAAGGCTGAGCTTCTGCGGTCACCACGTCTAAGTCAGGGGCGCCGCATGCGGCGCCCCTTTTTCGGGGAGGTTCATGGCCGCAGCACCGCCTCGACCTTGGTACGTGTCGCGGCATCCAGCGCCGGCCAGCCGCGCTGCAACGCGCGGCCCAGCTGCGCTTGCGCCGCGTCCTCGCGCGACAGCGCCACGGCGGCCGCGGCGCCGCACAGCGCGCTGGCCAGGCACAACAGCACCGCGCCGGCACCGCTGTGCCAGCGGCGCCCCGGCGAGGCCGTGGCAGGGGGACGAAGCGGCGGCCCTCTCGGCGTTATGGCGTTCGCTGCGGACTCGATGCGCGCGGCCGCACTGTCCAACCGGCGGCTGGCCTCCAGCAGCGCCGTGGGCGCGTCCACGCTGCGTTGCACCAGCGTCGCGAGCGTGCCCAGGTCGCCCTCCAGGCCGGCGCGGGCCGTCTGCACCAGTGTCGCGGCCGCCTCGGCGCGCTGCAGCAGCGGCTCGACGTCCTCCAGCAGGATGCGCAGTGCGGCCTGCTGTGCGGTGACGGCACTCATGCGCGCCTGCCTTCAGGCCCTGCGCGCCGTTTTCCCCGGCGCGAACAGCAGGTCATGCACGCGCGCCAGGTTGTCCTGCGCCGTGATGGCCAGGTCGTGCGTCATCTGCCCGGCCATGGCACGCTCGAGCGCTTCCATGTCGCCGGCGCGCCGCGCCTCGGCGCGCGCGGCTTTCCAATCGGTGGCATCGGCGGCGAGCTCGCGAATCGTGCGCCGGGTGTGCTTTGCGAGCTCGAAGACCTCGCTGCGCGCGATCACCGCATGGGGCTCGAAGACCGCCTTGTGGCGGCCGTCGCTCAGGCCGTAGCCCACGACCTGCGGGTAGACGCTGGCCACCGCCTCCAGGGCGTCGGTGGGGTACTGGTTGAAGAGCACGCGCACCTTGCGCGGCGCGACGCCCAGCGCATGGAGCCAGTCGACGGTGGCGATGGTGTCGCGCTGCTGCTTGTCCGCCGGCACCGTGGGCACCAGGACCAGGTCGAACTCGCCGACGGCGCTGCGAAAGCGCGCCATCTCGCTCATGAAAGCCGCCACGTTCGACGCACCCACGTCGACGATGAGCTCGTCGTGGACCATGATCTCGCGAAAGATCTCCCGGAACCGGCTCGCGCTGAACGCCTCGACGTCCAACGCATCCACGGCGTCGACCTCGCTGGCGTTCACCGACTCGACGCTCACGATGCGCGCGCCGGGCGTGAAGGCCGCGAGCAGGTGGACCGCCAGCGTGCTCTTGCCGACGTTGCCCGACAGGTTGAGGACGCAGGTTTTCATGAGAAGGTCCCGGTTCTGCGGCCGCTCGCGCGCGCGACCTGAGCGTAGTCGCGCGCCGCCGCGCGCTGCGCCGAGGCGAGCGCGTCCAGCAGCTGCGTGGGCGCACCGGCCGGGGCGTTGGCGCCGTCGTCGGCGACGCGCCCGAGCACCGGGGAATCCGGTGCCGTCGCCTGCACGCCGGTCGCGCCGCCTCGCGTGCGACGCCGCGCGCGCACGAGCGCGGCACGGTAGTTGTTCCAGCTCAGGGCCAGCCCGGCGGCGCACAGCCGCGCGTGGATCGACGCATGGCTGTGGCCCATCGCGTGGGCCTGGCCGATGGCTTCGCGCAGCCGGGCGACCACTGCCGAGACGCTGCGCAGGTGCTGCGCCACCAGCGCCTCGGTGTGCCGCTGAAGCCGCTCCAGAAGGTCGACGGATGGGTCGTCCATGGTGGTTGCCTTGGTGATCGTTATGGCGATACATTTCGCGTGACGCTGTTATTTTGTCTTTTTAAACAAGACAAATCAAGGTGAGGCCAAGTCGGGAAAGGACGCGTGGTGGACACAGCTTGGACACAGAGCGGACGGCGCTGCGGCGCGTCGGATGCAAAAGGAGCACGCAATGAGCACAAGCCGGATGCATGCGCCGGCCTTCGGCCGGTCGATGTCACGCTCTCGGGCGGCCCTGCGGCCCGCCCGATGGCCCAGGGCGGTGGCTTTCCCTGGCAGCAACCCGGGGAGGATCGCCGTCGGAGCCGGCCCCCGGGCCGCCCCGCGGCGCCCGCCCACCGCCCAGCGGGCGCTACACCATACGCACCCACAGGATGCGGGGACAGCGGCATGGGCGCTCAATTCCTCGGTGTTACACGGGCGGTGCGTGTGTGACCCCGCGTCGGTTTCTCCTCCCGTGCGGCGAGGTGTGGTGTAACACATGGCCAAGTACGTTCCCCTGCGGTTCAACGATGCCGAGGAGGAGGTGCTGCAGCGCCTTTATGCCGCCTCCGCGGACCCCGCTCTGGGCACCCATATCAAGCGGGTCTATTTCGATGCCTCTCATCCCAACACCAATGCCTTGCAGGGCATGCGCCAGGAGCTGGAGGTCATGAGGGAGCTTCTCGGACGCTTGCAGGGGGCTGGTAGGAGTGGCGCAGACCCCGAGTTGCTGTTGGGGTTGATCTGCGGCATCTACCTCATGGTGCGCAAATCCGTCGGCGAGGGCGTGCGGGCCCAGGCCGATCAGTTCATCGACGTGTCGGCGGTGGAGGCCTGCCTGAGGGGACACCGATGACCAATGATCGCCGAACGCCTGACAACGCGATGCGCGGCTGGTTGTGCCTGATGGTGCTGGCGATGACGATGGCGGGTTGGGGCGCCGGCATGGCCCTCTACTACCGCTTGCCCGTAGCGCTGTTCCTGCGGGGTGCCTGGTTCGCCGCCAAAGCGACACCCAGCGTGCCCGCACTGTGGGTCGGCCCGCTGTGCGGACTGCTCGCGGGCATGGTGGTGTTCATCCTGGTCGTGAATCGCTATGCCAATCACTTCGGCGGCGCCGTCTTCATCGCGCGGCTGCGCGGACCGCGCATGGTCAGCCAGCATGTGCTTGCATCGAGGACCCGGGCCGGGAGGGGGCAGCTTCGATTCGCCGGGATTCCCGTCCCTCGGGCGGTGGAGAGCACGCAGTTCTTCATCGGCGGATCCACCGGGACTGGCAAAAGCGTGTGCATCGGCGGATACATCGAGAGCGCACTCGCGCGCGGCGACCGTCTTGTGTGCATCGATCCGGACGGCGCATCGATGCGGTACTTCCATGCGCCGGGCGACTGCATTCTCAATCCGTTCGACAAGCGCAGCCAGGGCTGGAGTGTCTTCAACGAGATTCGTACGAGCTTCGACTGCGAGCAGTATGCGATCAGTCTGATCCCGCGCAGCCCGTCCACCGAACAGGAGACATGGAACAGCATGGGAAGGACGATCGTCAGCGAGACGCTGACGATCCTGCTGCGGCAGGGCCAGGGAACCACCGAGCGCCTTGTCCACTGGCTGACGGCTGCGGAAAACGATGATTTGAAGGTGTTGCTCGCTGGCACCCCCGCGGTCGGGTGCTTCCACGGTGCAACCGACACGCTTGCCAGCATCCGCACCGTCCTGACGCAGTACATCACGCCGCACAAGTACTTGCCATCGGGCGATTTCTCGTTTCGCGACTGGTTGGACCACGGGCAAGGAAGCCTGTGGATCACCTGGCGCGAGGACATGCTGCAGGCGCTGAAGCCGCTGATCTCGTGCTGGGTCGACGTCACCTGCGCCAGTGTGCTTTCCATGGCCGAGGACCCGTCGCGCCGAATGCATCTGGTGTGCGACGAGCTCGATTCGCTGGAGAAGCTCAACTACATCATCGACGCGGCGACCAAGGGCCGCAAGAAGGGGTTGCGCATCGTGCCGGGTGTTCAGTCGCTCGCCCAGCTCAACAACACCTATGGCAAGGAGGATGCGCTGACGCTGCGCAACTGCTTCAGGAGCTCCTTCCTCTGTGGCATCGGCGAGTTGGACACCTACACGGCTGAGGAGTTTTCGCGGGGGCTGGGGGAACACACCGTGCTGAGGCGGGTGGCCAGTCACGGCGTGGGCGGGCGGCTCGCCAGGGGCGGCATATCACACCGCCAGGACACGGAGCGCGTGGTTTCTCCGGCGGAATTTCATCTGTTGCCCAACCTCACGGGCTACGTCAAGCTGGCCGGCGACTACCCGATCGCGCGCGTGACGCTGAAGTACCGGGCGCGCCAGATGGTGGTGGCGCCCATCGTACTGGCGGATGACTTCATGCACAGGCCGCAGGCGACGAACCTGCTGTTCGCGGCCGACCCCGGTGCGCCAGCCTGAGCGGTGAGCAGATCATGCTGTCGTTCAAGTTCATCACAAGCGCGGCGGGCGCGGCGCACTACTTCGAGTCCTCGGATGACTACTACGGCAAGGAGGGCCACCGCGGCGAATGGATCGGCGCTGGGGTCGATCTGCTGGGCTTGGCAGGCATGTCAGCCGTCGAGCCCGAGACGCTGCGTCAACTGCTCGATGGACAACTGCCCGACGGGCATCGGATGCGACTCAGTCGAACGCGTGCCGGCAAGGATCGCAAAGGCATTGACTTCACGTTCAGTGCGCCGAAGTCGGTGAGCATCGAGGCGCTGATGCTGGGGGATTCACGAATCGTGGCGGCGCACGACAGCGCCGTCGCGGAAAGCCTGCAGCTGCTCCAGAGTTTCGCCGCTGCGCGCAGGAAGGAGCGCGGCCTTTCGTTCCGAGAGCGAACCGGCGTCCTCGTCGGGGCGGCGTTCCGCCACGAACTGTCCCGCGCCCAGGATCCGCAGTTGCACACGCACGTCCTTGTCATGAATCTCACTCGGCGGGTCGACGGCGAGTGGCGGGCCTTGTCCAACGAGGATCTGCTGCGCAACGTGCGCATGGTGGGCGCCTTCTACCGGGCGACTCTGGCCGAGAAGCTGCGTGCATTGGGGTTCGATCTGCGTGCCACGAGCAAGGGAGGGTGGGAGCTTTCCCATGTCCCCGATGCGGCGGTGCGGCTTTTCAGCCAGCGCAGCCGCGAGATCGAGCGGCTGCTTTCGCTCGACGGGCGCGACCGTGACCGGGCCAGTTCTGCCCACAAGCAGATCCTCGCGCTCGCTTCGCGCCCGCGCAAGAGCGAGAGCGACCGCGCCTGGCTGCGTGCGCATTGGTTGCAGATTGCGCGCGAGGCCGGTTTCGAACTCGACAGGCGGGGTCGACCAGACCTGGAGCCTCGACAGGTGCCGCGGCGTCTGGGCACGGCGTTGAGCGCGGCAACCGCAAGAGGATCGGGTGCAACGGCGGCCGCCAATGAGGCGGTGGACTTTGCCATTGCGCATCTGGCGGAGCGCCAGGGCGTGTTCTCCCGCGCAGAGCTGCTCGAGGTCGCGTACGGCCGCGCCGCGACAACCGCATCCCCTGGCGCAGTCGAAGGCGCGCTTGAGCGCGCAAGGGCCGATGGGAGACTCGTGCCGGAACTCGTCCTGTACCAGACCGCGCGGTCCTTGAATGTCTCCGCCTCGGAACTGAGCAAGGACCCCAGCGCAGGCCGCTTCAAGGCGCACGACGAGTTCGAGAAGCTCAGTCGGTCGTCGTGGATCGCACTGACCATGGCGGCGCGAGGGCAAACACACGCGCAAGCCGATCGCACCGTGGATGCGGCGATCCAGCGCGGCGCGCTCGTGCCCTCGGAGCCACGCTTCGCAACGCCCGAAGCGCGCCGCAGCGAACTGCATGTGCTGGCCATGGAGCGCAGTGGGCGAGGCGCCGTTGCCCCGGTGGCGGCGCCGCAGGCCGTCGCGCGTCTGCTTGGAGGCAGCGACCTCAATGCGGGCCAGCGCGATGCCGTCGCCATGATCCTGTCGACACGCGATCGCTTTGTCGGCGTGCAGGGGCTGGCTGGAACCGGCAAGAGCCACATGCTCAGCAAGGCGGTGCAGGAAATCAAGGCACAGGCCACGCGGCTGTCCACGGTCCGAGGCTACAAGGTGATCGGACTGGCGCCCTATGCCTCCCAGAATCAGGCGTTGGCGGCCCTCGGGATGGAATCGCAGACCCTGGCATCGCTGCTTGCGAGGAGGAGCCATCAGGACCGGCTCGACAGCCGCAGCATCGTCTTCCTCGATGAGGCCGGCGTGGTGCCTGCACACCAGTTCGAGATGCTGATGTCGATCATCGAGCGCCAGAATGCGCGCCTCGTGCTGACGGGCGACCGTCACCAGACGCATGCCGTGGAGGCGGGCAGGCCATTCGAACAGCTGCAGGACGCGGGCATGACCAAGGCGTTCCTCACCGAAATCCAGCGACAGAAGCGAGAGTCTGTCCGCGCTGCCGTCGTGCACGCGGCTCGCGGGGAGGTGCCGCTGGCAGTGGCACGGCTGCAGCACGCGGTGGTCGAGGCGCGCGATGACGTCCGGCGGCATTCGCTGATCGCCGAAGAGTACCTGCGGCTGTGCGCCGAAGCACGCGCCGGCACGCTGATCGTGGCGGGAACGAACGACGCGCGCCGCAGCATCAACGCGAAGGTTAGAGAAGGCCTCGGTCTGCAGGAAGGACAAAAAGTACGCATCCTGGATCCGGTCGACATGACACGCGCCGAGCTGAAATCTTCCCAGAGCTACGATGTCGGCCAGGTGGTCGTGCCGCAGCGCAGCTATGGCACTGCGCTTTTGAAGGGAGAGCAGTTGCGCATCGTCGACGTGGGCCATCGTCCAGGTCGTGGCACGCTGACCGTGCAGCGGGAAGATGGCACGGTCCTCACATTCGAGCCATCCAGGCAATCCATGCTCAGGGTGTACCGGCCCGAGGCGGTGGAAATGGCACCCGGGGATCTGGTGCGTGTGAATGCCAACGATCAGACCTTGGGCGTGCGCAATGGTGAGCGATACCGTGTCGCGGCAATCGATGATCGCTACATCACCCTGGACGGGCCGAGTGCTGGCGTTCGCATGGACCGAAAGCTCGCTTTGCACCTTCAGCATGCGTACGCAAGCACGGTTCACTCGGCGCAGGGCCTCACAAGTGACCGCGTTCTGGTGGATGCCAACACCCGCAGCCTGTCGAGCAACCGGGCGGTCTTCTATGTCGCCATCTCGCGCGCGCGCGAGCACGTCACGCTCTTCACGGATGATGCATCGAAGCTGGCAGCCGCCATGAGCCGGGAGCCGAAGAAGTTCGCTGCGCTCGACCTGCGGGACGCGCGCAACGAGGCAGCTCTGCTCAGGGCGCGCATGCAAAAATTGCCGCAGGGCCCGCGCGCAAAGGACCCCGCGGCGCGCGTGCGACCATGGGCACCCCCAAAGCCGGCGCAAAGCGGCGTGCGGCGCTCCAGGGGGATGGGCTGAGCGCCTTCCCGAGTGCGCTGCGGTCGATGCATAAGCCTTGCTTGCACCACGGGCCAGCGCCGTGTCCGGCGACTCTTGCTCGGTCCCGTGCAGCCTGGCAGCAGCCCGATCCCATCAGGGACCCAAGCTGCTCTGGAGCAGGGAGACCAGCAATGGAAGCTGCACCGGCTTTTCCAGGACCTGGGCTTTGTAGCGCACCACGGCCTTCGCCAGGTCAGCGATGTCCGCAGCCGTTGATCGCTTGCGGTCGGAAAGCAGAATCAATGTGCACGGATCCTGGTGTCCTCGGATCGCCGGCAACAGGCTGTCCATCTTCGAGCGCACGGCTGACCAGTCGACGACGTATCCTGCGAATGCCGCAGCCTTTGCGGCACTCACGAGATCCTTTACCGTGCGAAAGGAGTGAGCGTCCAAGCCTGCGCCTCGCAGGTGGTCTCGAAGAGCGGCTGCGGCCTTGTCGCTCGCGTCCAGCACCGCGACACGCCCTGTGCTTGGCATCGACTGGTCGACCTCCAGGCGGGAGATACGTACCGCATGCGCGGCGGGCACCGCGGCCGCGGGCATGACCACATGATCGGCGCCGGTGCGCAGGGCAACGAACACGTCCCCGTGCGAAGGCTCATTGCCGGGACGCAGCCAGATGCGGCAGGCGATCTTGGCGTCGCCTGCACTGAGCGTGGCAGCGATCGCCTGAGCGCTTTCGGCGACCTTGTTCTGGAGATCAGGCGTCACCACGCCGGCAAGCGTCTCGCCGAAATGCTCGGCCAGCGCACTGAGTTCTTCGAGGGTCCAGGCCGTGCTCCTGCTGACGCGCTGGTGCGCGGCCGCGCGCGACAGCTCGAAGAACTCGCCGACGAAAGCCGAATGGCGGTGTTTGGGAATGCCATGGCGATCCAGCAGCGCGCGCACTGCCTGCGCGCCGCGGGAAAGGGCCTCGTCATCACTGGATGCGGTCATTCAAATTGTTCCAACACGTAAACAGCACTTTCCAAGAGTATGCAGTGGATGTAGTCTTGAAAAACAAGATAAATCCGCGAGAAGTATTGAAAAAGTGGATTTGTTCGGTGGACCTGTTCGTTGAGGAGTGGCCATGGTAGACAGTTCAGTCCTGCTGGAACAATGCGCCCCCGAGGTGCCTGCGCGCCTGATGCATGCGCTGGTGCGCGTGGAGTCGTCCTGGCGCCCCATGGCCATCGGGATGGATGCCGGCGAGATTCCGGTGCGACAGCCGCAAACCATGACGCAGGCGGTCGCGCAGGCCAAGGCCCTCGCATCAGCGGGGCGACGGTTCTCAGTCGGATTGGCCCAGATCCACGTGAGCAACATCACGCGCTATGGCATGTACTGGGAGCAGGCCTTCGACCCGTGTCTGAATCTCGAGGCGGGCCAGCGCATCCTCCAGGGCTTCTATCGTCACGCACGGACGGCGGGCTACGTTGGCATGGCGGCCACGCATGCCGCCTTGCGTGGCTACAACGCTGGCGCCATCGATCGCGTCGCGAGTGCCAGCTATGCAAAGCGGGTCGTCGCCTATGCGCAGGGCGGCGCGCCGGCGTTGCGGGTCAATGTCCAGCCATCTGCAGGCGAATCTCCGATGTCGTTGAATTCCGGCTTGCCTCGCGGGGCGTCGAGCAGCCACGCCGAATCTTCCCTATCGCCTTCGCGGAGCGAAGCAGCGGAGATCTTTGCGAAGAAGTCGACCGTCGCGGGGTTTTAGCCGGGGCCTGGTGCCCGAAGCATGACGACAACGCCAAGGAGCAACCATGAAATCAGCCATGTCAATCAAACCCCGTGGGGCCGGCGACACGATGCGATGGCCCCTCGCAGCCCTGCGTCTGTGCAGCGCGGTCGCCTCCACGATGACCGCGGTCGACCCTGTGACGGCGCAGAGTCTCAAGCAGGCGGGCGTCAACATCTTCACCGCCATCTATGGCGTGGTGGGGGTAGTCGGCGCGATCGCCTGCCTCGTGACGCTGCTGAACTGGGTCACCGGCAACTGGCTCGGACGTGAGGATCCCAAGAAGATTTTTTTCCAGGCCTTGCTTGGCACGGCGCTGGCGTTCGGCGTGGTCGCGATCATCCAGTTCGTCAAGGATGCCGTCGGTGGTTCGGCATCCGGCATCTCGAGTCTGTGAGGTCCAGCAATGAGTGATCTTCGTCACGAAGAGCCGCCGCTAGAAAAGGTCGCGGTGTATCGCGGGCCTCAGGTGCCTGCGCTGCAGGCCTACGTCCCGTTGCCGGTCTTCGGGGTCGAATGCATGGCGCTGTTGCTGGGCATGCGGCTGGTCGGCTTCTGGTGCCTGCTCCTGTTGCCGCTGCACCTCATCTTGGTCCTGCGCACCAACGAGAATCCTTTCTGGGTGCGCGATGTCTTCGCTGACTACCGGTATCGCTGGTTTGCAGGCAACCGCCGCGGTGCGGGCCGCATCGTCGTCTTCAGTCCGCATCTCTCGCGTCGGGAGGTTGCGTGATGCAAGGCGACGCCGCGGGTCTCGCGCAGCGCAGCGTGGCGAGCTGCCTGCCTTATTCGCAGCAGATCGACGATCACACGGTCGTCACCTACGAAGGTGATCTGACACAGACCATCGGGCTGCATGGCGTGGCGTTCGAGACGCTCGGCCACAGGGAGCTCGACAGCCTCAACCAGCAATGGCTGTCCGCCATCAACAGCATCGCGCGCAGCCCCCACGTCGCCCTGTGGACGCATGTGGAGCGCCGGCGGGTGCAATACGAGACATTGGACACGGACTACGACAACGACCTGTCGCGCGAGTTTGCGCGGCAGTACGCAAAGAAATTCGAGGGCGAGCGACTGTTCATCAACAGGCTGTTCGTCTCGCCGGTGTATCGGATCGCGGGCAGCAAGATCGATCGTCTCAGCCTGCGGTTGTCGCGCGAGGACAGCGAGGCGGTGGCGCAACTGCGCCGTGGCGCACGCGAGGAGCTGACACGCCTGTCTGCGCAACTGGTGGCCAGCCTGCGTCGCTACCACCCGCGCGCGCTCGGCACCCACGAGGTCGAAGGCCAGCTTTGCTCGCATGTTGCCGAGTTCTACGGGCGGCTGATTCACAACGTCGACCGGCATGTGCGCCTCGATGCCTGTGAGCTCAGCCACAAGCTGCAAGCCGGAGCGCTGAATTTTGGTGCGGAGACCGTGGAGATCGAAGGTGCCTCCGGGTCCCGGGTCGCAGCCTGCCTCACACTCGTCGCACCGTACCAGGCCGAGTTTCTTGACGTCAAGGTTTTCGACGGCCTCCTGTCGGCCCCGTTCGAGTTCGTGCTGAGTCAGTCGGCGACCGTGATGGCGTTCGACCGGGCGGATGCACTGCTGAAGTCGCAGTACAACCGCATCAAGAGCACAAGCGCCAACGAGGACCAGCTTGGCGAGGTGGCCGCGGCACGCACGCAGTTGCAGGCAGGGCGGTTCTGCATGCTTGATCACGAACTGGTCCTGATCGTCTATGGCGACACCGTCAAGGAATTGAACCGTCACGTCAACACGGCTGTTACGCTGCTCGATCAGAAAAGCATGGGGGTTTCGCGCGAGCGCGGTGGTGCGCTGATCTGCACGTATTTCAGCTGCCTGCCCGGCAACTTCAGGCACGGGCGCATCCGTGCGATGCCCATCAGCAGCCGGAATTTCGCGAAGCTCTTTCCGATGCACAACCACCCGACGGGCAACGCCAGTGGCAGCCAGTGGGGCGAGCCCATCGCCCTGATGAAGACGGCGGCCGCCGGGCCCTACTTCTTCAACTTCCACGTCAGCCGCGACCGTCTGCTTGAGCAGGGCGTGCGGCTGGACTACGACGATGCCGTGGCGCCGGACGGCCAGGTGCCGCATGCACAAGGCTTGGGCGAGCACCCGCGGGGGCAGCGTGCTCACCGAAAGGAGCTGGGAAACTACAAGATCATCGGCCGCTCCGGCAGCGGCAAGACCGTGCTCAAGCTCGCACTGCGGCTGCTGGCACGCAAGAGTGCACTGGCGGGCGGCAAAAAGCTCAAGGTCTTCAGCTTCGACAAGGACCATGGCGAGGAGATCTGCATCCGGGCCATGGGAGGGCAGTACTTCGACATCGCCGCCGGCGAGCCGACGGGCATGAATCCTTTTTCCTTGCCGCCCACGCCCGAGAACATCGCCGTCATCCTGAGCATCATGTCCTGGAACGCTCAGTTCGATGGCAAATACGTCATGTCACACCGTGACGAGGAGGTCCTGCTGCGCAGCATCCGGCAGGTCTACCACCTGCCGCCGCATCAGCGCCGCTACGCCCGTGTGCGAGATGCGCTGCCGACGCACCAGGAGCACGGCCTCTACCAGGCACTGGGGCGCTGGTGTGACGGGGGCGCTTTCGCATGGGTGCTCGACAACGCGCACGATCGGTTCGATCTGGGCGGATGCGACACCTACGGATTCGACATGACGAACTTCCTGGACATCGAGGAGGCGCGCACGCCGATCCTGCGCTATCTGACCCACAAGATCGCCCGGCAGGCGGCGGGAGCGCCGCACATCATCGACATTGCCGAGGCATGGCGCGCGCTGAAGGATCCACTGATGCAGCGGTTCATCGAGGACAAGGGCAAGACGATCCGCAAGGAGGACGGCGTCATCGGTCTGGATACACAGGAGCCCAGCGACATCAGCCGATCGCCTCTGGGCAGCACTTTGCTGTCGCAATTCCCCACCCAGCTGCTGCTGCCTAACGGCGAGGCCGAGCAGGCGGACTACATCGAAGGCTTGAAACTCACGCCGCGCGAGTTCCATCTGGTCAAGCACACAGAGGAGAACTCGGGCCAGTTCCTGTTGAAGAAGGGCGCCGAGTCGGTGCTGGTGCGGATGGATCTGTCGGGCATGGAGGACATGCTGTCGGTGATCTCGGCCAGCCTCGACAACGTCGAGGTGATGCGAAAAGCCATCGAAGCCGTTGGGTCTGCGCCTGCGCTGTGGTTGCCCGTTTTTCTTGAAAGGAGAGTGTGATGACCAACTTGCAACACGCGAGGAAGCTCGGCGTGGTCGTTGCGACATGCGTGGGCCTGATGCACGCCGTGCATGCGCAAGTCCCGGTCACCGTTACGAGCGATATCCCCGCCACGGTGAACCAGATCGAGACGATCGCCAAGTGGATGGAGCAACTCAGCGCAATGAACAAGCAGCTCGATCAGATGAAGCAGCTGTACGGCACGCTCCAGGGAGCTCGCAACATGGGCAGCCTGCTGAACAACGATCTGCTCAAGCAGTACCTGCCCGAGGACTACGTGGCGGCCACGCGCGCGATGCAGGACAACGGCGGCGCCTTCGCCGGCATCTCGGGCGCCGTCGACGACATCGTGCGTTCAAGCCAGTTGCGCTCGTGCGCACAGCTGAATGCGGACCCGAGCATGCGGCTACGCTGCACGCAGCAGTGGCAGCAGCTCGCCCTGCAAAAGCACATTGGCGACCTCGGCTACCGCAAGGCAGCGCAGAACATTCGCAACCTGCAGACTTTTGTCGGGTCGATCAATGCGTCGACCGATCAGAAGACGATTGCCGAGGTCCAGGCGCGCATCCAGGTCGAGACGGTGCGCATGCAGAACGAGCAGATCAAGCTGACTGCGATCCAGTCGATGCAGGAGGCGGACCGCCAGTTGCGCCGGCAGGCCGCGACCGACGGCTTCAATGCTGGCATGGCCCGCGGCGCAGCGGGGGGCATCAGGTTCTGACATGACGAAGATCGATGCGCTGAAAGGGTGCGCCCTGGCCGCCGTGGCGATGGCCCTTGCTGCCTGCGGCAAGCATCAGGCGCAAGAAGCGACAGCCTACGACGCCGCTTTTGTTGCCGCGGAGGCGGACAGGGGCAATCTCGTCCCTCTGAAGACGCTGGTCGATGCCTGTAAAAGCGAAGTGGAGAGATACCAGCGGCGAGCCAACGTGTGCAAGAAACTTGAGCACGTTCGCGCAATGCGAAAGCCGCTGAGCACCCGCTTTTGAGCGAGGCAGCGCACCATCCCCCGCGAGATCCCTCCATGGCAAACGAGATCATCGGCGACATTTACGCCAACTTCGAGAGTGCTCTGAATGGCTTCTATGAGGGAGCTGCGACGGGCATTTCGGGCTACGTCATCCCGGTCGCCTGGGTGCTGCTGGGCATCAGCATGCTGGTCTGGTGCTACCTGGTCATGGAAGGCAAGGTGGCCATCCCCGTGACCGACTGGCTGCTGAAGTTCGTCGGGTTCATGCTCGTTCTCCATGTGATGGGCAACGGCTATCTGAGCTGGGTGGCCGCACCGATCTTTCAATTGCCATCGGAATTGACGGCGGCGGCGAGCCGCTCGGCGACCAACGCACCGGATCTCCTGGGCGAGGTCAACCAGAAGATGGTGGATCTGATCTCGGCGTTGTTCACAGCCGCTGGCAGCTTCGCGAGTGAGTTCGCATTTGGAGCGGCCATCGCAGTGTTCCTGCTTGCGGCCTTGGTGACGGTCGCGGCCTATCTTCTGTTGGCCACGGCGCTGTTCGCCATCATCTTCTCGAAGCTCGGGCTGAGCCTTGTGCTGTCCGTGGGGCCGTTCTTCCTTTTGGCGCTGGTGTTGTCGCAGACGCGCAGTTTCTTTTTTTCCTGGATCAGCACCGCGCTCTACTTCGTTTTTTACTATGTGTTCACCGTGCTGTTCGTGTACCTCTTCATGGGGATACTCAATGCTTACCTGGCCAAGCTGTCGGCTCAATTGGGTGGCTCCAACGGCGCGACTGTATCGGAGATGGCGCTCCAGTTGACAGGTGCGAGCGGAACCGGCGCGGGCGTCAATGTCGTGGCGATCTGCGTCCCGGTGATCCTGATTTCCCTTGCAATGTTCTGCATGTTCCTGCAGATCCCGGCGATCTGCGCGTCGATGACGGGGGGCAATGGCGGCACGTTTGTGTCGGGACTGGCGGGCTTGGCGCGCGCTCGGCCGTCCCTGGGCAGGTCCCGCGCCAGGTAGGAGGCAAGATGGCGATCAACGTGTCGAGCGTGTGCGGCAGGGTGTGGATTACCGCGCTTTCCATGGCCCTGGCGGCCTGCAGCGTTGCTAAGACGCCGCCCGGTTGGCCCGCCGGGGAAGCCCGACCCATCAACGTGGCCCCTGCGTCGAAAGTCCCGAAATGACGGACAAGCAGACCTATTTCGCGACGGCCCTGGATTGGGATGCGCAACGCAGGCTGGCGCTGGAGCAGCGAGCCGCGCGCAGCACGGCGATTGCCTGGGTCTGTGCGTTCCTGAGCGGGCTGAGCATCCTCAGCGTCAGCGTGTTGCTTCCTTTGAAGCAGTTCGTGCCCGCGGTTATCCGGGTGGACAACGCGACCGGTGCCTACGATGTGCAGGCGCCGGGCGATATGGTGCGCATCGGCCTGGCACGCGACCAGAAGATCCTCCTGTCGGATGTTGCGCGCTACGTGCTGGCGCGCGAAGGCTTCACCCGCGGCGAGGCCGAGGCGAGCTACAGGACCGCCTACCTGATGTCGTGCGGACCGGTGCGCGCGGAGTGGGACAGCTACTTCAACCCGCAGATCAATGCACAGTCGCCGGTGAAGACCATGAGTGCGACTGACGCCGAGCGCGTTGAGATTCTCAACGTGACGTTCCTGCCGACCGACCGCGACGACCTGCGCGTGGCGCAGGTTCGCTTCGACAAGACAACCACGCGCGGCGTGGCGGCACCGGTGCGCACGCGGTACATCGCCACGCTCACCGTGCAGTACGACCCATCCAATGTTCCGGCCCAGATCAAGGACCTGCATGTCAATGCCTTCGGCTTCTGCGCGCTGAACTATCGGCGAGATCAGGAGGGCGTGCCGCAGATCTTGCCGGGCCCCGGCGCGGCCGCGGCGCCGCGGGAGGCGCGCGACGAGCATCCAGGCTCGGCCTCTTCATCGGCCTCGGCAGCGTTGACGGGACTGCGATGAACCGAGGTCTTCACGCGACGTTGATGGCGGTGTTCGCACTGTCCTCGCAGCTCGCGGGTGCAGAGGTCGGGACGCTGCCCTCGGGGCGCGACGGGCGAATCCAGACGGTGCGTTACACGAACAACGACGTGATCCGCATCTTCGCGGCCGAAGGCGTGGCGACCACCATCGAACTCGCGGCGGGCGAGCAGATCACCGACTTCGCGATGGGCGACCGTGACGCCTGGCACGCGGCGGTCAACGGCAACCTGTTCCTGGTCAAGCCCAAGGACGTGAGGGCCGACACCAACCTGACCTTGTTCACCAGCCGGCGGGCCTACCTCTTCGTGCTCAGGACCACGGCGCGAACGGCCCGCAACGTCGCGTACTGGGTGCGTCTGGAATATCCCGGCGATGCGCAGGCAGGCGGCGCCGACAGGGCGCGGGCCGAACGGCTGCAGGTGAACAAGGACCTGTCAGGCGCAGCGCTGGAAGGCCGCCTCAACAAGGACTACTGGATCGTCGGCGCACGGGAGCTTCAACCGTTGGCCATGCACGACAACGGTCGCCAGACCTTCATGACGTTTTCGGCGGCGCATCCATTGCCCGCCGCGTTCGTGATCGAGCCCGATGGCGGCGAGGGTTTGACGGATTTCCATGTCGAGGGCGACACGATGGTGCTGCACCGGGTGGTCGAACGCCTTCTTCTGCGTCGCGGGAGCCTGGTGGCCGGCATCACCAATCGCTCGCCCGGCTCGCCGACCGAGTCGCCGCCGGGTGGCACCGTGAGCGACAAGGTCCAGCGCGTGATCCGCGCGCCGGGAGGGTGAGGGCGTGTTCAGGACGAAGCACGAACAGCCGCTGGCGGAGGAGGAGCGCGATGGCGTCGTCGAGGCGCCGCGTCGGGCGGCGCCGGGACAGAAGCTCATCCTCGTGGCCACATCGGTGGCCGCCACGCTGTTGATTCTCTTGGGCATTGCAAGCCGCAACAACTACTTTGGCCTGCTGGGCCACGCGCGTTCGGCAAAGGGGGAAGTGCAGGTTGACGCGCGGCCGACAACCATCCCCCAGGTCTCCGTGCCGATGGCCGTGGGCGAGCCGGCCGCCGCATCGCCAGCCTACATCGAGTGCCCCGGGGGGCTGCGCCTGCCGCCGGGCCTGGACTGCCCGCCCGCAAGGACGCCAGCGCCGTCCGAGTCGTCGCCGCCGTCGGGCGAGTCACTGGCCCAGCGCGTGCGCGAGCGCCGGCTCAAGGGAACCATCGCGCTGGGCGCGGCAGGCGGCGCGGGAGCTGCGATGGGAACATCCGCCGTGCCGGGCGAAGGCGGGGTGGCTGCACGGTCTGCGGCTGGCTCCGGCAACACGGCGTTGGGACGCGCCCTGAGCGGCACGGACACTCATGGCGCGCGGGCCTCGGTGATCGCCAACCCGTCCCTCACGTTGGCCAAGGGCACATTGCCGGACTGCACCTTGCTCACGGCGATCCGGACCGACCAGCCCGGATTCCTCAAATGCGTGCTCAGTGCGCCGGTGATGTCCATGGACGGCAAGGTCGTGCTGATGGAGGCCGGGACGACCCTGGAGGGCGAATACACCGCGGGCGTTCAGAGTGGCCAGAGCACGATCTTCACGCTGTGGACGCGCGCGGTGACACCGAAATTCATTGCCGTGCCGTTGGCTTCTCCGGGCACCGATGCACTGGGGCGGGCCGGGAGTTCGGGCCAGGTCGACAACAAGTGGATGGAGCGCTTTGCCGGCGCGGTGTTCTTCTCGCTGTTCGAGGATGCCAAGCAGGTGGCCATGGCGAGGGACGAGGCGCGCGCGGCCCGGCGCGCCGGCAGCCAGACAGGCGACACCTACAACATCGGCGCGCAGGGGACACTTTCGCAGCTTGGCAACACCGACAGCACCACCCAATCAATCGTCCAGGAGATGCTGCGACAGGGCAGTCAGGTACGCCCCAGCCTGTACAAGAACCAAGGTGAGGTGATCCGGATCTTCGTGGCCCGCGATGTCGACTTCTCGGACGTGTTCGAACTGCGCGCGACGCATGCGCCAGATCTGCCATGAGCGAAGGCGAACGCTACATCTCGGTCCTGCTGCATCTGCGCGCGTTGCAGGCGTGGCTGAATGATCCCGGCGTCAACGAGATTGCCGTCAACGCACCCGGTGTGGTCCAGCTCTGGCGGCAGGGGCAGTGGGAGCAGGTGGAGGCGCCCACGGTCTCCTTCGAGTATTTGCTGACATTGGGCAGCTACCTCGCGAACATCTCCCGCAAGGCCTTCGATGAAACCCATCCGATCCTCTCCGCCCACCTGCCGGGTGGCGAACGCGTCGAGATGACGATGCCGCCGACCGCTGCGCCGGGAATGATCTATCTCAACCTGCGCAAGCACACCAGCCGACCGTTCGCGCTGGAGGAGTTCGTCCGGCAGGGGTATTTCGGGCGCACGCGGCATGTCTTCGCGCCAGGCTTGCCCGACGAAGCCCGTGCGAGCCTTGGCGCCATCCTCGAACCGGCGCAGCAGGAACGGTGGCGCCTCGCGTGCACGGGCAACTGGCATGCCTTTCTCGCGCATGCCGTGTGCGGGCACGAGAACATCCTGGTCTCGGGGGCCACGGGCAGCGGCAAGACCTCCTTCATCCGGGGACTGATAGAGCTCATTCCGCACTGGGAGCGTCTCGTCACAGTGGAGGACACGCCCGAGATGCCGCTGCGCAACCATCCGAATTCGCAGGCGCTGTTCTATCGACGCGATGGCCCGTTCAGCGAGCGTGTTGTGGGTGCCACGGCCAAGGAGGTGCTTCAGGCGGTCATGCGCAAGACCCCTCATCGCGTGATGCTCGCCGAGTTGCGCGGCGACGAGACCTTTTACTATGTGCAGAACGTCCTGAACTCCGGTCATCCCGGCGGCATCACGACCGTGCATGCGAACTCGCCGAGGGAGGCCTTTTTGCGCGTCGCTCTGCTGATCAAGACGTCCGACGAAGGGCGCAGCCTCAGTCTGGAAGACATCCTTCGGCTGCTGCACGCTCTGGTCCATGTCGTGGTTCAGCTGGTGTTCGATCCGGCGTGCGGGCGGCACGTGCCGGCCATCTATTACGACCCCATGCACACCATCGCGCTCGCGCGCTGAGGCGGGAAAGGCCTGGTGCGCGGCATGTTCTATCGCCTCGGAATGCTTGGCAAGGATCCCTCTGTAACCCGGCGGGCGAGCAGGGGTGGACGGACACGGGATGGGTCAGCTTGACGATCAGGTCCAAGCTGCCTCGCGGCCATGATCGGTATGACTGGATGAGGCCTCGGTGGACCCGGCTGGATGCAGCCTGCCTTGTCTCGATCGACCTGGGGCCTGAACGGAACTACGTGCCCGTCTTGAGACTTACGACGAAACGGGCCTGCGGTGCATCCGCTTGGGCTTCAACGGGAAGTTCGGCTTTGATGCAGCCCACGAGCGGTGCCAGCGGCCATTGGCACGCGCTACTTCTCACTGCTGAAAGCCTGACTCACTAAACGCGAAGCCGCGTCCGCTCACAGGTTGACGGGGAATCTTCGACGTTAATTACACTAACGGCAAACGAAACAGACCCACCAAACAGCGGAACACCAACCATTGCGCACTTCAACCAACCAAACCGATGCCGTTAGTGTATTTTAAGATGGTCGAAACCATAGCTCGAAAAGCACGGGCCGATGTCGCCGATCGCACCGGGTGCGTCTCGCCTTGACAGAAGCTTGTCGCGCGAACTGATCCGCCTCCGACAGTCGCGGATTGTCCCAATCGCAGTTCTCGCGGCAGCAGCCGGCAGGGCAGGCCGCAGCAACGTGCTCGAGCGTTTCCTTTCGGAACTTCGTGAGCGTCAGTCAAACCGGAGCAGGCGAAGGCATGACGGTCGGCTCCCGCCCAAGGGGCGGCCCACACACCGAGGTCGACGCCGCGGACGCCTGACGTCATGAAAACGTCTCGCATGCGGCGCCGCTCCTGAAACCTAGCCGGTCTAGATCAGCGGTTCAGGCCGCCGCGGATGCGGGAGCAGCGGGGCTGGACTTCTCGGCGCTGACGCCCGTGGTTCCCTTACTGGACGCCGCGACGACGCGATTGGCACGCTTGGCCTTGACTTGCGGCGCGCGCTTGGCAGACACCGGAGTCGCATTGGTGGCCGACGCCTTTTTTGCACTCGCCGGTTTCGCAAGACTTGACGTTGCCCCGCGCGGGCCTTGGGGAGCGACGGCGCTCGCGGTGCGGGCCGCAGCGGCATCGCTGGGTGACGGAGCCGGCAGGGCGGCCATCTCTGTCTGCTTGGTGCTGGCTTTGGCGCGTTTGGCCGCGACGTTCGTCTTCGCCGGCGGAACGACCACGGCGCCCACGTTGCGTGGTTTGGGCTCAGGGCTTGCGGTGGACGTGCGCTTCCGTGCATCGGTGCTGAACTCGTCCAGCGAACGGCCGACGGCCAGCGCCTCGCGCAACCAGCGCGGCCGCGGGCCACGTCCCGACCACACCTGGCCTTCGTCATTGGCAAACCGGGGAGCCGCAGTCTTGTTGTCGGACTTGGCCACGGCCTTTGCGGGCTTCGCGTTCTTTACCGCAGGCTTGCCGAAGCCCAATTGATCGGGCGTCAGGCCATAGTGGGCAATAGCCACCTTGATGCGATCGACCACGCCTTTGAGTTCTGCGTGACGCAGCGCATCAGCTTCCTTCTGAAGCTTCTCGATCTGCTTGGTAATTTGCGCGAGGGTTTGTGCCATACCTAGAGTCCTATTGAACAATTGAAGAGCGGAGCATAGCTGCTGGAGGCTGCGGGGCTTCGCGGTGTTCCAATTGCGGGCCGATCTATTACGCCCCGCGCATTCAACGACAATGCCAATTGGCGTTCTTTCTCGCGACATTGTGGGTGGCGCGCATTGCTTTCAAGCATGCAGGACGAGCACTGCGCCCCCATTCATTGCCGACGGAACCGCGGTCGCGCAACCTCCACCAGACTCACTCTCATGTCTCGTCATTACCTCGATGTTCCGTACAGAGCCAAGGACGCGGCCAAGGCGCTCGGTGCGCGTTTCGACGGCTCGGTCAAGCGTTGGTATGTTGAAGCCGGGGTCGACCTGGTCGCCTTCTCTGCCTGGCTGCCTGCAGGCACCGCAGTTGTGGCGGGCGCCAGCCCCAGCCTGGCGATCCGATCGCAGGTTGAAACCGGCCTGGCCAGCGCCAAGCAGGGCATCGCGTTGTCGCGACTGCTCAACGGCGTCGCATCGACCATTGCCCAGGCATTCGCCAGCGGCATCTGGACCATGGTGGAAGTCAATGAAGCGACCGTGCGCAATGGCCACGTTTACCTGGAGGTCGCCGAACGGGACGGTGCGGGCCAGCCCATCGCCCGTGCACGCGCCATGATCTGGGCCGCCACCGCATCGCGCGTGCTGCCGGAATTCGAGAGAGCCACCGGCGCGATGATCGGCGCGGGCATCAAGCTTCTTGTGCGCGCCCGGCCGGTGTTCAAGGCGCAGTACGGGCTCAGCCTGGAGATCGATGCGATCGATTCGGAATACACCCTTGGCGACCTCGAGGCGCGCAAAAAGGAGATCCGGAGCCGGCTTCAGCAAGAAGGCGTGTTCGAGCGCAATCGCCGACTTTCGCCGCCGTGGGATTTCCGGATCGTTCTGGTCGTCGCACCGCAAGACGCGGCAGGCCTGGGCGACTTCAGGAAGGAAGCCCAACGGCTGGAACAGTTCGACGTCTGCCGGTTTGTGTATGCGCACAGCCGCTTCCAGGGTGAAGGGGCCGCGCGGGAGATCGTCTCAGCCGCCAAACGCGCGCTTCGGGACTTGCAGGAGGACGACCGCCCGGATGCCATTGTGATCATTCGCGGCGGTGGCGCCGTGAACGACCTCGCTTGGCTGAACGACTACGAGCTCGCCCGTTTCATCTGCGATCAGGACGTCCCCGTGCTGACCGGCATCGGGCACGAACGCGACAGCACGCTGCCTGACGAGGTTGCCCATTTGCGATTCGACACGCCCAGCAAGGTCATCGGCGGCATCGAACAGCAGATCATGCGTCGCGTCGCCGAGACACGCGCAGCATTCGACGCGATCCTGAATGTCGGGGCGCAAAAGGCGCGCTTCGCACGGCTGGGGATCGAGCGCCAAGAGGCTGGAATCCGGGTTGACGCGCGCGGTCACCTTGCCCGCGCCAAGCAGGACACCACCGCCGCACTCCATGCGATGTCGGCAAGCTCGGTAAGGCACGTGCACGACGCATCTCGCCAGAGTTTGGCGAAGTTCAATGAGGTGCGCTCCAATGCGTTGCATTCAGTCGCAGCGGCCAAACAGCAGGCGCCTGCGTTGATGACCGACATTCGCCTTGGTGCGCTGGCGAGCCTGGGGGAGGGCAGGGCGGCCACGCGCGTCGCACTCAACACGGTGGTCGACCGAACAACAGCGGTCGCACGCAGCAATGCACAGGCGGCCGACGACCGTCTGCAGCGTTTGGGAGAGCGCGCCGGCCACGCCGTGCAATCGGCCCGACGCAATTCACAGGCATTGATGCGCGAGGTCGCCGGCCAGGGGCCGGCCAAGACGCTGAACCGCGGTTTTGCGATCGTTCGAAATGACGATGACCAGCCTGTGACATCGAGCGTGCTGGCCGAACAGTCGCGCGCACTCCACATTCAATTCAGGGACGGTTCAATCAAGGTTGCAGCCAGTCCCGCCAGAGCACGAAAGACAACATGAACCAAAGAACTTTCAAGGACGCCTACGGGGTGCTTCAGAAGCATGCGGAAACCCTGCGCGACCAGGAAGACCCGAACATCGATGACCTGCTGACCATCGTCACGGAGTCGGTCGAGGCGTACAAGGTCTGCAAGGAGCGCATCGATGCGGTAGAAGCCGCGCTGAAGGCCGCGCTCGACGGCGCCGGTGTCGGAGTTCCGCCGCAAGCCGCGCCGGTGAAGTCCAGCCCACCGGCTTCCCCGTCGCCCTCGACCGAGGTGCAGGACGACGACATCCCCTTCTAGCGGATGTGTCCTGTACCCCATCCCGATGAAATCCGCCTTTTCTTCCGAGAACGCGATGTTCATCTGCGCTACGAGGCGGCTGAGCAAGGTCACCATGAAGATGTCACGCGCCACTTCCGCCATCCGCGCCCAAACGCGACAACAGCCAGCCCTTGCTGGTGCCGAGGGTGTTTCGACAGGAATTCTGTCGGCCAGTGGCTATACGGACGTCTGCATTCGACAAGGTCCGATCTGCGCGGCGAAACAGTTCAACTTCACCACCTTACTGGTGGTCGGTTTGGGTGCCCTCGCGTATCAACGCCGGTATTGCTACGAGCACCGAGTCGATGCCCAGGCCGCGCTCGCCAAATGAGACGGCGAGGAAGCACCCTCCGGGTCCCTGGATCAATGCAAGGGCGCCCGCATCGACCTGTTGATTCCGGCTTTATGCTGAAAGCTTCGGCGCGGTCACACGCCCGCGGAGGTGTTCCTTGCAGCCATGAGCCAGAAATCCTTAATGGATGTATTCACCATCTACACGAGCAAGGTGCGAGACATATCCACTGACCTTCTTTACGGTCGCGGGCGCCTTCGCGTAGTTCCGGCTTGCACCCTTGAGAGAACGACCGCGCAAGAGCTGTTGGTGTTTGGCGTGCGTGCGAACTTGCTCAGCATCCCCACCCACGAGCTCTGTGACTTTCTCAGATCTCGCATCGCAGGCAGAACCGCCATCGAGATCGGTTCCGGACATGGCGGTCTGGCGCACGCCTTGTCCATCCCTGCCACTGACAATCGGCAGCAAGAAGATGAGGGCATGACGTCGTACACGACGAACTTGGGCAGCCCACGATCCGCTAAGGCGACCACGTGGACAAGCTCGATGCTGTCGCCGCCGTGGCCAAGTACTGGCCGCAGGTCGTGGTCGCATGCTCGGTCACCCACCGTTTCGATCCGGACCGCCCGGAGCAGGCGGAAGCCTCACCGGTGTGGACGAGGCCTCGCTGATTGCATCGTGCGAGGACTACATCTTCGTTGGCAATGAGCGCGTGCATGCGCAGAAGCCCATTTGGCAACTGCCGAACGAGAAGACCACTCCACCATGGCTGTTTTCGCGCGCAGTCAACGGGAGCCGCGATTTCCTTGCGATCTGGCGTCGATGAGGGCGGCCTGCGCTGCGCACGCATCTGCAACGGTCGTCGCCTCGCCTGCCAGAAGCAGACGCAGATAGAGCTTTCTGCACCCGGGGCGATTGTGATGGAGGGCAAATGACGTGGTCAGCTCCAGTCGATAGTGCCGACGCCCCATAGACTCGCCGTCGATCGCCATCTGCCTGTATCTCGGCCAACGGCGCGGCAGCGGATGGCTGACTGATCGTTCGATGTGGTGGGCGCCGGCTCGAATGGCTGGAGGTTCGAAGGGCAGGGCAGACAGCTCTGGTGACCGACTGACCGCTTCCGATGCGGCTGCGGCTGCATCGTTCGTCGACTCACGTGACAGTTTCAATGTGACCAGCGCGCGCGATGCGGACGGTGAAACCCAACCGCGTGAGCAGGGGACCCCGCGACGTGCCTCCCCAAAAAACCTCCTCACATCGCTGCGCGGAGGCCAATCCATCGAAAGACGATGGAGGAGACAACAGGGACGGGACCTCGTGGTCAGGTCAGTGGAGTTCGTCCAGCTTTTTCGCTGTCACAAAACCCGACAAGACGACGGCGGCCAATGCAACGAGGCAGAGCAAGAGCGCGGACATTTGGAACTCCGGGGATAAATACAGTTGCGTCGATTATAGGGTAAACCCTAACTCTTGCAATAATGGCTCGGCACCGCGCCGCCGCTGTTCCCGCGCACCGGTCCACGGGGACGAACTATGGTGGCACGCCACTCGATGAACGGAGTGAAAACACGATTGGGGCGGAAGACGACATGAAGCGAAAGCGAAGGCGATCCGATCCGATCCGATCCGATCCGATCGAACGCGGCAAGGCAGCGAGCTTCTCGCCGATGCCGCGGCTTGCAGAGCGCCGCCTCAGGCCGTGCCAAACATCGCTTCAGGTAGTCCTGGCACATCGACCTCCACTGCCAGCAGGGCGCCGGCCATCGGCTCACTCGCGAGCACCTCGGGCGGGATCATCTTGGTGGCCGTGCTGATATAAAGCGTCTTCAGGTCGGGCCCGCCCAGGCACACGCAGGTAGGGTGCGTCACGGGCAGCTCGATGACGCGGTCAACCGCGCCCGAGGGCGCATAACGCACCACGCGGTGCCCCGCAAACACGGCGTTCCACACAAATCCTTGGCTGTCGACGCAGGCGCCGTCGGGGCGGCCGCACTGGTCGGCATAGTCGACAAACACGCGCTTGTTCGACAGCGCGCCGCTATGCACGTCGACGTCGAACGCGAACAGCTTGAAGCGCCGCGTGTCCGACATGTAGAGCGTGCGGCCGTCGGGCGACGCGCACACGGAGTTGGTCACGATGATGTCGTCGAACAGCCAGTGCGCCGTGCCGTCGGGCTCGACGCGGTAGAAGCTGCCGAGCGGTTTCTCGATGGCGGCGTCCATGGTGCCGATCCAGAGACGGCCCCGGCTGTCGCAGCGGCCGTCATTCAGGCGGGTGCCCTTGTCGATGGGCTCAATCTCGGCGATGCGTTGGAGCGCCCGCGTGGCAGGGTCGAAGCGGTGGAGCGTGTTGTCCAGCGCCAACACGAAGCCGCCTTGCCGGTGCAGCGCCAGGCTGCCAAGGTAGGTGCTCTGCGGAAACTCGAACACCTGGTGCTCGCATATGCGCTCGTCGAAGGACTGCAGCTTCGGACGCTCGATATCGATCCACCAGATGCGTTGGGTGCGCGGGCACCAGATCGGCGTTTCGCCGAGTTGGTCACGGGCGCTGACGAGGCAACGCACGTCGCCGGTCATGGCAGCTCGATGCGGCGGATGTCGCCGAGCAGGAAAATGTACGACAGCGCCCCCAGCAGCGCCAGCACCGCCATGAAAGCTAGTGCCCAGACGAAGGAGCCCGTCGCGCCGACAATGAAGCCAATCACCAGCGGCGTGGTGATACCAGACAGGTTGGTCATGAAGTTGTAGATGCCGCCCGTCAGGCCCATGAGCGTCGTGGGCGCGATGTCGGCGATCACCACCCAGCCCAGGCCGACCATGCCTTGGCCGAAGAAGGCGAGCGACAGGATGGCGATGACCACTTCGTCGCGGTCGACGTAGTTGGCGGCCACGATGGTCGAGGCCAGCAACAGGCCCGCCACGATGGGCAGCTTACGCGCGAGGTTGGCTGAGCCGGTGCGCGTGAGCAGCTTGTCCGACAGCCAGCCGCCGAACATCACGCCCACGCCGGCCGCGATGAAAGGCAGCACCGCGAAAAAGCCCACCTTTACCCAGCCCATGTGGCGCTCGGTGGCCAGGTAGGTAGGGAACCAGGTGACGAAGAACACCAGCGTCGCGTTGCCCGCGAATTGGCCGATGCTCGCGCCCCAAATCTGGCGGTACGACAGCAGCAGGCGCACGTTGGCCCATGAAAAGGGCACCGTTTGCTCGCGGCGTGCGGCCAGCCCGCCTCCGGCTGCTATGTGGTCGAGCTCGGCGCGGTTGGCCCAGCGGCTGTCTCCCGGCTCGCGATAACAGGCCCACCACACGACGCCGAAGGCGAGGCCCACGGCACCCACGATGATGAACAGCGCCTGCCAGCCATACATGCCCATGATGTAGAACAGGAGCGGGCTGAAGAACGCGAGCCCTACGTACTCGCCCACGGTGTAGATGCTGGTGGCGCGCGCCCTTTCTTTCTGCGGGAACCACGTGCTCACAATGCGGCTGTTGGCGGGGAAGCAGGGCGCCTCGGACACGCCCAGGCCCAGCCGCATCGCAACGAGGCTGTAGAGCCCGGTTGCAAAACCCTGCAGCAGCGTGAACAGCGACCAGAAGGTCAGCGACAGGAAGTAGGTGAGCTTGTTGCCGAAGCGGTCGAGGAACACACCGCCTGGGATCTGCGCGGCCGCATAAGTCCACGCGAAGGCCGAGAACACGAAGCCCATGACGGCAGGCGATAGCCCCAGATCCTTCGACAGCGTAGGCGCGGCAATGCCGAGCACGGTGCGGTCGAGGTAGTTGATCATCGTGCCGGTGGCCAGCAGCGCGAGAATGCCGAACCGCGCACGCGTCGGCGCCTCGGTGGTTGTGGCGCCTGCAGCGCCGGTGGCGGTGGTGGAGTTCATGTCTCGGTGTTCGTTGAAGAAGGGTGGCGGGCCACGAAGCGCAGCACGGTGTCGATGACGTTGCGGCGCAGGCGCGCTACCACGTCGGGCGCATCGAGCTGGATGTCGAACAGCGCCGAGAAGGTGTCGCGGTTGGATACGTTGTAGAAGCTCATCGCACTGATCTGCCAGTGGATGTCGACCGGCTCCAGCCCGCTGCGGAACACGCCCGCTTCAACGCCCCGCCGATAGATGAGTGCCACGCGCTCGACGGCGGCCGCGCTCAGCTCGCGGATGACCGATGACTGTTGCAGGAAGCGCGCGTTGTGGATGTTCTCTATGGTCACGAGCCGGACAAAATCGCGGTTCTCGAAATGATGGTCGAAGCGGAAGGCGACCATGCGGCGCATAGCTTCTTCGGGGTTGACGTGATCGAAGTCGAGTTCGCTCTCCACACTGCGTACGCGGCGGTAGACGCTTTCGAGCACGGCCGAGTACAGACCTTCCTTGTCTCCGAAATAGTAGTAGATGAGGCGCTTGCTGCAGTCAGTCTTGCTGGCTATCTCATCGACGCGTGCGCCGGCCAAGCCGTGCGCGGAAAACTCGGCCGTTGCCACATCGATGATGTTCTGACGATTGGCTTCGGGATTGACGATGCGGGGGATGGGCATTTTTATGTACTGATTGGTACACAGGAATGTACTAGTTAGTACATCAACGGCCAATCAGGGTATCTACCGAGTCGCGGAGCGGGACTCGTCTCGCCAGATGTGGAGGGTGCGGACAGAAATTTGGACTACCAAGAGTTCTGGAGGCATGCCGCTGGCGTCCTGCTTGCGCGCGTCGACAGTCCCGCTGCGTTCACAGCCTGCGCACCGGCTCCATCCCCAGCGTCAGCCAAATTGCGCTCGCCGAGCTTCTCGCAGGCCAGTGGCGCCGAAGTCTGCGTAGCGAGCCCTTCCAGGCCAAAGGCGAGCTTGGCAACGCCCGGCGCGAGTTGGTGATTGCTGGGACGACAGCGCCTTCGGGAACCAAATCACTGGCGCATTCGGGGACATCACTATTCATTCGCCACATTCACAATTTAAGCAATGCGTGTTATGTTAAACAATGTACTCGTCAGAACCTGCGTGAGATAGCCACTATGTCGCCAGCGGCAACCAGCGAACTCGTCGGCGTTGCCTCCCGCCCCCCGGTGAATTGGCTGAGGGGCTGAGCGTCCATCGTTGCACCGACTATGCCGGCGCCCCGAGGAGCTCGCTGAGATTCAAGCTCCGGTACCAAGTAATGCCCTGCTGCTCACAGGTTCCTTTTTCATAGCGAACGTGAAACTGCCCGGACCGTTTCAGGAGTTCTCGCCAGCTCTTGCAGAGGTACTTCCGCGGCCGTTGCTCGGGGTGGGAAATCCGTATCGCCTCCAGCGCAATGTCGAGCCGGGTCATCTGCCCTGGAGCCGTTTGGTCTTCCTGTCGGCGAAACAGTTGGACGGCGGTGCAGTTTGGTCAGTCGACCGTACCGTCCGGCAATATGCCGTGAAAGTATCTCAATGCATCAAATCAAACGAGATCTCTTCCGCTAGAGTTTGAACCAAGTTGGCCATCGTTAGTCATGTTTCCCAATTATGCAATTTTCGGAGCATCATGCTGACTACTTTGAAGTTCTGAAATATTTTCTTGTATTTTTTGGACATCTGTTTACGGCTTAAAAGGTATCTGGAGGTACTTTAGAAAGCTGTCCAAGCTCGCGCCTCGCACGTCGGCATGCTAGGCAAATACCGCGCCGTCGTGTCGAGGTTCGTCGCAGAAAGGCTAGTGCCTTTAGTTGCACTGTATTCGGGGTATCGACCGAAAACTTTCAATCACCGCATGGTTAGGTCAAGACCCATCCTGTTGCAAAATTCAAAAGTGAGGAACAGCACAAAGAACGCAGAAGCGACGAACGCCGCGCCCACCTTAATGGATGTCAGCAACACTGCAGCTGTCTTTTGATTCTTGTCTTTCTGACCTCGATCGTAATGCCACTTGACGGCCAAATACATGCCGACGCTGAGCACGAGGACCTTGAAAATAACAAAAGAGATAGGGATTGAATTCATGATTTAAAGAGTATTAATCGTGACAGACGGCGAATTGCCCGAGTGCGGCGAGTAGTTCAATAGCCCCATAAAAAACGGAGAACCGATCGAACAAAACAGTTGTGGTGGCTAAATGGTCGTGCGCGGGGCGCCTCAAAATGCACGCAAGACCTGGGTCGCAAGACGGAGCCGTCTGCCGGCACCACAGAAGCACTCTCATCGTGCTGTCGAGTGTTCATCTTCCAGGCTGATACGTACAGAACCAGATCGGCTGAAAATTTCCGTATCAGATGCGGAGAGGCCGATAGTCGCTCCGGGGCACGCCAACGTCTGATATGACAATCTTGGGAGCAGTCCCGAACGACCGTATCAGAAGGAGATCCCCATGAACCGCTACGAGAAGCTTGCTGACAACTTCGCTCAGCGCATTCGCGCGGGTAGCCTGAAAGCGAACGATCGCCTTCCCTCCGTACGCGAACTGAAGTCGCAAATG